>CAYPQM010000224.1:0-8427 GCA_964412845.1 uncultured Streptosporangiaceae bacterium
ACTGTCGACCTCCGACTCCACGGTCATCAGGAAGCGGTACGTGGCGCCGATGATGTGCGCGTCCAGGGGCGCCACGTGAGCATCGCGCCGCGCCTCGCCCGGCGCCGAATAGGGCGCGGGGTAGAGCGCCGCCATCGGCTGGTGCATGGTCGACAGCACGTCGCTCACCAGTTCCGGCTCGATCTGCAGGACGAACGAGAGGAACGGCCGGGCCGGTGCCGCCTCCAGGATCTCGACCTCGAACCGGGACCGCCGGTTCAGCACCAGGTACCGCATCGGATCGTAGACATGATCTTCCGACCCGACGCGGACCCGCTTGGAACCCTGCACGATCAGGCAGTAGGACAGGGAGACGACCTCATCCCAGTGCGGCGGGATGGGGGCGGAGAACCGGTAGAAGGTGAGCCCGGGCCAGCCGTGCTGGTTGGCTCCTTCGGACTCGGCGTACCGGTCGACCAGCCGGGCCAGGTCTCCCGCCGCTACCAGGTCATCCCGGAGGAACCGGTAGTCCTTCTTCCCGCTGACCGCCATTGGTCATCACCTGCTCATCCGGCCAGGCCGGCCTCGTTCAGCACCCGCCGCCTGGCTGCGGTAGCCGCCGAAACCACAGTGTCCGCGTTACGCCCGCTGGTCGGCAACTGTTCGAACACACTGCCCAGGGCAGCCGCGGCGGCATCGGCCAGCGGTATCCACCGGTCGGCCCAGCGGCGCAGGACGTCGCGATTGCCCTCCCGCTGCTCCACCGCGTACTGGGCGAGCGCCGTGCTCCACCGGGTGCTGCGGTCCGCGTCAATGGCCAGGTTGGACAGCAGCAGCCAGGTCAGGTCGTCGTTGTTGGCGTGCGCGACGTTGGCCACCTGGCGGATCAGCACCTCATCCAGAGTGGGCCGCAGCACCAGGTTCATCGCCGTGAAGCATTCGCCCCAGTCATAGGCGACCAGCAGCTTCTCCAGTGCTTTGCGGGCCGGCTGCCACGCCTCGTGCCGCTCCCAGATCTGCCGCTCACCGGTGCCGATGGTGCCGACCGCGGCGGCGGTGTCCTGCAACTGGCGGGTGCGGTAGGCCACCAGCGACACCCGGCGCAGCAGGTCCCCGCCGGCGAACACGGCACAGTTGGTGATGTAGGACGACGGGGACATCTGGGCCAGGTAGGCGGTGCACATCTGCAGTGCGTGCGCCGGGTACCGGGTGGGCGTGAACACCGACGACAGGAACCGGGCCCATTCGGCGGGCAGCGACTGGTCGTGCTCGGCGGCGGTGTACTCGTCGAGAACTCCCTCGATGACCGTCTCCTGCTCGTCCTGCATCGTGACGTACTTGCGGTAGGTCATCTCGTCCGGATCGCGGAATCCGGTCCAGTCGGCGGCCTGCAGCGGCGACTTGTCGCGGTAGGTGAGGTACCACATGTTCATCGGGGTCGTCGGGTTCGACTCCAGCGCGGTCGCCCGGCCCGGGCGCGTGGTGTAGTTCAGCCCGTGCGTGACGATCTCGTACTCACTGGGAATGCGCCGCAGGTCACCCAGTGCGCTCCAGGTCTTCAGCCGCCGCTTCGGGCGCGGGGCGCTGACATCGGTCATGATGACTCCTCATGAGCTGACGGGGCCGCCGTGGCCGGCGCGGACGCGGCGCCCTTGAGACGCCAGCGCACCTCCTGCGAGGTCATCTCGATGCGCCCCGCGAACGCGGACATCAGCCCTTCAAGCTGGCGCATCTCGAAGGGCCGCCCGAGGTTGCGCTCGATGGACTCGCGGGTCAGCCTGAGCTCGCCCGCACCGCTGACCCGGGTGTAGGCGCCCCGGTCGATCACGTCGATCTCCTGGCCGGGATTGTCGTCCACGATGGCGGCGACGATGGCATCCACATCGTCGGACATCCGCAGGACCGGTCCCACTGGGTTCTTCATCTCACTGCTCCGCTCACGGGGGCGTTCACCGGGGCGTTCACCGGGCCCAGCCGACGAGGACGCTGCTCAGCGGGCTGATGCCGGCCTCGGCCACGGTCAGGTGACCCGGGATGACCTTGCCGTCCACCCGGAACACCAGGGCCGCATCGCGCGGCCGGACCCGGCGGCCGACGACGTGATACGCGACCTTCTGCGCTGCCTCATCGATGGTGTCGGTATCCAGCACGAGGATGAGCTGCATCACGAAGTCGTCCTCGAACAGCGCGTTGACCGGAACCGGCTGCCCTTCCGGCTCAGCCTCGGCCGCCTGGTCAGCAGGCCCGGTCGCGTCCTGGGTCTCGGTCATCGTCCCTCCTGGCCTGCCGGTGCGGTGGACTGGGCATTCGGGTGCTGGCCGGTCCCGTTTCCGTTCTGGTACCGCTTCGCCCACCGGTAGCCGTAGGCGTCGTCACCCATCACCTCGGGGGTGAGCCCCATCCAGCCCAGGATCCCCTCCACGGTCGGCGGCTGGATCTCACCGCCGAGCAGCCGCTCGATCACCGTGGGGTCATGCATGGTGTCCCGGTCCTCCCACCAGATCTGCCGGCAGGGGCGCGAGCAGAAATGGTAGGTGTAGCCGTTGTGCTTCAGCGGGTAGCTGCGGATCGGGTACTTGTCGTTGAACGGGGAACCGGCCGTGCCGATGGGCAGGTGGCACAGGTTGCACAGCCACGGCAGGGTCTCCGGGAGGGTCTGCTCCATCCGGTCGTTGTTGACGTTCTCGATGATCACGTCCCAGATCCGGCCGAACTGCTTCTCCCACTCCGGGTACTTCTCGTGCAGCCAGTCACGCTCTTCCGGGGTCACCCCGGCCTGCGGCTTCCACCAGACCGTCGGCCGCCAGTACCACACGCCGAGATGCAGCGAGTGGTGCCAGGTGTCCAGCCCGGCCATGAACTCGTCCCAGTACCACGGCTTCTTCAGCCCGTAGTCCTGGATCTGGTCGAGGAACTGGCCCGCGATCCATTCCTGCATGAACTCCTTGTAGGACTGCTTGCGCATCTCCAGCGGCGTGTAGTAGTCCATGCCGGGTCCGGTGAGGACCGAGAACAGCCGGGCGGACGCCCAGAACGTCTTGTCGATGATCCACTGGGCCCGCTTGGGGTCGTGCTCGACCAGGATCTCCAGGGTCGGGCCGCCCTGCTGGGAGTGCCGGGCCTCATCGGTCTGGATGGACGAGATCATGTTCGCGAAGTTGATGTCGCCAGACTCCAGCGCGTCCGCGGACAAGGCGACGAACTGGACGTTGGTGAACCCGGTCTCGAACGTGAACGGGAGCTGGATCGCGACGTCGATGACGTTCGGGTTCAGCATCATGCCGTCGAAGGTGGCCCGCGCCGCGATGATCGCCCAGTCGTTGGTCTGGTAGGCCTTGTGCGCCCAGTCGTACTGCGGGTCCTTGCCGATCAGTTCGTGCGGGAAGAACAAGCTGATCTGGGTGTGCCTGGTCTCGTCCAGGGACCCGAAGATGGCCATGTTCCGCCAGGCGCCCGCCAGCCCGAACCGGGCCATCCGCAGCTCCGCGTAGACCGCGAGGTCCTCGATCAGGGCCACCCCGCCGAAGTGCATCTTCGCGACCGACTTCCAGCCCTCGTCCAGTTGCTCGAAAACCTTGGACTTCTGCAGGACCGCCTTCACCGAGTAGGCGCCGGTCTCCTTCTCCCGCTGGGTCGCCACATATTCCGGGTAGGTGACCTTGTAGGGCTCGTCCCACTTGGCCCACGCCTCGCGCGGGATCTTGCCGTGCCCGGACAGCCATTCGGGGAAGACCGCCTCGTAATCCACATAGGACAGTTCCCAGTCGAGATCGCGGGCGATGTCGTACCACTTCTCACGGGGCATGCGTGCCACGGTCAGGTCCTCCTGCCAGGTTTTCTGCTGATGGCTTCGGGTGGCCTCGGGCTTAGTCGACCTCAAGCCAGTCGAGTTGCCGCTTCCAGTCCACGGTGTCCCAGTAAGCGACGATGTCGTCGATCAGGCCGTCGCCGTCCACGTGGAAGAGGAACAAGTGCGGCAGGTCGTAGCGGCCGCCGCGGCAGGCGATCACGCCGAAGTCCTTGGCCTGCGTGCCGCCGATGGACACCTCGGCCGCGACGTTGCCGTCGTCGGCGGCGCGGATCGTGGCCACCACGTTCGACAGGTCAGGGAACGCGTCGATGAGGGCGGTCCAGATCGGCTTTCCGACGGTGCGGACCTGGCCCTCACCGCGGATCACCCGCTGCCGGGCCCACACCTCGAACGGCACGTAACGGAATGTCGCGTTGTCCGCGCACAGATCCACCATGCGCTCGACGTCGCGCACCCGGTACGCGTCGAAGAACGCGGCCACAGCGGACCCGGCCGTGGCCGCCCCGGGCAGGCCGGCCGCGGGCGAGCCGGCCACGGGCGTCGATGTCAGGTCGGTGCTCATCAGGCGCCCCTTTACCGTGCCGTAATTGTGATCTTGTCGAGCCGCTTGACGCCGAGCCGGCGGTAGGCCTGGTTCTGGCACCAGTAGCCGGTGACCGCGGTGATCCGGTCGTCGGGACCGACCTGGAGGATCCAGCTCTGGTCCAGGTCGAAGTGCTTCTCCTGGTTGGTGGCACCAAGGAATTCCGCGGCCTGTGTCCCGTCGATGGTGATCTCGGCGACCGCCGCGTTGTCCGTGGTGACGAACAGCCGGCGGACCCGCACCAGCAGGTCGGGAAAGGCCTCGGTGAGACGCTGCAGGTAGTCAGCGCCATCCTCGGCCATCGTCCCGCTGATGCCCAGCGGCACCAGGGAGACCGACGCGCCCGGTGCCATCAGCTTGGCTACCGCGCCGGTGTCCCCTGATTGCATGCCCTCGAAGAATTCCTGCGCCACGCTGCGCGAGGTCATCCGCTCATACCTCCAGTCGCTTCAGCACCGCGTCGGCGGCCGCCTCGGAAGATCCGGGGTTCTGGGCCGTGATGAGATTCCGGTCGATGACGACGTGCGAGACCCAGGCCGCGTCCCCGTCGTCGAAGATGGCGCCGCGGTTCTTCAGCGCGCTCTCCAGGTACCAGGCCATGCCGATCCGCCCGGCCTGGGTCTGGTCCTCCTCCTCGTCGGTGAAGGCGGTCATCTTGTAGCCGTCGAACAGCCAGGCGCCGTCGGCATCCGGCGCGGCGAGCAGCGCCGCCGGGCCGTGGCACAACGCCGCGATGGTCTTGTCCGCCTCGTGCAGCAGCCGCAGCGCCCGGCGCACGTCCGCGTTATCGGCCAGATCGACCATGGGGCCGTGGCCGCCCGGGATGAACAGCCCATCGAACGACGAGATCTCCGCATCGGACATGTCCGCCAGGTTCCTCGGCTCGCGCAGCCCGGGAATGGCGGCGAGCTTCGCCGCGACCTGCTCGGCATTGGCGGCGCTGGCCTGCCACACCGCGTCCTTGATCTCGTCCAGCTGGCCAGGGGACAGCCGGCTGCTCACCTCACCGTGGCTCGCGAGCACGGCACGGAAGTCGGTGTTGCCGCGCCACGCCACGGCGGCGGCCGCCTCGACCACCTGCCGGGCCCGGAGCCGATCGAGGCCGGAGCTGACCAGCGCCTGGTACACGCGGCGGGCCATGATCAGGTTGAGCTCGCTGAAGTGGGCGAAGGTCACCCGGATGTCATCGGCGTCGGGCGCGAAACTCCGGAAAACCGACAGCATGAAGTCCTCGTCGTCCTGCGGGTAGTGGAAGAACGGCTCAAGCCCCCACGGGTCCGGCTGCGGCGCCTGCCCGTCCGGCGTGGCGATCACCAGGCCCAGCGCGGTCCGCGCGAACCGCTCGTACGGCTCGAGAACCTCTTCCGCCCAGTAACCCGTGGGATGCTCGCTGCCGTCGGCCATCGTCATCGACCGAGCACTCGACACGATCATCAGCAGTTCCGCCATAGAAGCTCCCGATTCACCATTGATCGCTGACATCTGGTGGATCACTGTGCTGAACGTCACATGAGTCTGACCGCCGCCAGCGGCGTGACGCTGCCCGATGCCTGCTGGTATTGCGCCCATTCCTGCATACGGACGCCGCCGCGCGGCGCGGCTGGCTCCCGCGCGCAGCCTCCGGCCCGGCCGATCCCGGGGCCCGGCGAGGGCGGTAGCTGGCCCCGGCCGGTTCACCTGGTGCCGGTGATGAGCCGCTCCCGGTCGAACGCGGCCGAGACGAATCGCCAGCCGATCCTGTTAAGCAGCAGCAGGGCCACCCCGGCGGCCAGGGCGGTGACGAGCGACGCCTTGATGACGTTCAGCGCGATCAGCGTGGTCAGGGCGACCGACGGAAGGCTCGCCAGGGCGGAGAGCTGCTGCGCGACCCGGACGTCGGCTGACCGGGTGGAGATCAGGATGGCGATCCAGATCGACCACAGGGCGAGCAGGGGCGTGAAGAGGACCTGGGCGAGCAGGTCAGGACCACGGATGAGCGCGGACGCGACGCCCGGCCGGGCCAGCAGCTCGACGCAGGCCAGGAAAAGGCCGTAGACCAGGTAGGCGACGGCGATCGAGGGGAGGAGTGCGGCCAGGGCCTTGCCCAGCAGCAGCTCCTCGCGGCGGATTGGCGTGGTGAGCACCGGCTCCAGCGTCCCTTGCTGGCGCTCGCCGACCACGGAGTAGGCAGCGACGAAGGACGGCACGAGGGCGGGGATGGCGAGCATGTACAGCAGCACGTGCTCGTGCCTGAGCGGGATCGACGCTGCGGATTGCAGGGTGAAGACGTTGACCAGCGGCTGGATGCAGAAGATCACCGGGATGATCGCCATCCCCACGGTGAGGGAGCGGTTGCGCCGGTATTCGCGGAGTTCCTTGCGGAAGATGGCCCGGACGCGCCTCCTGCTTATGCTCATCTCCGGCTCGCCTCCTCGTCCTGGTTGACCAGCTCGAGGTAGACGTCTTCGAGCGAGTGGTGCGACTCACTGATCGCCAGCACGTCAGCGCCGGCCGCCACCAGAGCGCGGGTGGCGGCCGGTGCGGCAACCGCCGGGTCGGACACGGCCAGGACGTAGGCGGCGGGGCCGTCCTGGTGCCAGCTGTCGACGGCGGGGAGGCCGCCGAAGACGCGGCCCGGGGCGGGGATCGGGACGAGGGTCCTGACCATGAGCGTCCTGGCGAACAACTGGTCGCGGAGCTCGTCGGGCCGGCCGATCGTGCGCAGTGTCGTGTTCAGGATGGCGACGCGGTCGCAGAGGCGCTCGGCCTCCTCAAGGCGATGCGTGGTGAGGAAGATCGTCACACCGCTCTGGCTGAGTGCGGTGATCAGTTCATGGACGTCTCGGGCGGCGACTGGATCCAGTCCGGAGGTCGGCTCGTCCAGGAACAGCACCTCAGGGTCGCTGAGCAGCGCCCGGGCCAGGGCGGCCCGCTGGCGCAGGCCCTTGGACAGGGTGCCGCAGGCATCGTTGGCCCGGTCGGCCAGGTTGACGGCCCGCAGGGCGCGGGCAATGCGGCCGCCCGGGTCGGGCACCTCGTAGAGGTCAGCGAAACACTCGAGGTTCTCGGTCACGCTCAGGCGCATATACAGGCCCGGCGACTCGGGCATGATCGAGATCCGCCGGCGGATCTCCACTCCATTCTCCGGCGTGAGCGGGATTCCGGCGACCGTCGCCGAGCCCGAGGTCGGTGCGATGAGAGTGCCGAGGGTCCGCACGGTGGTGGTCTTCCCGGCGCCGTTGGGGCCGAGGAATCCGAAGACCTCGCCGCGGGCGACGCTGAACGACACATCCGCGACAGCGGCCCGCCCGCCGAAGTCCTTGGCCAGGTGGCTGGCTTCGATCGCCGCGGTCCCGGCGCGGGCCGCCCGCCCCGCCCCGCCACCGGACTGCCGCCGCAGGCCGGTCAGTTCGGGTTCGGGTGCCCGGTCGTTGCTGCTCATGTTCCCACCTTGTTCCGGGGCCGGGTCATGGTGCGTGCCCGGTGCGCCGCGGCGCGGCCCCTTGCCAGATAAAATAGATATCACTATGCTAAGCATCTGTCATCGGGCCCGTCAACCGAAGGAGGCACCAGATGACTATCGAGGACATCGCCGCCGCAGTCCCCTCGCCACCCGCCCGGCAGGTGACCGAGCACGTGGCCCGGTTCCTGCCCGGCCTGCGCATGCTGGTAGCGGGCATCGTCGGGCTGCTGGCCGGGGTGGCGCTGGCCGTGGTGGCCAGTCACCAGGGTCACGGCACTGCCGTGGCGCTGGTTCTGCTCTGCGTCCTGATCTTCCTCGCCAGCTCCCTCGTGCTGGCGGGTCTGACCCCCGTCGTCCCCGGGCGGGCACGCGTCATCCAGCTGTTCGGCCGCTACCGCGGCACCATCCGCGACTCGGGCTTGCAGTGGGTCAACCCGTTCACCCGCCGCATCGCGGTGTCCACCCGGATCCGCAACCAGGAGTCAGCGCAAGCCAAGGTCAACGACGCGGACGGCAACCCGATCGAGATCGCCGCCGTGGTCGTCTGGCAGGTCGCCGACACGGCCAGCGCGCTGTACTCCGTCGATGACTTCACCCAGTTCGTCACCATCC
>CAYPQM010000225.1:0-8364 GCA_964412845.1 uncultured Streptosporangiaceae bacterium
GGGCGCCCCCGCCGCGCGGCAGCGTGCGCCCGGCACCGTCGAGGAACCGGGCGCCGAGCGCGGCCAGCGCCCCGGTCCCCCCGTCGGTGGAGGCGGATCCGCCCAGCGTCAGGATGATCTCCCGGGCCCCGCCGTCCAGGGCGCGGCCGATCACCTCGCCCAGGCCGGTGGTGTGCGCGCCCAGCGGGTCCAGGGTGGTCATCAGGGGCAGCCCGCTGGCCCGGGCCAGTTCCAGCACGGCCACGCCGCCGGGGAGCCCCAGCCATGAGCAGTCCACCGGCTCGCCGGCCGGCCCGGTGACCCGGGCCTGCTGCCACCGGGCCCCGGCGACAGCGGCGGCGAGCACGTCGAGGGTGCCCTCGCCGCCATCGGCCAGCGGCACCTGGATCACCTCGTCGCCGGGCCGGGCCGCATGCCAGCCTGCAGCCAGCGCGCGGGCGGCCGCGGCCGCGCCGATGCTGCCCTTGAACGAGTCCGGGGCGATCACGATCCGCACGGGGGACGTTCCGGGGGGGGTCAGGGGCTGGGGCGGTAGGCGGGCAGCCCCAGCCGGTCCCTGATGGCCTGCTGGACGGCTTCCTTCTCTGGTGTCGCATCGATGACGACGACATATTCCTTGCGCCGGAACAGGGCGAGTACCGGGTCGGTCTTGTCGTGGTAGTCGGCGAGCCGGACGGCGAGCGCCTCCTCAGTGTCGTCTTCCCTGGTGACCAGGGCGCCGCCGCACACGTCGCATTTGCCCTCGACGGCCGGCGCGGCCTGGATGAGGTTGTAGTCCAGGCCGCAGCCGGAACACAGCCGCCGCGCGAGCACCCGGCGGCGAACTTCGGAGTCGGGCAGCTCAAGGTGGATGACGCTGTCGATGTCGTAGCTCTCCAGGAAGAACTCGGCTTGCCGGGCGTTACGGGGGAACCCGTCGATGACGAACCCGTAGTTCCAGTCGTGCTGGCTGAGCCGGTCCGCCGTCACCATCTCCGCCAGGTCGTCCCCGACGAGCTCGCCCGCGGCCATGGTGCGCCGCACCTGGGCGCCCATCTTGGTGTGGCTCTGCACGTTCCACCGGAAGATGTCGCCGACGTTGATGTGGGTCAGGTCCAGATCTCCCGCGAGCATGGCCGCCTGGGAGCTCTTGCCGCTCCCCGGCACGCCCATGAAGACGTATTTCCGCATGCCGCTACCCTGGCATACCCGCCGGGCTGATGCCCGGCGCGGTACGGATCACCCCGGCGTCATGCCGCGCGCCGGCGGACCAGCCACACGGTGGCCGCGCCGAGGACCAGGGCCAGCGCCAGCAGCCAGCCGCCCTCGATGAGCTGGAAGGGCCAGAACCGGCTTTCCGGCTGGTAAGTGATCCCCTGCCCGTAGTGATGCTGGATGACCCAGGCCTTGGGGTTCAGTCCCTGCCGCTCCAGCCGCTGGATCAGGCTGCTCACGGCGGAGCTGCTCATCGGCCGGCCATCCGGGGAGATCCACCAGGCGCTGGTGACGTAGGACCGCGCGGGAATCAGGTACTGGCCCTGGCGGACCAGGCGGGCGACCAGCGGGGCCTGGTAGGCGGGCCGCAGGTAGAGCGCGGTCGTCACGGCGAGCCCGGCCCATCCGGCCAGGGCCGCCGCCATCGCGGGGACGATACGGCGGATGGCGATGCCGGCGAACGCGCCGACGGCAAAGCCGGCCAGCGCCCAGGCCGCGAAGACGCTGCCGGAAAGATCGAAGATCACCGGCGCCATCAAGCTGCTGCCCTCGGCGAGGAAAGGCTGATACCACCAGGAGAACAGCAGGCTGAACGCGGCCGCCGCCCCGGTCACCGGGACCGCCAGCAGGATCAGCTTGGCCAGCACCCAGCGAGTCCGCCCGGCGCCCTGGGTCCAGGCGAACCGGAACGTGCCCGACTCCAGTTCCCGGGCCAGCAGCGGGCCACCGGTGAAGACCCCGATCAGCGCCGGCAGGACCTGCAGCAGGGCGGGCACCGTGTTCCGCCAGATGGCGTAGTCGCTGTCGAAGATCGAGAGCTGCGTAGCACACCGCGGCGCGCTGACCGGATGGCAGGCGTTCAGCCCGAGGCTGGCCAGCGAGCCCCGCATGGCCAGCCCATTGACCAGCAGCAGCAGGCCCAGCCCGGCGAACAGCGCCGCCACCCCGGCCAGCCCGGCCCGGTGCTGGCGCCAGGTGACCCAGGCCAGCCTGGCCCACGGCACGGCCGGGCGGCGGATGCCGGGCGGAGCCGGCGCAGTCAGCGTCGTCATCGTGCAGTCACCTTTCCTGCGGCGGTCACGCCGCGCGGCGGCGGATCAGCCAGACGGTGGCCGTGAGGAGGACCAGGGACAGGGCCAGCAGCCAGCCGCCCTCGATGTACTGGAAATGCCAGAACCGGCTCTGCGGCTGGTAGCTCCACCACTGCGTGTAGTGGTGCTGGCCGAGCCAGGCCAGGGGCACGCTCACGTCCCGTGACTCCCGGACCCTGGCCGGTGCCTGCTGCATGACGGCGCGGATCGTGTTCTGGCTCGCCTGCTGGCCGTCCGGCCCGGTGAACCACTGGCTGACCACCCAGGCGTTGCGGAGGCCGGCGTCGGCCCCCCGGGAAATGAGTGGCGCTTCATAGTGCTTGCGCAGGAATAGCGCGGTGGCCAGGTCGAGCCCGGCCCAGGTGGCCAGGGACGCGGCCATGGCCGGCACCGTGCGCCTGATCGCCGTCCCGGCCAGCGTGCCGATGGCGAAGGCAGCCAGGGTCCAGGCGGCGTAGACCACCCCGCGCAGGTCGAAAAGCTGGGGGGCGAGCACGCCGTCCAAGCCTTCGACGAAGAACGGGTGGTAGTACCAGGAGAAGAGCACGCTGAACGCCCACGCGGCCGCGGTCAGCGCCGCCGCGAGCAGCGTCAGCTTGGTGGTCGCCCAGCGCAGCCGCCCGCAGCCCTGGGTCCAGGCGAACCGGAACGTGCCGGTCTCCAGCTCGCGGGCCAGCAGCGGCGCCCCGGCGAACACCCCGACCAGCACCGGAACGACCTGGAGCAGGCCCGACAAGGTCTGGGCCGTGCTGTGGTAGCCGGCGTTGAGGCTGGCGAGCGTCTCGCAGCCCGCCGACGTGGCTGGATGGCAGGCGGCCACGCTGGCATACGCGCTGCGGATCTTCAGCCCCATGATCAGCAGGTACAGGCTGAGGCCGCCCAGCAGGGCGGCTACACCGGCCAGCATGAACCGGTGCTGGCGCCAGGTGACCCAGGCCAGCCGGGTCCATGGCCCGGGCCGCCTGCCGCCCCGTACCGCAGGCGCGGTCAGCGCGGTCACGCCGGCCTCCCGTGGCCCGGGCCACCCGCGCTGTGCCCGGCGTGCACGGCGACGGGTCCGGGCAGCGCCGAGGCACCGGGCTCGCGCAGGTACGCGAGAACGAGTTCCTCGAGGCCAACGTCGTGCGGCTGCCAGCCGGGCGGCACCGGATCCGCCGACGTCGCCGTCCTGACCAGCAGGTGGGACTGGGCACCGGCGCGGCGGCAGTTCACGACGCTCATCCGTTGCATATGGTCATCGGTTTCGCTCGCGGGCCCGGTCAGCACGCGGTGCCCGGCCAGCAGCTCGTCAACCTCCCCGGCCATCTGCACCTGCCCCCGGGCCAGCACGATCAGGTAGTCGGCGACCCGTTCCAGCTCGGCCAGCACGTGCGAGGACAGCACCACGGACACGCCGTCCTCGGCGACCGCCGCCATCACCGACGCCATGAAATCGTGCCGGGCCAGCGGGTCCAGCATGGCCAGCGGCTCATCGAGGATCAGCAGCTCGGGCCGCCGGGCCAGGGCCACGGTGAGGGCGAGCTGGGCCTGCTGGCCGCCGGACAGCTTGCCCACCTTGCGCTTCAGCGGGATGCCGAGATCATCCAGCCGGCCTTCCGCATACTCCTGGTCCCAGTCCCGGTTCAGGTTGCGGGCCAGGTGCAGCATGTCGGCGGCCGGCAGGTTCTTGTACAGCGGCGCGTCCTGCGCCACGAACGCGACCCGGTCCAGCGCGCCCGGTGACCCGGCGGGCTGGCCGCCCAGGACGGTGACGGCGCCGGCCGTCGGCGCGGTCAGGCCGACCGTCATGTGCAGCAGGGTGGTCTTGCCCGCGCCGTTGGGGCCGACCAGCGCGACCACGTGCCCGGCCGGGATGGCCAGGCTGCAGTCCCGCAGCGCCCAGGTGCGGCGGAACCGCTTGCCAAGGCCCGATGCCTCGATGGCGTTCATGCGACGCCCTCCGTGGGCTTGCCGTCGCCGCGGCGGTGGCCCTGGCTGCCGCGGCGGTCATGGAAATCCCGCAGGGCGCTGGTGAACAGCGCGACGATGCCCGCCTCATCAAGGCCCGCCGCGTCCGCGGTGTGCAGCCAGCCGAGCAGGCCCCGGCGCAGTTCCGTCTGCTCGGGCAGCCCGACTTTGCCGAGGGTGCCCTCGACGAAGGTGCCCTGGCCGGGACGGCCGGCCGCGAGGCCCCGGTGCTCAAGCTCGCGGTAGGCCTTGAGCACGGTGTTGGGGTTGATGGCCAGCGAGGCCACCGTGTCCTTCACCGTCGGGAGCTGGTCGCCCGGCGCCAGGTAGCCGAGCCGCAGCGCCTGCTCGACCTGCTGGACCAGCTGCAGGTAGGTGGGCACCCCCGAGCCGGGATCGAGCCGGAACTCGATCGGCGACCCGGCGGCCCGCTCCCCCGGGCGGCGCGGCATCCCGCCCGCAGCAATAGACCCTTTATCTATAGTCATAGTTAAACAATACGACCGGTCCGCGCGGCCGTCAAGCGGGATGCGCGCGGTCCGCGATCTGTCATCCGGCTGGTGGATCCGCACCGGTAGGGTCGGACGGGCACCTGGGCACGGGCCGTGGTGCACCGGCCGGAACTGACTGGAAGCAGCGAGAGTGAGCGAGCAACCCCCCGACATCGCGGGCCTGCGGCAGAGCCTGGACGAAGTGGACAGCGGGATCGTGCGGCTGATCGCGCAGCGCCACGAGGTCATCGCGGCCATCGCGAAGGTGAAAGAGCGTGGCGCGGCAGGCATCCAGGACACCGAGCGAGAACGACGGGTGCTGGACAGCGTCGAGGCGGTCGCCCGGGATCTCGGCGTGTCCGCCAGCCTGGTGCGCCGGATCTTCCGCGAGCTGATCAGCGACTCGGTGGCGCAGCAGGCCCGGCACCTGACCGGTGACGAGGGCGGCTACGTCCGCGTGGCCTTCCAGGGCGCGCCGCACGCGTACAGCCATGCCGCCGCGCAGAAATACCTGGCCGGGCGGGGGCTGGACGGCGACCTGACCGGCTTCCGGACATTCCGCGAGGCGGCCGGCGCGCTGCTGGCCGGGGACGCCGATCTCGCGGTGCTGCCGATAGAGAACACCACCGCCGGGAGCATCAACGAGGTCTACGCCCTGCTGCGCGAGCACCCGCTGTTCATCGTCGGCGAGGAGACCTGGAAAGTCGATCACTGCCTGGCCGCCACCTCCGATGTCCCGCTCTCCTCGCTGAGCCAGATCCTGTCCCACCCGCAGGGCCTCGAGCAGTGCGCGCAGTTCCTGCAGTCGCTGCCGCAGGTGGCCCCGACGAGCTACTTCGACACCGCCGGCGCGATGCAGGCGGTGGCGGACTCCGACGATCCGCGGATAGGGGCGATCGGCTCGCCGGAGGCCGCCGCCGCGTACGGCCTCGTGGTGCTGCGCCGCGACATCGCGGACGCCGAGAACAACTACACCCGGTTCGTCGTGCTGTCCCCGGCCGCGACCGCCGTCGACGTCCGGATCCCCTGCAAGACGAGCCTGATCCTGGCCACCCGGCACGAGGAAGGCGCGCTGCTGCGCTGCCTGGAGGTGCTGTCCGGGAGCGGCCACTCGATGACCAAGCTGGAGTCCCGGCCGCGTCCGGGCCGGCCGTGGGAGTACGTGTTCTTCCTGGATTTCGAGGGCAACATCGCCGACCCGCGGACCGCGGCCGCCATCGACGAACTACGGTCGGCCGCGCTGTACATCAAGGTCCTGGGCAGCTACCCGGCGAAAGCGCTGCGCCACCGGGCCCGCCCGGGCGGCCTGCCCGGCCCGCAGGACGCCGAGTCCCCGGCCGAGACCCTGGAGGCCGTCGCCGCCGAGGAGCCGGCCCCGCGCCGGTCCAGGCAGTACAAGCTGGTCAGCCGGGCGGCCCGGCAGCCGGGCACGGTGATCCGCATCGGCGACACGCTCATCGGCGGTGACGGCTTCGTCGTGATGGCCGGGCCGTGCTCGGTCGAGAGCGGCGAGCAGATCAGCGCCACGGCGCGATTCGTCCGTGACCACGGCGCGCACGTGCTGCGGGGCGGCGTGTTCCGGCCCCGGACGTCGCCGCACTCATTCCAGGGACTCGGCTGGGAAGGGCTCGATCTCCTGGTCGCGGCGGGCCGCGAGACCGGCCTTCCGGTGGTCACCGAGGTCATGGCGGTCGACCAGGTGCAGCGGATGGCGAAGGCCGCCGACATCATGCAGGTCGGCGCGCGCAACATGCAGAACTTCGACCTGCTGCGCGAGCTGGGCAAGGTTGACCGGCCGGTGCTGCTCAAGCGCGGGCTGTCCAGCACCATCGACGAATGGCTGGCGGCCGCCGAGTACGTGGTCGCCCAGGGCAACCAGCAGGTGATCCTCTGCGAGCGGGGCATCCGGACCTTCGAGAGCGCCACCCGCAACACCCTCGACCTGTCGGCCGTCGTCGTGGTCCGCGAGCGTTCCCACCTGCCGGTCGTGGTCGATCCCAGCCACGGCACCGGGACCGCGCGCTACGTCGCGCCGATGGCCTGGGCGGCGCGCGCCGCGGGCGCGCACGGCCTGCTCATCGAGGTCCATCCGCAGCCGGCCGAGGCGCTGCCGGGCGCCGAGCAGAGCCTCTCGTTCGAGGACTTCGCCGCGCTGATGCAGCGGCTTGCCACCATCCCGGGGGCACCCGCCGGGTCGCCTCAGCCGTAATAGCGGTAGATGGCCTGGGCGACGCACGCGGGCTTGGCCGCACCGTCGATCTCTATCGTGAAATCGGCCACCACCTGGACCGCGTTGACCCCGGCGTCCTCGACCGCGCCGAGCGCGGCGGCCAGCCTGATCCGCGATCCGACCGGGACCGGCGCGGGGAACCGGACCTTGTTCAGCCCGTAGTTGATGGCCATGCTGATCCCCCGGACCTCCAGCAGCTCGCTGAACAGCGGGATGACCATGGACAGCGTCAGGTACCCGTGCGCGATGGTGGTGCCGAACGGGCCGGCCGCGGCCTGGCCGGTGTCCACGTGGATCCACTGGTGGTCGCCGGTCGCGTCAGCGAAGGTGTTGATGCGCTCCTGGGTGACCTCGTGCCAGCCGGTGCGCCCGAGATCCGCGCCCGCCTGCGCCTTGAGCTCATCGAGGCCATTCATGATCGTGGTCATGCCGGTATCCTCCGTCAGGTGGCAGCCAGGCCCAGCAGCCGGGCCGCGTTATGCTTCAAGATTTTTTCCCGTACCTGGGGCTTGATCGGCAGCTTGTCAAAGTCCGCCAGCCACCGGTCCGGGGTGAGCAGCGGATAGTCCGAGCCGAACATGACCTTGTCCTGCAGCAGCGAGTTGGCGTACTGGACCAGCAGTGGCGGGAAGTACTTCGGCGACCAGCCGGACAGGTCGATGTGCACGGTGGGCTTGTGCGTCGCGACCGCCAGCGCCTCGTCCTGCCACGGGAACGAGGGGTGCGCCAGGATGATCGGCATCCCGGGGAAGTCGGCGGCCACGTCGTCGATGAGCATCGGGTTGGAGTACTTCAGCCGGATCCCGCCACCGCCGGGCGCCCCGGCGCCGATGCCGGTCTGCCCGGTGTGGAAGACCGCGGGCACGCCGAGTTCCTCGATCGCCGCATACAGCGGGTACGCCGCGCGGTCGTTCGGGTAGAACGCCTGCACGCTGGGGTGGAACTTGAAGCCGCGGACGCCATGCTGCTCGACCAGCACGCGGGCCTGCCTGGCCCCGGCGCGGCCCCGGGCCGGGTCGATCGAGGCGAACGGGATGATCACGTCCGGGTTCGCCGCGGCCGCCTCCGCGATCTCCTCGTTGGGCACCGGCGGCTGCCCGGTCGCGGACTCGGCGTCCACGGTGAACACCACGCAGGCCATCCGCCGTTCCCGGTAGTATGCGGCGATCTGCGGCAGCGTCGGGCGCCGCGCGTCCTCGATCTTGAAGTAGCTGTTGGACGCCTGCTCAAGCTCGTCGGACAGCGAGCCGGCCCCGCTGCTGGACACCTCGGCGTGCACGTGAACGTCGATCGCGGCCAGGTCACCGGTCGTCAGGGACTCATCTGCGCCTCCACGCGCTCGCCGGGATGGCCGGCCAGAACTACGTCAGCAACCGGAACTCGCTGATCACGCACGGTCACACGAACATCT
>CAYPQM010000226.1:0-8326 GCA_964412845.1 uncultured Streptosporangiaceae bacterium
CGGCATGTAGCCAACATCCTGACCAAGCTCGGGTTCAGCTCCCGGGCGCAGGTCGCGGCGTGGATGGCCGGGCGCGAGCCGGGCGCGGCCGACTGACCCGCCCGGTCCCCCGGCCTACATACTCCCCGGGCACCTACATATCCGCCGCGCCTCTACACAATCCCGCGCCAGGGATACACACCGCTATGCATACATCGGCGGATGTGCGGCCGGCCGCCTGAGCCCTATCGTCAGGCCCATAGTTCCGGGTTGGTCGCGCGTGATACGGGGGCCGCGCGCGGCTAGCTGGGAACCGCTGGATATGGAGCCAGGGCTCCTCCGGCCGTCAGGAGGGGGATGGCCGGAGGAGTCAGGGTAGACGAGGAGGGCACGTGATGACGATCATGGACCCGCCAGCTTCTCATGCCACCGTCACGCAGCGGCTGCTGAACGTGGCCGCGGCCCGCGGTGACAAACCTGCCCTGGTGGGAGGGGCGGTGCTCAGCCCGGGCCAGCGGCTCAGTTATGCGGATTTCGGCCGGATGGTGCAGGCGTCGGCGGCCGGGCTGGCCTGGCGCGGCGTCCGATCGGGGGATGCTGTGGGCGTCTGCGTCCCCGACGCGGCGAGTTATGCCCTCGCTGTGCACGCGATCCGGGCGGTCGGCGCCGTGCCCTCGCCGATTTGCGGGGCGTCCCCGGTGACCGGGATGGCGGCGCAGCTCAGTGACTGCGGCGCGCGGCTGATCATCACCGGGCCTCCCCTGGTGCCGGCGGTGCTGGCCGCGGCGGAGCGTTCCTGGGTGCGGCAAGTCATATCGTTCGGTGATGAGCCTGAGACGGATCCGTTTGGCTCGCTGCTTTCCAGGGGTTCCCAGCAGCCGGCCTGGTGTGCCGCGGGAGAGCTTGCCCTGCTGTCGTATGACATCGGACCGGACGGCCGGCTGCGCCGGATGCCGCTGACCCACGACGAACTGGCCGGGAGATTGCGCACGCTGGCGGCGGCAACGCCGATGAGCGGCCAGGATGTGGTGATCACCGCCCCGCCCGCCGGGGCGGGCCGGGCCTACAGCGTGCTCGTCGATCTGGCGCTCCTGGAAGGTGCCACCATCGTCGCCACCTCCGGCACAGATATCACCGACA
Source organism: uncultured Streptosporangiaceae bacterium (assembly GCA_964412845.1). GTDB lineage: Bacteria > Actinomycetota > Actinomycetes > Streptosporangiales > Streptosporangiaceae > JAWWPY01. Next base: position 1,120 of record CAYPQM010000226.1, read on the forward strand.
CCGCGCACATCGCGGATGCCGCCCGGGCGTACGGCGGCACGGCCGCGATCGTGCACCCAGGCACCTCAGTCCCGCCGGGCGTGTCGCTGCGGATGGTCACCGCGGGCTGCTGAGGCCGGCCGTGCCGTCCCCGGCCTGGTGAGCCCGGCCAGGATCACCAGCAGCGCGCACACGTCGAAGATGGTGGCCACGGCGAAGGCATGGGCCATGCCGCCCGCCAGCACGTCATGGGCCCGGGCGATCCCGGTCAGGCCCGCCTGGGCATGCCGCGCCACGCCGCGGGACGCCGCGCCGAAGACGGTGACCAGGACAGCCAGCCCTAGCGCCCCACCGACCTGCTGCGTCACGTTCACCATGCCGGACGCGGCACCGGAGTCCTCCGGCCGGACACCGGCGAGCGCCGCCGTGGTCAGTGGCACGAAGGCGATCCCCAGCCCGAACCCGAACAGGAGCATCGGGCCGAGCACGCCGGGCAGGTAGGCGGTGCCGGGCGAGATGTGCGAGAGCCAGGCCATCCCGGCGATGACCGGGAGGGTGCCCGCCGCGCTCAGCGGGCCGGCTGCGAACCGGCCGAGCAGGCGCGCGGACAGCCGGGAGACAGCGAAGACGATGAGCGTCAGCGGCAGGAACGCCAGTCCGGCCCGCAGGGGGCTGAAACCGAGGATGTCCTGGAGGAACTGGGTCAGGAAGAAGAACATCCCGAACATGCCCGCGACCAGGAAGAGCCTGGCTGCGTAGGAGCTGGACCGGCTGCGGTCGGCGAACAGCCGGAGCGGCGTGATCGGCTGCCTGGCCCTGGCCTCAGTGAGCAGGAACAGGCCGAGCGCGACGGCGGCCAGGGCCAGCGCGCCGAGGGTCAGGGGGTCCGACCAGCCCGTCGCGGCGGCCCGGATGAACGCGTAGACCAGCGCCGCCATGCCGGTGATGGAGGTAAGCGCTCCGGTCAGGTCGAAGCGGCCCGGCTGGCGGGGGGTCTCGGCGATGAACACCGGGGCGACGAGCACGACGAAGATGCCGATCGGCACGTTGATGAACAAGACCCATCGCCAGGACACCCACTGGGTGATCAGGCCGCCGAGGACCAGGCCCAGCGATGCGCCGCCCATCGACACGGCCGAATACCGGCCAAGCGCCCGGTTCCGCTGGTGGCCTTCCGGGAACGCGGCCACCACCAGGGACAGCGCGGCCGGGGATGCGATGGCCGCCCCGCTGCCCTGCACGGCACGGGCCGCGATGAGCCAGCCCGCGGAGGTCGCCAGGCCGCCGGCCAGTGAGGCGAGCGTGAACAGGCCGATCCCGGCGAGGAAGACCCGGCGCCGGCCGAGGATGTCACCGGCCCGGCCGCCGAGCAGCAGCAGGCCGCCGAAAGTCAGCGAGTAGGCGTTCAGTACCCAGGACAGGCTGGTGGCGGAGAAATGCAGGCCACCGGCGATCCTGGGCAGCGCGATGTTCACCACCGTGGCGTCCAGGATGACCATGAGCTGGGCGCCGAGCACGATGGTCAGCGCGATGCCGGGGCGGCTGCGGCGCGGGGCCGGGCCCGGGCGGCGCAGGACGGCCGGCGGTGACGTGGGTGAAGCGGACACAGAAGTACTCCCGGGGGTGGCGTGAGTGGCGCAGCGGAGGTAGTCTCCGGAAGTATCCGGAGCACACCTCCGTTACTATACGGAGGCATCCTCCGGTTCGCAACCCCATAGAGTTGACCCGATGAGCACGACTGACCTGCCGGCCCGCGCGCCCGGCCCGATGCGCGCGGACGCACGCCGCAACCGGGACCTGCTGCTGTCCGCTGCCCTGGCCGCCTTCACTGAGCACGGGGCGGACGACGTCTCGCTGGAGGAGATCGCCCGGCGGGCCGGGCTGGGGATCGGCACGCTCTACCGGCATTTCCCGACCCGCCAGGCGCTGCTGGAGTCGGTATACCGCGATCAGGTCGAGGCGCTCTGCACGCTGGCGGCCGGCCTGCTCAGCGAGCCGTCGCCGGGCGACGCGCTCGGCACCTGGCTGCGCGGCATGATCGCGTTCAGCACCACCAAGCGCAGCCTGGTCACCTCAATGCTGGCGACCATGGACAAGACGTCGGAGATCTTCTCGGCCTGCAGCACGGAGATCCGCCGCGCGGTTGAGTCGCTGCTCGTCCGCGCGCAGGAGGCCGGCGAGATCCGGCGCGACGTGGACGCCACGGACGTCATGCGGCTCTCGCACGCGATCACTGTGGCGACCGAGCGCGCGCCGGAAAACCCAGAGCAGGCCGAACGGCTGCTAGGGCTGATGCTCGACGGACTGCGCGCGGGCACCCGGGCGGCCAGCCAGCCTCGCTAGCCAGCCGGTCACAGGTCAGCCGTCACAGGTCAGGCGGCCGGTTCTCGTACGGGGTGCTGAGCACGATCGTGGTCCGGGTGGACACTCCGGCGGAAGCGCGGATCTCCTGCAGCAGGTTCTCCAGGTCCGTCGGTGTGGCCACGCGGACCTTGAGAATGTAGTTCTCATCCCCCGCCACGCTGTGGCAGGCCTCGATGGCGGCCAGGTGGGCGAGCCGTTGCGGTGCGTCGTCCGGCGCCGCCGGGTCGAACGGCTTGATCGATACGAAAGCGGTGAGCGGCAGGCCCGCGTCGGCTGGGTCAATGACGGCCGCATAGCCCTTGATCAAGCCGCGCCGCTCCAGCCGGCGCACCCGCTGATGGGTCGCCGACACCGAGAGCCCAGTCTGCCGGGACAGCTCGGTGAAGCTGATCCGGCCGTCGCGGCACAGCAGCGCGAGAATCTTACGGTCGATCTCTTCCACTCCGTCACGGTAGTCTCCCCGGCGGTGTGCGCGGCTCACCAGGCATAACGGCCTGATAACGGGCTTTACGTTCGCGTAACAGGATGTGACGCCCTATTAACCTTGGCCCGATGTGCCGGATACGCTCCGGCCGAGAAGGGCACCGATGCCAGCACCGCGGTCGCGGCGCGGCACCCGCGGTGCCCGCCAAGCGGTTCCGTAGCGGGCGGTGCCGCGCTGACAGCGACGGAGCGCAGCGATGGCCGAGATCGTCCTGGACCACGTGGACAAGGTTTACCCCGGCGGCGTCAAGGGAGTGGACGGGCTCAGCCTGGAGATCAGGGACGGCGAGTTCATGGTCCTGGTCGGGCCGTCCGGGTGCGGGAAGTCGACCGCGCTGCGGTCGATCGCGGGCCTGGAGGAGATCAGCTCGGGGACCATCTCGATCGGCGGCCGGGTAGTGAACGACCTGCCGCCCAAGGACCGCGACATTGCCATGGTCTTCCAGAACTACGCGCTGTACCCGCACATGACGGTGGAGCAGAACCTGGCCTTCGGGCTGCAGCAGCGCAAGACGCCCAAGGACGAGATCAAGCGCCGGGTCACCGAGGTATCCCGGATGCTCGGCCTGGAGCAGTACCTGGCGCGCAAGCCGGCCGCGCTGTCCGGCGGCCAGCGGCAGCGGGTCGCGATGGGCCGGGCCATCGTCCGGGAGCCGCAGGCGTTCCTGATGGACGAGCCGCTGTCCAACCTGGACGCCAAGCTGCGGGTCTCCATGCGTGCCTCGCTGACCCAACTGCATGAGCGGCTCGGCGTGACCACGGTCTACGTGACCCACGACCAGGTCGAGGCCATGACCCTCGGGCACCGCGTATGCGTGATGCGCGACGGCAAGCTGCAGCAGGTGGACACCCCGCAGGCGCTGTTCGACGCCCCGGTCAACCTGTTCGTCGCGGGCTTCATCGGCTCCCCCGCGATGAACTTCGTCACGGCCGAACTGGTCCGCGATGGCGGTCCCGCGGTGACCTTCGCCGGCCACAAGCTGCCGCTCAGCTCGGCGATCATCGACGCCAAGCCCGGCCTGGCCAACTACTTCGGCCGCGAGGTGATCCTCGGTGTCCGGCCGTCGGATTTCGAGGACGCCAGCCTGGCCGACAGCGGGTGGGCCAGGATGTCCGTGCACGCCGACGTCACCGAGGAACTCGGCAGCGAGATCCACGTCATCTTCTCGATCGACGCCGCGCCCGTGCGGCACGCGAGCATCAGCGACATCATCGACGAATCCGAGGACGGTGCCGCGATAGTGCTCGCCTCGGGCAAGTCGCTGTGGACCGGCCGGGTGGCGGCCCGCAGCCGGGTGCGCTCAGGCCAGCCGTTCGAGCTGGCCGTGGACACCTCGAACCTTCAGTTCTTCGACCCGGTGAGCGCGCTGTCCATCGGTCACCCAGGTGCGGCTGAGCTCACTGAGGCCCCGGCGGAGACGGCGGTGGGCAGCGCGGGCTGAGCCCGTCCCGCGGCGGCACGCGCGCTAACCGTCCCGGGCCAGCGCCCGGCCGATCACCATCCGCTGGATCTGGTTGGTGCCCTCCACGATCTGCAGGGCCTTGGCTTCCCGCAGGTAGCGCTCGGCCGGGAAGTCCTCGACGTACCCGTAGCCACCGAGCACCTGTACCGCGTCCGTGGCGACGCGCATCGCGGTATCGCTCGCGAACAGCTTGGCCATCGCCGCCTGCGTGCTGAAGGGCAGCCCGGCATCCTTGCGGGCCGCCGCGGCCCGGTACAGGCTGCGGGCGGCCTCGACTCCGGTGGCCATGTCGGCGAGCAGGAAGGACACGCCCTCGAATTCGATGACGGGCCTGCCGAACTGGCGCCGCTCACGGGCGTAGCTGACCGCGGCGTCCAGTGCGGCCCGGGCCAGGCCGGTGGCGCAGGCGGCGATGCCGAGCCGCCCGGAGTCCAGCGCCGCGAGAGCGACCGCGAACCCGCCGCCCTCCGGGCCGACCAGGTGATCGGCGGGCAGCCGGGCGCCTGCGAAGATCATCTGGGCCGTCACCGAGGCGCGCATGCCCATCTTGCGCTCGGCCGGCGCCGCGTCCACGCCCGCGGTGCCGGCGGGCACGTGCAGGCAGCTGATGCCGCGGGCCCGGTCGCGGCCGTCCGGCTCACCCGACGTGCGGGCGAACAGCGTGTAGAAATCGGCGTGGCCCGCGTGCGAAATCCAGGACTTCACCCCGTCCACCAGATAGCCGTCCCCGGCACGCACCGCGCGGGTGCGCAGCGCGGCCGCGTCCGACCCGCTCTGCGGTTCCGACAGGCAGTAAGCGCCGAGCAGCTCACCGCTGAGCAGCTCCGGCAGCCACTGCTCCCGCTGCTGCCCGCTGCCCGCCGTGGCGATCGGGAAGCAGGCCAGCGTATGCACGCTCACGCCCAGGCCGATAGTCAGCCAGGCGGCCGCCAGCTCCTCGATGACCTGCAGGTACACCTCATACGGCTGGCCGCCGCCGCCGAACTGCTCCGGATACGGCAGGCCCAGCAGCCCTGACCGGCCCAGAATGCGGAACGCTTGGCGAGGGAACCGGCCGTCGTGCTCCGCCGCCGCGGCCACCGGGCGCAGCTCCTTGTCCGCCAGCTCGCGGGTGAGCTCGATCAGCTCGCGCATCAGGCCTCCCCTCTGGCTGTCAGCCGCGCGCCCTTGAGCAAGTCAGCCAGCGACCAGGACGAGATCGCGGGTGACCCGGTTGAGCCGCTCGTGGCCCTGCTCGGTGCACACGACAATGTCCTCGATCCTGGCCCCGTGCGGTCCCGGGTAGATGCCCGGCTCCACCGAGAATGCCATGCCAGGTTCCAGCACCTCGGTATTGCCCGTGACGATGTAGGGGTCCTCGTGGGTCTCCAGGCCGATGCCGTGGCCAGTCCGGTGGATGAACTGGGCGCCGTAGCCGGCCGCGGTGATCGGCTCACGGGCGGCGGCGTCCACCGCCTCCGCGCTGACGCCAGGGCGCACCGCGGCGCACGCCGCTTCCTGGGCATCCCGCAGGACCGGGTAATAGGCCGCGAAGTCGGCGGGCGGCGTGCCGACCGCATACGTGCGGGTGCAGTCGGAGCAGTAACCGCTCGGCATGGTGCCGCCGATGTCGATCACCACCACGTCGCCGCGAGTGATCACCCGCCCGGATGCCTCATGGTGCGGGCTGGCCGCGTTCGGCCCGGACGCGACGATGACGAAGTCGGCCCGCGCGTGTCCCTCCGCCGCGATGGCCTCCGCGATGTCCGCCGCGACCGCCCGCTCAGTCCGGCCTGCCCGCAGCCAGCCAGGAACCCGCTCGTGCACGCGATCGATGGCCGCCCCAGCCTCGCGCAGCGCCGCGACCTCGGCCGGAGTCTTCCTGATCCGCAGTGCGCGCAGCGCGGTGCTGGCCAGCCCCTGCCGGGCATCCGGCAGCACCTCGCGCAGCCGAAGCACCATCAGCGCCCACATGCGGTCGGCCAGGCCGACCGCGGCGACCGCCGGTCCGCCGAGCCGCTGAGCGACCAGCGCGTACGGGTCGTCTGTCTCGTCCCACGGGATCATCTCCACGCCCAGGCCGCCGGCTGGCGATGCCTGCGCCGCGGGCAGCTCAAGACGGGGCACCACCAGGAACGGGGAGCCATCCGCGGGGATGGCCAGGCAGGTCAGCCGCTCCAGTTGCTGCGCGTCGTAGCCGATCACGTAACGCAGGTCAGGCCCGGGGTTCAGCAGCAGCGCATCGAGGCCGGCCTGGCCGGCCGCCGCCGCCGCGAGGCCAAGCCGTCCGGCCGGGTACAGGTCCGCCAGCCCATCCGCCATGTGCGCCATCTAACCATGGGCACCCCGCCGAGGCGCGTGCCGTCATATCGTGGCGTGTGCCAACCATCTAGACAGGAGCAACCGCCATGCATCACGCTAGGTCTACTCAAGTTCACTGAAGCGAACGGCGATGACTCCTGAGATCGTTGCTTCTCCGGCTCACCCCGAGCCAGGCACGACCGCTGAGCCCGCACATCCGCGGGTGATCGGCCGGATGCCTGGACCCGTGAGTCTTCGCTCGCCGCGCCCCGCGAGCGAGCTTGGCGACCCCGCCAAGCTCGCTGCCGCCCTGGCGCAGGAACGGCATGTCACGCTGGAGCTGCAGAGTGCCATCCTGCCGCTGCACGAGGGCCCGTTCGACCTGCCGGGCCTGCGGGCGGTGGTGCGGTACCTGCCGGCCTCCCGGGACAGCCGGGTGGGTGGTGACTGGTACATCACCGCCGAGATGCCCGGTGGCCATGTCCTGATCGCGCTCGGTGACGTGGCCGGGCACGGCCTGGCGGCCGCGGCCGGGATGGCCCGGCTGCGCGGCGCGCTGGCGGGCCTGGCCATCACGGGAGCACCCCCGGAGCGCCTGGTCGGCTGGCTGAACGATCTCGTCCACCACGTCGCCCCGG
>CAYPQM010000227.1:0-8296 GCA_964412845.1 uncultured Streptosporangiaceae bacterium
GCACCGTCAGCATCTCGCCCGGCGGGAGCGCGGCCCGCCAGCCCGGGATGGACTCCAGCTTGTCGAGGGTGCCGCCGGTGTGCCCGAGACCCCGCCCGGACAGTTGCGGGACAGCAGCGCCGCAACTCGCCACCAGCGGGGCGAGGATCAGCGATACCTTGTCGCCGACCCCGCCGGTGGAGTGCTTGTCCACGGTGGGCCTGCCTGCCGCGGCCAGGTCGAGCCGCTCCCCCGAATCCACCATGGCCGCGGTCCAGGTGCGCAGTTCCGCCTGGTCCAGGCCGCGGAAGAAGATCGCCATCAGCAGCGCGGACATCTGCTCATCGGCCACGTCGCCGCCCAGGTAGGCGGTGATCAGCCAGCGGATCTGGGCATCGGTGAGCGGCTGGGCATCCCGTTTGGCCCTGATCAGCTCGACGGCGTCATACATCGTGACTTCGCCGGGTATCCAGGTCAGTGCCGGTAAACGCACTGGGCAGCAGGTCGGCCAGCGGACGCGGCCCGGTGCCGGTGTCGATCAGCAACCCGGGACCAGCCGCCTCCAGGAGAAGCTGGCGGCAGCGGCCGCACGGCAGCAGCGGGGCACCGTCAGCGGCCACCACGCTCACCGCGACGAACGTGCCGCCGCCGCTCGCGTGCAGTGCGGAGACCAGCCCGCACTCGGCACACAGGGTCAGCCCGTACGAGGCGTTCTCCACATTGCAGCCCAGCACGACCCGGCCGTCCGGCGTCTGGCCGGCCGCCCCGACCCGCAGCGCCGAGTACGGCGCATACGCGTGCCCCGCCACCTCGGTGGCGGCGGCCCGCAGCCGGGACCAGTCAATCTCCACGTCTGTGAAGCTACCCGGCAACTGCGATACCCCTGGGTCACGGGCTGGGGCGACCGCGTTTCGATTTGGCAACGGCACGGCCGCCGTGCCGCCCGCTGACTTCCCCGGGCGCCCGGCCAGGTCTAACCTGCGGGCATCCCAGAGTGGGGCGTTTGGGATCTCGGTGCCCTCGCCGGCTGGGCGGAGAGTCGGGGCCTTCGGCCCGCACGGGCGGTGCAGACCGCCCAGGAAAAGGAGGTAACCGTGAGACAGACCGTCCGGACTGCCGCGGCGCTCAGCGTCGTGGCGCTCCTCGCCGCCGCTTGCGGCAGCAGTAACTCGTCGTCATCCGGGGGTTCGTCGAGCAGCGCATCGAGCAGCGCGTCAGCCGCCTCATTCAAGGCGTGCATGGTCACCGACACCGGCGGCATCGACGACCGGTCCTTCAACGCGTCGTCGTGGCAGGGCGTCCAGGAGGCGGAAGGCAGCGGCGTCACCGGCCAGTACCTGCAGTCCACGTCGGAGAGCAGCTACGTGCCGAACATCAACCAGTTCGTCAGCCAGAAATGCGGGATTATCGTCACCGTCGGCTTCCTGATGGGCGACGCCACCCAGAAGGCGGCGAAGACGAACGCGAGCCAGAAGTTCGCGATCGTGGACTACAACTACACGCCGCCGCTGAAGAACGTCGACGCGCTGCTGTTCAACACGGTGCAGGACGGCTTCCTCGGTGGGTACCTGGCCGCGGGCATGTCCAAGACCCACAAGGTGGCGACCTTCGGCGGCCAGAAGCTGCCCACCGTGACCATCTACATGGACGGGTTCTGGGACGGTGTCCAGTACTACAACACCAAGCACCACGCGAACGTGAAGGTCCTCGGCTGGAGTGAGAAGACCCAGAACGGCAGCTTCACCGGCGACTTCACGAACCAGACCAAGGGCCAGCAAACCACCCAGACCTTCATCTCCGAGGGCGCGGACATCATCTTTCCGGTGGCCGGCAACGTCGGCCTCGGCGCGGCCAAGGCGGTCCAGCAGGCCGACCAGAACGGCCAGGACGTGAACATGGAATGGGTGGACACCGACGGCTGCGTCAAAGCGGCCCAGTACTGCAAGTACTTCATCACCAGCGTGGAAAAGGGCATCCCGACGGCGGTGAAGACCGCGGTGACCTCGGCGGCCAGCGGCTCGTTCAAGGGCGGCAACTACATCGGCACACTGGCGAATGGCGGGGTGCAGCTCGCCCCGTACCATGACTTCGCCAGCAAGGTCCCGGCCGCGCTCCAGTCGGAGCTGGCCCAGATCAAGGCAGGCATCATCAGCGGCAGTATCAAGACACCGACGAAGAGCCCGGTGTAAGCCATCGGCTGGTGGCCCGAGCGCCGCTCGGGCCACCAGCCGTCGCCACAGGAAAGGCGGCCGGTGAAGCTCGAGCTCAAAGGGATCACGAAGCGCTACGGCAGCCTCGTAGCCAACGATCACATCGACCTGGCCGTGCAGCCGGGGCAGATCCACGCGCTGCTCGGCGAGAACGGCGCCGGCAAGAGCACGCTGATGAACACCCTCTACGGGCTCCAGCAGCCCGACGAGGGCGAGATCGTGATCGACGGCAGGCCGGTAACTTTCCGCTCGCCGAAGGACGCGATCAACGCCGGCATCGGCATGGTGCACCAGCACTTCATGCTGGTGCCGGTGTTCACCGTGGCGGAGAACGTCACCCTGGGCGTGGAGCGCACCCGCCTCTTCGGGCTGCTCGACCGGCGGCGCACCCGCCGCGAGGTGCGCGAGCTGTCGGTCCGGTTCGGCCTGGAGGTCGACCCGGACGCCTACGTGGAGAACCTCCCGGTCGGTGTCCAGCAGCGAGTGGAGATCGTCAAGGCCCTGCTCCGCGAGGCGAGCGTGCTCATCCTCGATGAGCCGACCTCGGTGCTGACCCCCAATGAGACGCAGGACCTGTTCCGCATCATGCGCGAGCTGCGGGCCGGTGGCCGGTCGATCGTGTTCATCTCGCACAAGCTCAAAGAGGTCCAGGCCATCGCCGACACGATCACGGTGATCCGGCGGGGCCAGGTGGTCGGCGAACTGCCGCCCACCGCGACCGACGCCGAGCTGGCCTCGCTCATGGTGGGGCGAGCCGTGGAACTCAAGGTCCACAAGGCGCCCGCGACACCAGGTGACGTCGTGCTGGATACCTCGGACCTGATCGTGCACGGCGAACACGGGCAGCTCGCGGTGAATGGCGTGTCACTCCAGGTGCGGTCTGGGGAGATCGTCGGGGTGGCCGGGGTGGTCGGCAACGGCCAGAATGAGCTCTGCGAGGCGCTGCTCGGCCTGCGCCCCGCGGCCAGCGGCTCGATGCGGCTGTCCGGCCGCGACATCACCCACGACACGCCCCGGCAGCGGCTCCGCGCGGGCATCGGCTATATCCCCGAAGACCGCCAGGAAGAGGGCCTGGTCGCCGACTTCTCGGTGGCCGACAACCTCGTCCTGGACGTCTACGACCGGCCGCCGTACGCCAGCGGCGTCGCACTCAACCTCGACGCGATCCGGGCCTCCGCGGTAAGCCGGGTCGAGCAGTTCGACATCCGCACCACGTCGATCAGCACGGCCACCGGCACCCTGTCCGGCGGCAACCAGCAGAAGGTCATCCTGGCCCGCGAGATCGGCCGCGAGCTGAAGCTGCTGGTAGCCAGCCAGCCGACCCGCGGCCTGGATGTGGGTTCCATCGAGTTCGTGCACCGCCGCATCGTGGCCGAGCGGGACCAGGGGGTGGCCGTGCTGATCATCTCCTCGGAACTCGACGAGATCTATGCCCTGGCCGATCGCATCGCGGTCATGTACGAAGGGCGGATCACCGGCATCCGCCCGCCGACAGTACCCGTGGAGGAGCTAGGCCTGCTGATGGCTGGGGCAGATCCCGGAGAAACCGATGACTGAACCCGAGCCGCCGGCCGAGCCCGGGCCGCCGGCCGAGCCCGAGCCGCCGGCCGGGCCCCAGCAGACCCCGGAGCCGGAGAAGACCCCGGAGCCGGAGAAGACCGCCGAGCCCGAGTCGCTGACGCTGGGCCAGGCCGTGCTGGACGCGATCATCCACGGCAACTCGGTGGTCGTCACGGTGCTCGCCATCGTGGCGGCCATGGTGATCGGCGGGTTGCTCATCGCCTTTACCGACCCAGTGGTCCTCAGCGCGTGGGGGAAGCTCTTCTCGGCGCCGGGCAGCGCGATCGCCGCCGCATGGAACAGCGGCGCGGCCGCCTACTCGAACATGTTCCAGGGCTCGATCCTCAACCCGCACACGGTGGCGGCGGCTTTCCACGGCGGCTCGGTCGCCGCCGTGTTCAACCCGCTGTCGGAGACCGCGGTCAACGCGACACCGCTCATCTTCGCGGGGCTCTCGGTGGCCCTGGCCTTCCGGGCCGGCCTGTTCAACATCGGCGGCACCGGCCAGTTCATCGCGGGTGCCCTGCTCGCCACCTGGCTTGGCTTCGGGGTGCACCTGCCGCTGGTCATCCACGCCGTCGTGGTCCTGCTCGGCGCGTTCGTCGGCGGGGCGGTCATCGGCTGGCTGGTGGGCGCGCTCAAAGCATGGACCGGGGCGCACGAAGTCATCGTCACCATCATGCTCAACTACGTGCTGATCTACCTGCTCTCCTACCTGCTCGGCACGAAGGCGATGCAGCGCCCCGGGCGCCCCGACCTGATCAGCCCGTTCATTGACGGCAACGCGCAATTGCCGCACATCGCCGGGCCTGACCTGCGGATCAACGCGAGCTTCCTGATCGCGCTCGCGGCGGCGGCGGGCGTGTGGTGGCTGCTGAGCCGCAGCACGCTCGGCTTCGAGTTCCGTACCGTCGGCGCGAACCCACGCGCGGCCCGCAGCGCGGGCATGAGCGTGCCGCGGACCTGGATCCTGGTGATGCTCATCGCCGGCGGGCTCGCCGGGCTGGCGGCGTCCGCGGTGATCCAGGGCACCGACTACACGCTGACTTTCCAGAGCTACGGCACCTACGGGATCGACGCGATCACGGTGGCGTTGCTCGGCCGGGCCAGGCCACTGGGCACGGTGCTCGCGGCGCTGCTCTTCGGTGCGCTGGACGCGGGGGGCACCGCCATGCAGGGGGTCACCCAGATCCCGGCGGACATCGTCTCGGTCATCCAGGCCCTCATCGTGCTCTTCATCGCCGCCCCACCCCTGGTCCGCGCCATGTTCCGGCTGCGTGAGGCCAGGGCGGCCGGCGAGGGCCAGGTTCTCGCCAAGGGGTGGAACGGATGACAGCGACACCGATGACGTGCCCGGGCACCGGAGCGCCGGGGGGGTACCGATGACATCGCTGGCCGCCGCGGTGCGCGCCCCGGTGCAGGCCAACCGCCGGATACTCGCCGCCAGCGTGTTCGCCCTGGGCGGCCTCATCGACATCCTCGTCTTCGGGCACTTCGCGGGGCACGGGCAGGCCACCTTCGCCCTGGCCCTGCCCGGCGCGTCCGCGCACGTGCCCAGCCTGCGCGTGCCGGCCGCGGGCACGGCGTACGCGCTCGGCGCCGTGTCCCTGGCCATCGCCGTGGCGCGGGCCGCGCTCGACCTGGGCCGGCGGGTCAAGCAGAGCATGATCGCGGCCGTCCTGCTGTGTTTCCTCATTGCCCTGCTGTGCTGGGCCGACGCGGGAAAGATCCCGCTGAACCTGGTCAACCTGCTGCAGAACACTGTCGTCGGGTCGATCCCGCTGATCCTCGGCGCGCTGGCCGGCTGCCTCTGCGAACGGTCCGGCGTCATCAACATCGCCATCGAGGGCCAGCTGCTGCTCGGCGCGTTCGCCGCCGCGGTGGTAGGCAGCGCGTTCGGCGTGCTCTGGATCGGCCTGATCAGCGGGTCGCTGGCCGGCGGCCTGGTCGGGGTGCTGCTCGCCGTGTTCGCGATCCGCTACCTGGTCGACCAGATCATTCTCGGCGTGGTGCTGAACCTGCTGGTCTCCGGGCTCACCGGGTACCTGTACGACCGCGCGCTGACCACGCACCAGAACACGCTCAACTCGCCGCAGACCTTTTCCGCCATCAAGATCCCGCTGCTCGGTGACATCCCGGTCATCGGGCCGGTGTTCTTCGATTCGACGATCTTCTTGTACATCACCTACGTCATGATCATCCTGGTCCAGGTCGGGCTGTTCAGCACCCGCTGGGGACTGCGCGTCCGGGCGGTCGGCGAGCACCCGACCGCGGCCGACGCGGTCGGCATCCGGGTCCTCGCGACCCGGTACCGCAACGTGATCCTCGGCGGCCTGCTCGCCGGGATCGGCGGCGCCTGGCTCTCCATCGGGTCGGTCGGCGCATTCGGCAAGGACATGTCGTCCGGAATGGGGTATATCGCCCTGGCTGCGCTGATCTTCGGCCGCTGGCGACCGCTCGGCGCGGTGGCCGCAGCGCTACTCTTCGGATTCACCGGCACATTGCAATCCATCCTGTCCACGCTCAATGTGCCGATTCCATCCAACATCCTGCTGATGACTCCCTATATCGTCACCATCGTCGCCGTGGCCGGCCTGGTCGGCCGCGGGCGACCGCCACGAGCCGACGGGAAGCCGTACATCAAGTCATGACAGAGAATCTAGGCGTCGCCCCATCGACCTGGCTGGCCGGAGATCCCTACACCGCCGCCGCGGCCAGTGCCGCCCGGTTGTCCCGGCTGACCGGGATGGCCGCTCATGACGTAGCCGTGGTCCTGGGCTCAGGCTGGGGGAAGGCCGCCGACCTGCTGGGCTCCGCCTTGGCCGAAGTGCCGCTGGCCGACCTCGGGGGGTTCCCTGAGCCAACTGTCGGCGGCCACGTGGGGAGCGTCCGTTCCGTGGTCCTCGCGGGCGCGGCCACCGGACCCGTGCGGGTACTGGTTTTCCTCGGCCGCAGTCACCTGTACGAGGGCCACTCGCCCGCCACCGTGGTGCACGGGGTGCGCACCGCGGTCTCTGCTGGCTGCCGGGTTATCGTGCTGACCAACGCGGCCGGCGGGATCCGTAACGGGTTCCGGGTCGGCCAGCCCGTGCTCATCAGCGACCACCTCAACCTGACTGGCCGCTCGCCGCTGGCCGGCCCGCTGCCGCCCGACGGGTACCCGTCCCGGTTCACCGACCTCACCGGCCTGTACTCGCCGCGGCTGCGGGCGCTGGCCCGGGCCGCCGAACCAGGCCTGGCCGAGGGGGTGTACGCCGCCCTGCCCGGTCCGCACTACGAGACGCCAGCCGAGATCAGCATGCTGCGCACGCTGGGCGCCGACCTGGTGGGCATGTCGACCGTGCTTGAGGCGATCGCCGCCCGCCACCTCGGTGCCGAGGTGGCAGCGATTTCGCTGGTCAGCAACCTCGCAGCAGGCCTGGCGCCGCACGGGCTCAACCACGCCGAAGTGGTGGCGGCCGGGGAGGCCGCCGTCGGCCGGATGGGCGCGCTGCTCGCCGACATGCTGCCCCGGGTATGACATGACCCCGGCCGATCTCCGGGCCCGCGCGGAAGCGTGGATGGCCGAGGACCCGGACCCTGGTGACCGGGCCGAGTTGCGGGCACTGCTCGCCGACATCGGCCCGCCGGACGCGACGGACGCGCGCAGCGTGGCCGCGCGCGCCGAGCTCACCGACCGGTTCGCGGGGCGGCTGGAGTTCGGCACCGCCGGTCTGCGCGGCGCGGTCGGTGCGGGCCCGAACCGGATGAACCGTGCGGTCGTCCGGGGCGCGACCGCGGCCCTGGCTGGGTGGCTGCGACAGCGCAGGCCGGGGGCGGTCACCGCCGGTGTGGTGGTCGGCTGGGACGCGCGGCACCGGTCAGCCGAGTTCGCCGACGAGGTGACATCGGTGCTCACCGGGGCCGGGATCCGGGTCCACCTGCTGCCGCCGCACAGCCCCACACCACTGCTCGCCTTCGCGGTCCGGCACCTGTCCGCCGGAGCCGGCATCATGATCACCGCTAGTCACAACCCTCCGGCGGACAATGGCTACAAGCTCTATCTCGGTGACGGCGCGCAGATAGTGCCGCCCGCCGATGTGCAGATCGAGGCCGCGATCCGCGCCCTTGGCCCACTGTCCCGCATCCCGGCCCGGACGGGCAGCAACGCGCTGGTCATTCACCAGGGCGATGAGGTGGCCCAGGCCTACCTGGACGCCATCGCGGGATCCCCGGGGGCCAGGCCTGCCGCCACCGGCGAGCCGCTCCGCATCGTCTACACGCCGTTGCACGGCATCGCCTGCCGCCTGGCCGTGCGGGCGATCGAGCACGCGGGTTTCCCCGTGCCGCACGTGGTCGAGGCGCAGGCCGACCCTGACCCCGACTTCCCGACCGTCGCCTTTCCCAACCCGGAGCAACCGGGAGCCCTGGACCTGGCTCTGGCCGACGCCCGCAGGCTCGGCGCGGACCTGGTGCTGGCCAACGACCCGGACGGCGACCGGCTGGCCGTGGCCGTGCCCGACCCGGCGGCCGGCGGCGGCTGGCGGATGCTCACCGGCGACCAGGTG
>CAYPQM010000228.1:0-5262 GCA_964412845.1 uncultured Streptosporangiaceae bacterium
CGTGCCTCCTGCGGCATCCCGGCGGCCGCCGCCGCGAGCATCGCGGCGCCGAATCCCGCCGGGTCAAGATCGAGGTGCAGCACCGGGCGGCCGAGGAGATCGGCCTTCAACTGCCCCGCGAGATCGAGCTTGGCCCCGCCGCCGCCGACCCTGAGCTCCGACAGCGGTGACCCTGAGTCCTCCAGTACTTGCAAGACAGACCGCACCCCCAGTGCTACCCCTTCTACTACCGCGAACGCGAGCGCCGCCCGGTCATGCCGGTCCGAGAGTCCGACGAACCCGGTGCGGATCGACGGGTCGTCGCGTTCCCCGTCGCCGAGATAAGGAAGGAAGAGCGGCGCCGCGTCCACCGCAGCCACAGTACGGGTGGCGTGATCGAGGCTGACACCGGGACCCTGGCCTGCGCCTGGTGCCGAACGTGTCCTTGAGGGAGATCGTCACCAGATAATCCTTTACTGTTCCGTCGGAACGTCAGCGCTCTGTTCTATCGGGCCTTCTTCTGGCTGGGTTTGTTCTGCCTGGGTTTCGGTCTCCGCCGTGGTTTCTTCCGCGGGGGCTTCTTCAGCGCGGGCTGCCTCCGCTGAAGCCTCGTTCTCCGCCGGGGTCTCGGCGCTGGACCGGTGCTCCCCCGGCCGGTGCCTGCTGATGAATTCGAGGACGATCTGGTTCCAGATCGCCGGATCTTCCACGAACGTCGCGTGGCCACCCGGAATCAGCTCCCAGGTGGCGTTCGGCAGCGCCTCGTAAAGGATGTGGGACAACGCGGGCTTGATGATGATGTCATCCGCCGAAGCGATGACCAGCGCCGGCGTATCGATGGAGTCAAGCAGGTCCGTGGCGTCATGCGTCAAGAGCACGGCGATCTGTGCGGCGAAGGAACTGGCCGGCTGTGTCGTCTGGTCCATTTTAGTCAGGAATTCGACGAGCTTTTCCGGCTGCGACTCATAGAAATACGAGCTGAACACCCACGGCGCCTGCTGGCGCATCATGACCGGCATTCCCGCCATTTGCGCGATCAGCGCCCACGACTCGAAAGCCGCATACGTAAAAGGATCTGGCGCCGCGTAGGTGTTCGCCAGCACCACCGAGCGCAGGTCATCTGGATAAGCGGCCGCGTACTCCTGGGCGATCACCCCGCCCATGGACACGCCCACCAGGTGCAGCGGTGCGATCTGGAGCGCGTCCACCAGGCCTTTGGTGTCCACCGCCATCTGCTGGCTCCGGTACGGCCCGGGGGGATGGCTGGAACTGCCGGATCCCCGGTTGTCGAACGTCACCACCCGGAACCCGGCCGCCGCGAATTCCTCGCGCTGGAACGCCCAGCCTTCGAGATCATCGCCGACGCCGTTGATCAGGAGCATGGTCTCAGGGCCGCTGCCGTCGATCCGGTAGTTGATGTCAAGGCCATTGGCCTGCACGACTGGCATGGTGGGCATCCTTCCCGCCCCGGCGGTCAGGCGAACCGTGCGTGGCAATCAGTCACATGCATACCGCGAGCCTCGCACCACAAAGTGCGCGAAGCATAACAAAGATCACGCTCATCGCTGGATGCCTTGCCGCAGGTCAGATCAGAGTTCTGGACGCGGGACGGATCCGGGCCCGGAATGTTGGCCAGGTCCGATGTCTGGCCGGGCCAGGTCCGAGGCCACGACGGCGCGGTAGCGTTCGTACAGGGCGTGGTAGCGATCCTGGTTGGCGTGGTCAGGAAGCACCGGCTCCGCCGGGTGGCACGCCGCGGCGACGGCCTCGCCCGGGCTGCGGTAGACGCCGACACCCAGCCCGGCCAGCATCGTGATTCCGACCGCGGTGGCATCCCCTGGAACCTGGATCACCGGAATCCCCAGCACGTCAGCCTTGATCTGGTTCCAGGAGCGCAAGGAGCCGCTGACCGACCCGTCACACGACGTTGCCGCGCAGGTCGGCGCGTTGCAGGCGGCCATCAGCGCGGCGCCGAAATCCCGGTCGTGGCGGATGCGCAGCCGGATCGGTGAGCGAGTCCGCTGGTACGAGACGCCCGAGGAAGTCCGCCACTGACGTCTGCTCCCAGCGCCCTTGAGGACCTGGCGTGTCCTCTTATATGTCGCGCGTGCCTAGGGCGTGGGGGAGCGCGGCTTCGATGAGGTGGGGTCCCGGTTCGGCGAGCGCCTGCGCAAGCTGGGCGGCGAATTCTGCGGCTGTGCTGGCCCGGCTGGCGGGGACACCCATGCCTGTGGCCAGGGCGGTGAAGTCCAGGCTGGGCCGGGACAGGTCAAGCAGGCTCCGGGCGGCATCCCCGGTGGCGACCGCTCCAACCTGGTCCAGTTCCATGCTCAGGATCGCGTAGGAGCGGTTGCTGAAGATGATGGTGGTGATGTCCAACTGCTCCCGCGCGTGGGTCCACAGGGCGGAGATCGTGTACATGGCGCTGCCGTCCGCTTCGAGAGCCAGGACGCTGCGCCCGGGACAGCCGATGGCAGCGCCGGTGGCTACCGGCAGCCCCTGGCCGATCGCGCCGCCAGTGATGGTGAGCCAGTCATGGGCCGGCGCGCCCGCAGTGGCTCCGGGCAGCCACAGCCCGGATGTGATGGCCTCATCCGAGACGATGGCGCCGTCCGGCAGCAGTGCGCCGATAACGGCAGCGGCTGTTTCCGCCGTGAGGTCACCATCGGGGATTGCGGGGCGCTGCGGTGGCTGTGGCAGCGGTTTGGTGTCCGGGGCGACCAGCTCAGCAAGCGACGCGAGCGCCCCGGACGCGTCGTCGGCGGCCTCGGCGAGCACGTGCACCTGGCAGCCGTCCGGCACCAGCGAGCTGGGCTTGCCTGGGTAGGCGAAAAAGGAGACCGGGGCGCGGGCGCCGGCCAAGATCAGGTGCCGCGCGCCCGCGAGCTGCCCGGCCGCGAAATCGGCCAGGTAGGCCAGCCGGTCGAGGGCCGGGATGCCCGCGCCGCGCTCGTGCCGGGCCGGGAACGTCTCGCCGAGCAGCCGGGCGCCGGTCGCCTGGGCGACCCGGCTGGCCGCGTCCAGTCCGGGCCGCCGCACCGCGGTTCCGCCGAGCAGGATCACGCACGGCTCGCCGCTGCGCAGGGTTGCTGCGGCTGATTCGACGAGGTCCTCTGGGACCGGTGCGGGTGCCCGGACCGGAAGCGCGGGGGCAGGCTCGGCGCCGTCAGACCAGGACACGTCGGCGGGCAGGATGAGGGTGGCTATCCCGCCGGGCGGCCGCATCGCCGCGGCGACCGCCTCGGCTGTGTCCAGGGCCAGGTCGGCACCGCGCGATGGGCGGCGGACCCAGCTGGACACCGTTCCGGCCAGGGCGTCGATGTCCGACTCCAGCGGCGCGTCGAAACGCTTGTGGTATGTGGCGTGGTCACCAACGATGGTCAGCAGCGGGGTGTGCGCCCGCCGCGCGTTGTGCAGGTTGGCCAGGCCATTCGCCAGGCCAGGTCCCAGGTGCAGCAGCGCCGCGGCCGGCCGGCCCGCCATCCGGCCGTAACCGTCTGCCGCGCCGGTCGCGACCCCCTCGAACAGACACAGCACCCCGCGCATCTGCGGGACAGCGTCCAGCGCGGCGACGAAGTGCATCTCCGAGGTACCCGGATTGCTGAAGCACACCTCGACGCCGCACCCGGCCAGTGTGCGGATCAGGGCCTGCGCGCCGTTCATGCTGTTCCCCCTTCGCGGGACCGTCAGCACCTTAGCGCCCTGGCCGGTGAGCGCTCCGGCCCGAGGTCACCGTCAGACTTCCTGCCGGTCCGCGAATGAATAAGGTGGCCACGGACCGGTCACGTCGGCCCGGAGACCAGCATGTTCCTCGGTCAGCTTCCGCACGACCTCGGTGAATTCGGCGGCCCGTTCGGTGTCGAGCAGGTAGACGCCGCTGTGCACCATCCAGCCGTTGATGTCGGTGAACTGCGGGTACGGTGTGGCGTGCCGCAGGGTGGCCACGGCCATGTCGCTGAGCGCGCGGTCGATCTCCTCGGCGCAGGTTTCCGCCTGCTGCCAGCGCGGCACCCGGATCAGCGGGCCGTCCTGCGCACTGGATGATGCGGTAAAGGGATCATCCTGGGCGCCGTCAGGCCACGGCTCCATGTACACCTTGACGCCCCACTCCTCCGCCCCCCGGAAGGACTCAAGCAGCAGGGCAAGCTCGGCGCGGCGTTCCGCCAGCAGCACGCTGATCGTCACATCATCCGGGTAGATCGTGCCGATCCGCAGCGGCACCACGGGGCCGTCCGAGGCGACGGACGCGACGACCCGGTGATGCGCGCGGCCGATCGTCTCGATGTTGGCTTGGTCAGCGAGGAAGCTCGCGAGCGCCTCCTCGCCGAAGGCTGCGGCATCGAGCGAGCCGACCACCGCATGGAGGCCTGCTTCCGCCACGGCACGCACCGGCTCGCCGCCGACACCGGTCAGTCCGGCGAGGCGACACGGATCGAGGTCCGAGGCGACGGCGTACACCCAGACGACCTTGTTCACTGCCAGGTCGCCCAGCCTGGCTGGTTCGCCCAGCCTGGCTGGCTGACAGCGGCACGAGGCCGGCTTAGCCGCTTTGCCATTCCGGGCTGTCCGCGCCTGAGACATCTCGATCCTCCTTGGCTGGGCGGGTACGGGGTGCCGCCACATTTAACTCAGCGCCGTGCGGGCATTTTTTGTCGCTCTCGCGCCAGATGAGTTGGCCGGCTGGTATTGGTCGGCTCGGTAACCGGCTGGTCGGACTAGTGCGGGCGGGACGGCGACCAGGTGGTCGCCATCCCGCCCGTAGAGGCTGTTCATGCCCAGCCGATGCTGGACCCTCAGCCAAGCGGCAATGTGGACAGCACCGAGCTTGGTAGCTGGGACAGCACCGAGCTCGGCAGCTGGGACAGCACTGACGACGGAAGCTCACCCAGGATGCGGGACAGCGTCGAGGTCGGCAGGGCCGTCAGCACCGTGGACAGGCTGGAGGCCGGCAAGGTGGTGAGCACCGTGGACAGGCCCGAGGTCGGCAGGGTGGTGAGAACTGTGGCCAGTCCCGAGGCCGGCAAGGAGGTCAGCACCGCGGCGAGGCCGGAGGCCGGCAAGGCAGTCAGCACCGCGGCGAGGCTGGAGGCGGGCAGGGTGGTCAGCACGGTGGACAGGCCTGAGGTTGGCAGGGTGGTGAGGACCTGGGTCAGGCCGGTGGCGGGCAGGGTGGTGAGCACTGTGCTGAGGCCTGAGGTTGGCAGGGTGGTCAGGACGGTGCTGAGGCCGGAGGCGGGCAGGGTGGTCAGCACGGTGGACAGGCCTGAGGTTGGCAGGGTGGTG
>CAYPQM010000228.1:5362-8029 GCA_964412845.1 uncultured Streptosporangiaceae bacterium
AGGACCTGGGTCAGGCCGGTGGCGGGCAGGGTGGTCAGCACGGTGGTCAGGCCTGAGGCCGGCAGCATGGTCAGGACCTGGGTCAGCGTCCCGGCGGGCAAGGTGGTCAAGACTGTGGTCAAGCCCGAGGTCGGCAACGTGGTCAGCACCGTGCTGAGGCCGGAGGCCGGCAGGGTGGTCAGCACCGTGGACAGGCCCGAGGCCGGCACGGTGGTGAGGACCTGACTCAGTTCGGCGGCGGGCAGGGTGGTCAGGATCTGGGTCAGCGTTCCGGCCGGGAGCCGGGTGAGAGCCTCCGAGAGGACCGGAGCCGGCAGCCGCGCCAGGTCACCTGGCTGTGGCAGTTTCGGCAGGTCAAGCAGCAGCGCGCAGTAGTCGCCGACGTTGGCGCGGCCTTGCACGGTGCTGATCAGGGATGAAAACCCGGAACTGCTGAGCACCTGGCCCAGCATGGGGCTGGCCAGGGCTTGCTCCAGGCCGACCTGGCCAGACACCTGGCTGGCGGCACCGTTCGCGCCCGCGGTGGCCGACTCGACCCGGGAGGCGAGGCTGCGGCAGAGCCCTGGCGCGTCTGCGGGCAGCGCGGGAGCGATGGAAGCTGGGCCAACGGACCGGGGGCCGGTGGAGACCTGGCTGCCCGACTGGCCAGTACCGGTGCCCACGTGGGCCGGCTTGGAGTTGCTCAGGGCGCCAGTGCTGGCGGCCAGCGCAACGCCGCCAGTCGCGAAGGCCGTCAGCGATATCGCGAGAGCCTTGGCGGTGAGGAGTTTTGCGAGCGGGGACTTGATCATCTGCCCTCTCCGGGAAATGGTGGCTGGAGCGAGATGATGCGCTTCGAACGCGGCCATCGCCATCTGCTCGCCAGCCAGCTCACTTTCGCGTCCTGGCGCAGCGGCGGCGCCCAGCACACGGGTCAGCTGATCTGGGCCCGCGCCCGGACCGGCAGAGCCGTCGAGCAGGTGCTCAGCGGCTTTCCGGCTGATCCTCCGGGAATGGCTTGTGCTCATCTCACTTCCTCCAGCGTCAAGTCCGGCGCTCCTGTCACTCCTCCTATCGCGTCACTCCTTGAGGTGCCCCCGCGTCAGATGCGATCCGGTGCCCGGTGCCCCAGCGGGCGGGTGGTCTCCGGCCTGGTCCAGGTGGTCTCCGGCCTGGTCCAGGCGCTTGGCCAGGGTGCGCAACCCCCGGTAGGCGGCGGTTCGCACCGCTCCTGCTCGCTTGCCGAGGACCTTGGCCGCGCTTTCCGCGTCCAGGCCGATGACGACCCGCAGCAGCACTGCCTCGGCCTGATCGGGTGGCAGTGTCGCGATCAGGCGGACGGCCGCGTCGGTGGAGACCGCGTCGAGGGCGCATGCCGCCGTGTCATCGCTGGCGCTCAGCTCGGTCAGGTCCTCAACCGGGACCGGGCTGGTCGGCGGCCGGCGGCCCTGTCGTCGCAGGTGATCGATGGCACGGTGGCGGGCAATCGTCGCGACCCAGCCGCGGAATCCGTCGTAGTCACCGCGGAAGCCCCTGAGGTCCCGGGCAACCTGCAGCCATGCCTCAGATGCCACATCCTCCGCGTCGTCGCCGACTAATGCGTGCAGGTATCGCAGCAGGCGGGGCTGGGTATCCCGATACAGCATGCGGAACGCGTCCGAGTCTCCGCGCTGCGCGTCCGCCACGGCTGAGGCGAGGTCCGGGACATCACGGCGAGGCGGTGGACTGACCGTCCCGGCATCTGCGATGGGCGCGGCCGTCTCCACCCATCGGTCCATCGGGACATCATGAGGCACCGGGGCCGGGCAGCGAGCAGTCGAAGCCGATATGTCAGTAAAAATCCGTCTTGTCGGGTTCTCCAGGCGATGGCCGACCGGCGGCCGTGGTGTCGTCATGATAGATGCGCAGGTCATAGCGGGGATGCGCACGTCGCGCCGCACGTCGGCTAGCATGCACGGAGCCTCCCCGCCGGTGTAGCTCAGTTGGCAGAGCAGCCGTCTTGTAAACGGCAGGTCAGCGGTTCGAATCCGCTCACCGGCTCCCAGACGTCCGCACGTCCGACCCGGCCACGCGCGAAGACGGCCGTTGACGTGTCCCCGGGAAGCCGCTGGGGCGGATCAAGTATTACAGTCCGCGGACCTCCGCCCGAGCTCAGCCGGAATAGCCGGTCTGTGCCGCTAACGTCATCATCGCGATCAGTTCCTCCTACCACCGCGGATCGCCGTAAGGCCGCGAACCGTTGCGGAGGAGGTCGGTGACCCTAACCACAGTTGCGTTACCAGCTTGGGGAGCGGACCCAAAAGCGACGATGCACGGTAAGGGGATTCAGTGAGAACGAGGTATGGCCGAAGCGGCGGTGCCGGGCGCGGAATGAGTGGACGGAACCGGCTGGCGATCGGCGTCGCGGCCGTGGCAGTGGGCGGCGTACTCGGCGCATTCGTCCTGAACGGCCCGGCGAAGATCAGCCTTTCGTCTCATTCGGACGGCGATCATCACGGGCACAGCTCACGTCTTGCTTCCCACTGGGTGTTCAGCACCCTCAACAACCAGAACGACACGACATTCAACCAGTTGCTGGGGATCAACAACCGCGGCCAGATCGTGGGGTATTTCGGGTCCGGCGAGCAGGGTCACCCGAACAAGGGGTACCAGCTGACCCTGTCGCACAGGTTCTCCTTCTACCAGAAC
>CAYPQM010000229.1:0-7820 GCA_964412845.1 uncultured Streptosporangiaceae bacterium
GGCTGGCCCGAGTTCCCAGCCGGGCCCGAGTTCCCAGGCTCGCCCGAGTTCCCAGCCGGGCCCGACTGGCGGGCGGCTCCTGACTCGCCGCCGAGACCTGGTTCCCGGGGCAGGCCAAGCACGTGTTCGGCTACGACGGACAGCAGGATCTGGGTCGTGCCGCCGGCGATGCTCAGGCACCTGGTGAGCAGGAACTCCTGGGCCACGTCCGCGGCCGGGCCATCCCCGGCCGCGCCGTCAGGACCGCACAGGGTCAGCGCGGTCTCCGCCACCGACTGCCGGTGTGCGACGCCCACCAGCTTGCGCACCGCCGAGTCGCGGGCCGCCTCGCCGCCCCGCAGCTGCGCCAGCGTGGAACGCAGGTCCATCAGTGACCCGGCCAGGCCATCGGCGACGAGCGCCCCGACCTGTTCCAGCGCACCAGGATCGCCGGCCAGCCCACCCGACCGGACCGCCTCGATCATTCCCTCCACGGCATCACCGAACGCGGACCCGCGCCCCATGGCCACCCGTTCGGTGGCCAGCGTGCTCCGGGCGATCCGCCAGCCGTCCCCGCATTTCCCGACCACGCAATCGTCGGGCACGAAGACCTCGTCCAGGAAGACCTCGTTGAATACCGCGCGGCCGGTGATCTCGCGCAGCGGACGGATCTCGATCCCGGCGCTGTCCATGTTGACCAGGAAGAACGTCAGCCCGCGGTGCTTGGGCGCGGCCGCGTCGCTGCGCGCCAGGCAGATCCCCCAGTCCGCCTCCCGGGCGAGGGAGGTCCACACCTTCTGCCCGGTCAGCCGCCACCCCCCACCCCCGTCACTATCCCTCTCCACCCGCTCCGCCCTGGTCCGCAGCGAGGCCAGATCTGATCCTGCCTCGGGCTCGCTGAAGAGCTGGCACCAGGTGATCTCGCCACGCAGTGTCGGGCCCGCGAACCGGTCACGCTGAGCCGCAGTGCCGTGGCTGACGATGGCCAGCCCGGCCCAGCCTCCGATCACCAGGTCCGGCCGGGACAAGCCGGCTCGGCTCAGCTCCTCGTCGATGACGAACTGCGCCGCAGGTGAGGCCGACAGGCCATAGGGCGCAGGCCATTGCGGAGCGGCGTAGCCGGCGTCGGCGAGCTCGGCGCGCTGGCGCTGCGGCGGCAGTGCCGCGATCGAAACGGCTACGGACCGGGCTGCCTGGGCGACCGATTCGCCTGTCCCCGGCCGGCACTCCGCATCGGTCATGGTCACCGCTAGCCGCCGGCGGGCGCCGGCCAAGGCCAGCTCGGCGGCCCGCGTGCGCCAGATGGCGCTCCCGCCGAGCAACTGGCGCAAGGCCAGCGCACGGCGCAGGTAGAGATGGGCATCATGCTCCCAGGTGAAGCCGATCCCGCCGAGCACCTGGATACAGTCTTTGGCGTTGTCCACCGCAGCGTCCAGCGCCACGGCTGCCGCGGCCGCCGCGGCCAGCGGATGCTCGTCCGGCGCCTCGTCAACGGCGCGGGCTGCGTCCCAGGCCAGCGCGGTGGCGCGCTCGCCGCGGCAGAGCATCCCGGCGCACAGATGCTTGACCGCCTGGAACGAGCCGATCGGCCGGCCGAACTGCTGGCGCGTGCGGGCGTACTCGGCAGCGGTGCGGCAGCACCAGGCCGCCACGGCGACGGCTTCGACCGCGAACAACGTCGCCGCCAGGTCACGCAGCCGCTCGGTCTGCAGCCCGCCGATAATCTGGTCGGCGGCAATGACCGCATCGGCTAGCCGGATGTCGGCCAGGGAGCGGGAGAAGTCGACGGGTTTGCGACCCAGTGCCGTGACCGCAGGATGGTCGGCCGCGAGCAGGAACCATGCCGCACCCTCGTCGGTGGTGGCGCCGAGCAGCAGATGCGAAGCAGTACCACCGCCCAGGATCGGGCCGACATCGCCGCTGACCCGCAGCGTCCCATCAGCGAGCCACGTTCCGGTCACCGTGCCTGTCGTCAGGCCGACGGCCACCGATTCCCGGCCCGCCGCCAGCTCAGGCAGCAGTGCCTTGGCGGCCGGCCCGTCACCAAGGCTCGCGAGCGCCAGGCAGGCCAGCAGGGTGGGCATGACCGGCCCGGGGACCAGGGCATCCGTGACCTGCTCCAGGGCGGCGGCCAAGTCGGCCACGGTGCCGCCGTCACCGCCCGCCGCGGCCGGCAGAGCGACCGAGAAGATACCGAGATCGGCCAGCTCATTCCAGCATCGCCGACCCGCCGCTAGGCCGCCAGGCTCGCTACCCGGCGCCCCCGTGGACGCCCCGGCGGACGACGCATCAGGTTCGAGGTCACGCACCAGCGCGAGCGGGCCAGCTTGCTTCGCCCACTCACGGATCGACGCCTGCAAGGCCAACTGCTCCTCGGTGATGGCGATCGGCACCGGCCCTCCTCATGGCGGCGGTGGGCAGAAGGCGGTATTCAGAATTAGAACACGTTATACCTATGCCCGGCCACCGCGCGGGGCACGGTGCACGGCATGGCGCCGTTGGTAGGCTGGTTGTCAGGACGGATCGTTGCATCAACCTGGGTCGGCGTGAACCGCCGACCGCAGATGACGGAATGGTCCGTGTTTGCCGATACGACGAGGGGCCCCGATGGCAGCGCCGAGAACACGTACCACCGCCGCGGCAGGTGCGCCCGCCGACGCCGAACTCGGCTCGGCTGCCCAGCGCGACCGCCGCAAGCGGATCCTGGACGCCACGCTGGCGCTGGCGTCCAAGGGCGGCTACGAGGCCGTGCAGATGCGGACCGTCGCCGAACAGGCCAACGTGGCACTCGGGACGCTGTACCGGTACTTCCCATCCAAGATTCACCTGCTCGTATCCGGGCTGGCCCGGGAGTTCGAACGGACCCAGCAGAAGCTCGACCGCACGCCGATCCCCGGCGAGACGCAATATGACCGGATGCTGTACGTGCTGGGCCGGACCACCCGGGCCATGCAGCGCGAGCCGATGCTCACCGAGGCGATGACGCGGGCGTTCATGTTCGCGGATCCGAGCGCGGCCGCCGAGGTCAACGCCGTCGCGCGGCTGATGGAGCGGATGCTCACCAAGGCCATGCACGACGGCGAGCCGTCCGGTGATGACGTGGCGATCGCCCGGGTGATCGGCGATGTCTGGCTGTCGAACCTGGTCGCCTGGGTGACCCGGCGCGCGTCGGCCAACGACGTCAGCAATCACCTCGAACTCGCCGCCCGCCTGCTGCTGCGCTGACCGCAGCCAACCAGGATCAGCCAAACAGGGTGTCCAGGAACGGGTTGCTGAACACCGAGTTCGGGTCGTAGGACTTCAGGATCGACACCGCCGTGCTCCAGCCGTCGCCGCTCGCCTGGCCCGCGCTGACGGCGGCCGGGATCGTGCTGCCCAGGGTGCTGGCATTGGTCCAGGGGGCGGTTGACGTGCACGCCCATGCCTTGGACCACTCGGGCCGGACGGTGGCGTAGCTGCCGGTGTAGTGGCTCCAGATCCACGACTCCATGTCCGCGTAGAACTGGGAGAAGCCCGGCGTCACCGGCAGCGTGCCCATGTCCAGCCAGACCGCGACATCCCAGCTGGGGTGGTCAGGCCGAGGCCGGACCGAGGACAGGATCGGCGACTGCGCGCCGGTCACCAGGGCGTCGGCCGGCTTGTCGAGCCCGGTGACCCGGATCTCGATCGGCCCGTTCATCGGGTACTGGCCCAGCCCCTGGTAGTACGAGAGCCGGCTGGTGTACTGGGCGTAGAAGTCACTGACCACCCGCTGGATGTTGGCTCGCGAGGTGATGATCGCGAACCCCGCTTCCACGATCCGGATGGTGGTGGGCTTGACGTAGAGCAGGACGTTCTGCGACTGGCCCCAGATATCCCAGGTGCCCGTGAAGATCAGGCCGGTCTCGGCCAGCGAGAGCGCGATTCCCTCAAAGGCGGGGGTTCCTGCGGTGTCCCCGGTCGCCACCTGGCCGAAGAACGTGTTCTCCGCAGTGGTCACGCTGTTCGTGAACGAGTAGTTGTACGGGCTGCTGACCGATATGGACGCCAGGGGCTTGCTGGGCGCGAGCGACCAGACCTTCAGCCAGGGATTGCCGGTGAATGGGAACCAGATGGCCTCGATCCGCCCGGCACCGTCCACATAGCTTGCGAAGGAACTGGAGCCGGCCGTCGCTGGCGGGGCGAACAGGGTGGCGGCCGGGACGTCGAACCAGCTCTGGCAGCGCAGCGTCTGATTCTTCGCGATCTGAACTGTGACCTGGGTGACGAAGGCGCGGCCGAGGTGGACGAGGAAGGCGCGGATGTCGGGATCCGAGCGCTGGAACGTCTTCAGCACATACTGGCCCTGCGAGGAATTCCAGACCACGGCGGTGAGCGACAGGATCAGGTTGGACAGCGAGCCGTAGCTCTGCCCGGACAGGGGGGTCTCACCGGTGCCCGGGATCGCGCTGCCATGCGCGTTGATCGTCAGCGCGCCGCCGAGCGTGATGTCACCGGGCGCCGG
The DNA here is from genome assembly GCA_964412845.1 of uncultured Streptosporangiaceae bacterium. GTDB lineage: Bacteria > Actinomycetota > Actinomycetes > Streptosporangiales > Streptosporangiaceae > JAWWPY01. The sequence goes on from CAYPQM010000229.1 coordinate 4,463, forward strand.
GATGGCACAGAGGCCGTAGCCCGCGGCAGCCAGGGCGGTGGTCAGACTGTCCATGGTCACCCCGGCCTGCGCGGTGACCGTGGCCGGTGATCCGGCGGCGATGGACACCGACGTGAGGTGCTGGGTGGTGTCCAGCAGCACGTACCCGGCACCGGTGCTGCCCGCGGGCAGCAGGATGGGCGACCAGTTGTGGCTCATGCCCTTGGCGCGCAGCCGGTATCCGTTGGCGTGCGCCCAGTTGGCGAGCGTGACCACGTCGCTGGGAGAGGCGGGGGCGCAGGTCCAGACGTTGTCGATCGCGATCGCGCCCGACCAGTTCTGGTAAGCCTGCTGGTAGATCGAGACCGACGAGGGGAAGTTGGGTGGCGCCGCGATAGTGGCCTGGGCACTCGCCGGGGTGGCCCGGAAGACCGGGGTCCAGGCCAGCGCGCCGGCCGCGGCCGTGCCGGCCAGGAAAGCGCGCCGCGAAGGCTTGTCGCCACGGGCTGGATCGTGATCTTGGCGAGGCTGCATCGACTCTCCTCGATACCGGGATCAGACCCCTGGGGCATCCGTGATGCCGGGGTCACCGTCTACCAAACCAAGCATGCGCTTGTTTGGTTTGATCTCAATCTGAAGATAGACATCTGGAGGAAGATGTCAATGGCTGGGCGGGCACTTTTCTGTAACGCGTTCTAGATCGTGTCTCGTGGATCTTGGCCCGACGCGCGGCAGGACGAAGATCTGCGAGACACGGCCGGGACATGGCCTAGTTGCGGTTCGGCGAGAAGCCTGTTAAAAGACATCCTCGTGAGTGATTGCGCCGGATTCCGGGCCGACCTGCCCCGGTCAGTCCGCCTGCTCCGGGCGTTCCGCAGGGAGCAGGCCACTCCCGCGGTGTACTACACCCATCTGGCCCAGGACACGGTCCGCCAGATCGGCCAGTACGCGGACCTCCGCGGCAGCGTCGTGCTGGACGTTGGCGGGGGGCCCGGGTTCTTCGTCCGCGAGCTGCGCCGCGCGGGGGCGCGGGCATTCTGCGTCGACACCGACAGCGGGGAACTGGCCGCCCAGGGCAGCCCGGAGAGCGGCAGCGCGGTGGGAAGCGCCCTGCGCCTGCCGCTGGCATCCGGAGCGGTGGATGTGTGCTTCTCATCGAATGTGCTGGAGCACGTCGGAGACTGGCGCGCGATGATGGCCGAGATGGTCCGGGTGACCAGGCCGGGCGGCATTGTCTTCGTCGCGTTCACCAACTGGCTGTCGCCCTGGGGCGGGCATGAGACCTCACCGTGGCACTATCTCGGCGGGGAATGGGCGGCGGGCCGCTACCAGCGCAGGCATGGCAGGCCGCCGAAGAACCGCTACGGCCACAGCCTGCATCCGGTATCGGTGGCGGCGGCACTGGCCTGGGCGAGATCGGCGGATGGCGCGGTCCTGGCCGACGCGGTACCCCGGTACCTGCCGGGCTGGACCCGGCCACTGCTGCGGGTACCCGTAGCCCGGGAGTTTCTTACCTGGAACCTCCTACTGGTCCTGCGGCGCGTGCCCTAGCGGACCACACGTTCCCACGACGCCCGGTCAAGCCGGTCCTGCGGCGCGCGCAGCAGCGGGCGGCACGTTCGCACGACGCGGGTCTATCTGGTCGTCCGCGCGTGCCCCAGGGCGGCCCGTCCTACGACGCGGGGTCAAGGACGGGCTCAGGCGTGCTGGCTTCGGCGTGATCCGGCTGGCCGTCCTCCCGCTTCCTGCGCGCCAGCACGATCCCGACGACCAGGGCGACCAGGCCGACCACCCCGAGCACCAGCGGAATCGTGATCTCAAGCCAGCCGAACTCGCTGCGGCCCTTCTTGTCCAGGCCCACGACGGTGTGCAAGCTCTGCGGCGTCATTTTCAGATCCGCGTCGAGGAGCACGAGGCGCTGCGCGCCCGAGGCGTCGTTGAGGGTCACCTTCTGGTCCTGATTCACGTTGAGCTGAGCCCCGGTGAGCGGGTCCACCCAGAAGGTGTTGGTCGCGGTGTAGTACTCGGGAAGGGTCACCGACTGCTGGCCTGGCATGCCGACCAGCGACCCGGGCAGCGTCTGGCTCCCGGACCGGGTCGGCGCCACGTGCTCCACGAACCGGTAGACCTTGATCCCATCGATGGTCGAGGTCCCCGCGTACCGGGCGGGCATGGGCTTGTTCAGGCCGAGGTCGAACACCTGGTAGGTCTGCTTCTGCACCCCGAACGGCCAGAGGAATCCCACCAGCCCGGACTGGCGGACCGCGGTGTTGCCGTTGACGTTGGACCCGCAGCAGTTGACCAGCTCGGCGGTGCGGCGGTCGAACGCGACCCGGCGCGTGTCGAACTGGAACGTCGAGTGGTTGGTGACGTCGTAGAGGTAGGTGAACGAGTCCCACACGGCCGTGGAGGACGTGCCCAGCTTGGCGCGGCCCTTCACCGTGCTGGTGACCCGCATCGTCGCCCCGGTCACGGAGTTTCCCGTGCTGGGGCTCAGGTAGGAGACCCCCGTGCCCTCCAGCGTGGTGATCAAGAACTCGTTCAGGGGCAGCTTGATCACCTGACCGCCCACGAAGCTGCGCAAGAGCAACGCGGCCACGATAAGGAATGCCCCCAGCCCGGCAAGTGTGAGCCCGACGACGCGTCGCATCGATCCCTCCTGGGAAACGGCTGGACACCATTTTCTGGCGCCGGCAACGGCGATGTTGCTTGAGGTAGCACGTGGGTGCTTTCGCACCACAATCACAGGCGATCCGGACAGGCAACTGTAACAGGTTCTACCATGTGAGCTGCGAGAGCAAAAGGGTGCAACTGAGTAACACGCGCATCAGGCGATGGGACCATCACGGCTCCGGGAGGATGAGGGCGGCCGCTAGCCGCCCGATGACGACCAGGCAGATGACCTGGGGGACCGCGTTCCAGAGGCCGGTCACCACCAGGCTGGAGCTTCCGGTCAGCAGCAGTCGCTCACCCACCGCACCACACGCCGACGCGGCCAGCAGCAGGGCCACCAGCACCCGCGTGCGGGAAAGCCCGTACCAGAACCGATTGGACCACCGGTAGCTGACCGCGGTCATGAACAGCCCGGTGGCCACGGTCAGGATGATCGCGCCCGGATACCCGGCCAGCCAGAACCCCATGAGCAGCAACCCGGCCGCCGCCGCGGCCGACATCGCCACCTCCCGGCCCCCCGGGCTCAGCCGGCCGTGCCGCGGTCCGGCCCAGGCCTGCCCGGCAGATCCGGGGCCAGCGGCCGGCCCAGCCGCACCTCCCGGCCCAGCCGCACCTCCCGGCCCAGCCGCACCTCCCGGCCCAGCCGCGCGCCCCGGCCCAGCCGCACCTCCCGGCCCAGCCGCGCGCCCCGGCCCAGCCGCACCTC
>CAYPQM010000230.1:0-7824 GCA_964412845.1 uncultured Streptosporangiaceae bacterium
CGTCAACGACCTCGCGGGCGGTCTGGGTGAGGTCGAGCGTGCTGCCGATGCGCGTGGCCGCCTCGCTCAGCAGGCCTGGGCCAGGTCGCGGCGCGGCATGCTGGGCGATCACCAGTGTTCCGGTACCTGATCCGGCCAGCGGCTCACAGCGGATGGTGACCTGCCCACCGCCGTCCGCGAAGGCGACGGGCAGCGTTCCGCTCCACATCCGTCCCGCCGCGACCTCGGCCAGCGCATGACTGACAAGTTCGCGCTGGCCTGCGCCGGTGATCAGCACGTCGCATACATCACGCCCGACGACCGCCCGCGCGCTGTGCCCGAACAGCCGCGCCGCCGTCGCTGACCAGGAGGCCACCCGCCCCCGGCCGTCCAGGGTGAACGTGGCGAGGCCGGCCAGGACGGTATTACCTGTGGGTCGTACCGGGAGCTTGCCATCCCCGGCTGCCTGTGACTCCACCGGTACCTGCACCAACCTTGACGACGAGTCCGCCTGGCTTGCGGCCGCGGGCTATCCGGACAACTGTTGCGGGCCAACCGCCGTTGGGCGGCACGGTACAGGCAGCCATTGTCAGTACCTTTAGATATCGTGCGAACACGAAATGTATAGCATCATCGGCGGCACAGTGGGCGAGTCACGGCGCGTTCCGGGTCAATTAGCCTGGGCGCACCCCTAGGCGACGGCGTCAGGCGAGGGCGTCAGGCGAGGGCGCGCGGCACGCGTACCGGGAGAGAAGGAGGCGTGATGGCTGACGAGCCGGGCCTGGTACCGCCGGGAGTTGACACGCAACGGGCCAACGTCGCCCGCGTTTACGACTACCTGCTGGGCGGCAGCCACAACTTCCTGGCCGACCAGGACCTCGGCCGGGCGATGGCCGCGGTCGAGCCCAATGTCCGGGCGATCGCCCGGGCCAACCGCGACTTCGTCGGCCGGGCGGTGCGCTTCCTCGCCTCGACCGGCATCCGGCAGTTCCTGGACATCGGATCCGGCATACCGACCCAGGGGAACGTGCACGAGGTCGCCCAGCAGGCCGACCCGGAGGCCCGGGTGGCGTATGTCGATATCGACCCGGTCGCCATCGCGCACAGCAAAGCCATCCTGGCCGGCAACGAGAATGCCGCGATCATCGACGCCGACCTGCGAGAGCCGGAGAAGATCCTCGCCGATTCCACCTGCCGCCGGCTGATCGACTTCAGCCAGCCGGTCGGCCTGCTGCTCGTGGCCATTCTGCATTTCATCGGCGACGCCGAGGATCCCGCCACGATCGTGGCCACCCTCCGCGACCGGCTCGCGCCCGGCAGCCTTCTCGTGCTGTCCCACGCCACCAACGAGAGCAGGCCCAGCGTGACGCAGGCCGCGGAGAAGGTGTACCAGCGCAGCGTCGCCACCCAGGGACGCACCCGGTCGCGCGCCGAGATTCTGCGTTTCTTCGACGGGTTCGACCTGGTGGAACCGGGGCTGGTCTACACGCCACAGTGGCGGCCGGGCTCGCCCGGTGACGTGCCGGCCGATCCCAGCCAGTTCTGGTTCCTGGCCGCCGTGGCCCGGAAGCCCTGACGCACCGCGAGCGTTCGCATTCCCCCGGTGGAATCCGCCTGCGGAATCGCTGTCATGTGACTTTCATTCCGCCGCTGCGGGCCGGCGCCCGCAGCAGCGCTGCTGATCAGCCGGTTTGCCAATCGGCTCCGAGCCGCCGGGTCCAGGCCATCGACTGACCCCGCCGGGCCGGCTTACGCTCCGGCTCACGCAGCGATCAGCGAAGCGCTTCGACAGCCCTCGGCAGGCATTTCTCCCGTTGGCGGTCCGCGCCCGCAGGGCCAAAGCGTGCCCGGGACCCGTTCCGGGTGACAGCCATTCATCCCCGCGGTCCGCCGCCGAGAGAGGAATCCCGCCGATGCGAAGAAATCCCCTCAGCGCCATCCTCACCACCCTCGCCATGGTCGCGGCCGCCCTGGTGCCGGCCGCGGTTGCCACCCTGGCCCTGACGGCGGCACCTGAGGCGTCCGCCGCGACCGCCACCCAGCCGTACACCTGGCAGAACGTCAAGATCGGCGGCGGCGGCTTCATCGACGGCATCGAGTTCAGCCCCGCTCAGCAGAACCTGATCTATGCGCACACCGACATCGGCGGCGCCTACCGCTGGAACCAGTCCACCAGCTCCTGGACCCCGCTGCTGGACTGGGTCGGCGAGAGCAACTGGGGCTGGAACGGCGTCGTCAGCCTGGCCCCGGACCCGAGTAACGCGAACAAGGTGTGGGCCGCGGTCGGCATGTATACCAACAGCTTCGACCCGAACAACGGCGCCGTCCTGCGCTCCTCGAACCAGGGCGCCACCTGGACGGCGACCACGCTGCCGTTCAAGCTCGGCGGCAACATGCCCGGCCGCGGCATGGGCGAGCGGCTGGCCGTCGACCCCAATAACGACAACATCCTCTACCTGGGCGCCCCGAGCGGGAACGGCCTGTGGCGCAGCACCGACGGCGGGGTGACCTGGTCGCAGGTGACCAGCTTCCCGAACGTCGGCAACTACGCACCGGATCCGACCGACACCAGCGGCTACAACAGCGCGCTGGAGGGCGTCACCTGGGTCGCCTTCGACAAGGCCACCGGCGCCGCGGGCAGCGCGACGCAGACCATCTTCGCCGGGGTCGCGGACCTGCAGAACACCGTGTACGAGAGCACCAACGGCGGCTCGACCTGGATCCGGGTGGCCGGCCAGCCGACCGGCTTCATCGCCCACCACGGAGTCGTCGATCCGGCCAACGGCATCCTGTACATCGCCACCAGCAACACCGGCGGCCCGTACGACGGCTCGTCCGGCGACGTCTGGAAGTACACCATCGCCACCGGCACCTGGACCCAGATCAGCCCGTATCCGTCCTCGAACACCAGCAGCGACTACTTCGGCTACAGCGGCCTGGCCATTGACCCCCAGCATCCCAGCACGATCATGGTGACGGCCTACAGCTCGTGGTGGCCGGACACCATCATCTGGCGGAGCACCAACGGCGGTTCCACGTGGAACCAGATCTGGAACTGGACCAGCTACCCCAGCCGGAGCTTCAGCTACACCCAGGACATCTCGTCCGAGCCCTGGCTGACCTTCAACCAGCAACCCGTCACGCCGGTGATCACCCCGCTGCTGGGCTGGATGACCGAGGCGCTGGCGATCGACCCGTTCAACTCCAACCGGATGATGTACGGCACCGGCGCCACGTTGTACGGCACCAACAACCTGACGAACTGGGACTCCGGCGGGACCATCACCATCACGCCGATGGTCAACGGCATCGAGGAGACCGCGGTCAACGCGCTGATCAGCCCGCCGTCCGGGCCGCCGCTGCTGTCCGCGCTCGGTGACATCGACGGCTTCGTGCACACCAGTCTGACCACCGTGCCGACCGCCGCCCAGATGTACACCTCACCCAACCTGACCAGCGGCGACAGCCTCGACTACGCCGAACTGAACCCGAGCGACATCGTCCGGACCGGCGACGTCAACAAGACAACCAGTCCCAACATCAACCGGATCGGCTTCTCCACCAACGGCGGCACGAACTGGTTCCAAGGCCAGGAACCGCCGAATGTCACCGGCGGCGGAGTCGTCGCGGAGGCCGCGGACGCGAGTTCCACCGTGTGGAGCCCGGCCGGTACCGGGGTCTACTACTCGACGAGCTTCGGCGGCTCATGGACGGCATCGACCGGCATCCCGGCCGGCGCGGCCGTGGCCTCGGACCGGGTCACCCCCACGGAGTTCTACGGTTTCTCCGGCGGCACGTTCTACGTGAGCACCAACAGCGGCGCCAGCTTCACCGCCACGGCGGCGACCGGGCTGCCGACCTCTGGCACCGTCTTCATCAAGGCCATGCCGGGCCACGCCGGCGACATCTGGCTGGCCGGCGGGTCGAGCACCAACTCCGGCATCTGGCACTCGACCAACGCGGGCGCTACCTTCACCAAGCTCAGCAACGTGACCGCGGCCCAGAACATCGGCTTCGGCAAGGCAGCGCCGGGGCAGACCTACATGGCCCTGTACACGATCGCCACGATCGGCGGCACGCAGGGCATCTTCCGGTCCGACGACGCCGGCGCGGACTGGATCCAGATCAACGACAGCCAGCACCAGTGGGGCAACATCGGCCAGGCGATCACGGGTGACCCCCGGGTGTATGGCCAGGTCTACGTCGGCACCAACGGCCGGGGCATCATCTACGGCAACCCGGCGGGCAACGTCACGCCATCGCCCTCCGCCAGCGCGACGAGCGCGTCGCCGACCCCGACCGCGACGACCGCCAGCCCCACACCGACGCCCACGCCCACGCCCACCCCGACACCGACCCCCACCCCCAGCCCGACCGGGACCACGGCCGCCGTGGCCTGCCATATCGCGTACCTGACGCAGAGCCAGTGGGCAGGCGGGTTCGTGGCCAACGTCACGGTCAACAACACCGGAAAGACCGCGCTGAACGGATGGACCCTGGTGTTCACCTTCCCCGGTGACCAGACGATCACCTCGGACTGGAGCACCACCATCACCCAGAGCGGCGCGAAGGTGACCGCGACGAACGTGACTTACAACGGAGCGATCAGCGCGGGCGGCAACGCGTCGTTCGGGTTCCAGGGCACCTGGAACACCAGCGACAGCCCGCCGACCAGTTTCACTGTCAACGGCACCACCTGCACCTGAGGCCAGCCGGTGCGGGCGGCGGCCGCGCGCCGCCCGCACCGGCGGCCCTGGGAGTCAATCGCTCCCGGGCCCAACCGGCGTCTTGGCCCATGCCTGGCGCAGGGCCTGCACGAAAACCCCGGCGGGCTGGCCGCCGGAGATGGCCAGCCCGGAGTCGATGACGAAGAACGGCACGCCGGTGATGCCGAGCTCGGCGGCTTCGCGTTCGTCGGCGCGTACCTCGTCGGCGTACGCGTCGCCCGCCAGGACCGCGCGCGCCTCGGCGGCGTCCAGGCCGGCCTCGGCGGCGATGGCGGCCAGGCTGCCGGCCTCGAAGACCGAACGCTCCCCGCTGAAGTTCGCCCGGTAGAGGCGGCTGAGCAGGTCGTCCGCCAGCCCGCGGTCCCGGGCGAGGTGGAGCAGCCGGTGGGCGTCGAAGGTGTTGCCGTGCGGCCGGCCGGCGCTGAATTCGAGTCCCTCCGCGGCGGCCAGCGCGGCCATATCCTGCTCGGCACGGGCGGCCTGCTCACGGGACAGGCCGTACTTGCCGGCCAGCATGTCCAGCACCGGGACCACCTGATCCCGGGGGAATCCCGGATCGAGCTCGAACGAGTGGTGCACCATCTCGACCTGATCGCGGTGCTCAAATGTGGCCAGGGCCTTCTCGAAGCGTGCCTCACCCAGATAGCACCAGGGGCAGACGATGTCGCTCCACACGTCGACGCGCATGAGCAGTCCTTTCAGCGACACGGTGGCGATGCCGTCACGGTACCGTCGCCGGGGAGTCCATTGGCCGGCCCTCAGCCAGGGCGGCGCCGCGCTCGCCCGGTTCAGGGCTTCCGATCCTGCCCCGGTGGCGCGATCCTGGTAACACCTCCTCCATTCAGTAGTCCGGGGCAGGTAACGACACGGGGAGGCATGCATTGACCGACGTGGTGTGCGCGGCTGACGGTCGGCGGCTGGCGGTTGAGGTACAAGGGGATCCGGCGGGCAGCCCCGTGTTCCTGCTGCACGGCACGCCGGGCTGCCGGCTGGGGCCATCCCCCCGCGGGATGCTGCTCTATCGTCTCGGCGTGCGGCTGATCACCTTTGACCGGCCGGGCTACGGCGGCTCCGATCGGCTGGCCCATCGCAGGGTGGCTGACGCCGCGACCGATGTCGCCACTATCGCCGACGCGTACGGGTTCGAACGCTTCGCGGTCATCGGCCGCTCCGGCGGTGGCCCGCACGCGCTGGCCTGCGCTGCCCTGCTGCCCGACCGGGTCACCCGGGCCGCGGTGCTGGTGGGCCTCGCGCCCTGGGCGGCCGAGGGCCTGGACTGGTTCGCCGGGATGTCGGACTCGAACATCCTGGGGTACACGGCAGCGGCGGCCGGTCACGGGCCACTGGCCGCGCGGCTGACCCCGGCGGCCCAGAAGATCCGGGCTGATCCCGCGCACCTCGTCGCTGACGTGCAGGAAGAGATGCACGCCTCCGACCGGCCGGTGATGGCTGATGCCGGAATCCGTGCGCTGTTAGTGCAGAACTACGCCGAGGCGCTGCGGACCTCCGCCGACGGCTGGATCGACGACGCCCTGGCGTTCTGTTCCCCCTGGGGGTTCGATCCGGCCGCCATCGTCGTCCCTGTCCTGCTCTGGCACGGCGAAGACGACGTGTTCTCCCCGGTCGGTCATACCCGGTGGCTCGCGGAAAGGATCCCGCACGCGACCGTGGTCGTACAGCCTGGCGCCGCTCACTTCGGCGCCCTGGATGTGCTGCCCGATGTGCTGCCCTGGCTGGTCAGCGGGGGCATGCCCGGGTAATCAGGTGGGCTGGGGCTCCAGGTCGCGGTTCATCCGCCGCCATTGCCGCAGCGATGTCACGTTGGGATGACCTTCGCCGAGCGCCATGGCAAAGGCCACCAGCACCCGCTCCTGCAGCTGCCCGGCCTCCTCGGACCGGCCGGACAGGTGCGTGGTGATCGCGAGGTTTGCCTCGCAGACGAGCGCGTCCGGATGCGCCGGGCCCAGGGTTTTCCGTAGCTGGGCCAGGGTTTCCCGCTCCAGCATCTCCGCCTGCTCGAATTCCCCCAGGTCACTCAAGCAATTAGCTAGGTTGATCGCGCAGGACAAGGTGAATGGGTGGTCGCTGCCGAGCTTTCTGCGCAAAGCTTTCAGGGTCCTGTCGGCCAGCGCCCTCGCGTCGCGGGGCGAACTGGTGCCGCGCAGGTACGTCGACAGGTTGTTGGCCACCGCGAGCGTGTACGGATGTTCCGGCCCGAGATTGCTCTCATAGGCTTCCATCACCTCCATGGCCAGCTCGCGCGCGGCGGTCTTTTCATCCAGCGCCGACAGGTCGCAGGCGAGATTCAGCGTGCAGGCGAGCGCGTCGGGCGAATCCGCGCCATAGTGCAGCAGGTATTTCTCGCGCGTCTCTTCCGTCAGATTCTGTGCTTCCACGAGGGCGCCAGACTTACGCAGCGATATCGCCAGGCTCTTCGCGGTGCGCAGGGTGTCCACGAAGTCGTCGCCCAGCACTTCCAGATATCGTTCGTGCGTGGTGCGCAACAGCGCGGCGGAACCAGCGAAATCACCGGCCTCCCGCATGTCCCGGGCCAGGTTAGCCGCGGAGAAGAGCGTGTACGGATGGTCTGGTCCCAGCACGGCCCGGCGCCGGTCTAAGGTGTCCTGGTCCAGGTCCCGTGCGGTGAAGCAGTCACCGACCAGCCGGAGCGAAACGGCCAGGTTGTTGGCCGCGGCCAGGGTGCGCGGGTGGTCCTCGCCGAACAGCTCCTTGAACCGCTCATAGGTTTCCTGGTCCATGTCGAGCGACTCACGGAACTCGCCCAGCCCTCGCAGGTCAGCGGCGAGCCCTCCGGCGGTGAGCAGCGTGTGCGGATGACTTGGCGACAGCACCTGCTGCTGCTTGGCCAGGACCTCGGCGTCCACGCTGCGCGCCTCCTGGAAGCGGCCCAGCGACCGCAGCACGTTGGCGATCTGGAAACGCAGGTGGAGGGTCTGCCAGTCATCGTGACCGAGCCGGATGCTCCATGCTTCTTCGAGCCGGTCCCCGAACGTCAGCGCGGAATCGAATTCACCGCGCTTCCACAGGTAACGCACCCGGTCGATGAGCAGCTGGCGGGTCTCCTTCAATTGAGCCGAAGTTTCCCTGTCCCCTTACT
>CAYPQM010000231.1:0-4469 GCA_964412845.1 uncultured Streptosporangiaceae bacterium
GGCCTGCTCAGCCGGCGCGTGCGAGACCCCGGACGGGTTGCGCACGAAGAGCATCGCCGCAGGCAGCCAGGCTGACAGCACCCCCGCGTCGTGACCTGCCCCCGTCGGCAGCACTGGTGCGGCGATGCCACGGGCGGCGAGCGAGGCCGCCAGAGTGCCACTCAGCCGCGAGTCGAAGGTGACCAGCGGGGTGATCGACTCCTGCCGGGTGTCCAGGCTCACCCCGTGTGCGGCAGCGGCCTGCCGCGCGGCCGTCAGTATCTCCTCGACGGTCCCGCGCAACCCGGCCTCGTCCGGTGCCCGGGCGTCCAGCCATCCGGTGACCGACGCGCAGACCGCGTTCGCTCCGCCGGGCCGGGCGGTCACCTTGCCGAGTGTGGCCAGTGTCTGGTGGCCCGCCGCAGCCTGCCGGGCGGCGAGCACAGTGGCTGCGTAGGGGATCATCGGGTCACGGCGGTCAGCCAGGGCGGCGGTCCCCGCGTGGTCGGCCTGCCCGGTGAAGTCGAGCCGCCACCGGCCGTGCGGCCAGATCCCTTCGGCGATCCCGATCGCCGAGTCCAGTTCCGCCAGCGCCCGGCCCTGCTCGACGTGGAGTTCCACGTACGCGCCGATGCTGGACAGGAGTTCCTCGTCGGGCCCGAGCCCGCCGGGGTCATGCCCGGCCGCCGCCATCGCCTCGGCCAGGGTGACCCCGTCGCCGTCCCGCAGCCGACGCGCCGCCTCGGGCGTGATGGCCCCGGTGAGGAGCCGGCTGCCCAGGCAGGCCACCCCGAACCGGGCACCCTCTTCCTCGGTGAAGGCGGCCACCGCGATCGGCCGGACTGGGGCGATGCCGCGCTCGCGGAGCAGATCGATCGCGGCGAAACCCGACACGACACCCAGCGGGCCGTCGAAAGCGCCCCCATCCGGTACCGAATCCAGATGACTGCCAGTAACGATCGCACCGCCGCCACCTTGCGAGGACACAGTGCTCCCCGACGACACGCCGGAACCCGCTAGCCCGGACCCCGTGGCTCTGGAACCCGTCGGTCCGGAATCCGTCGGTCCGGAATCCGTAGACAACCGGGGCGGGTCCCACCAGGCCCACAAATTCCCGTTGCGGTCGGAGTGCGTGCGGAGTCCGCGGTCAGCCGCTGCCGACGTGAACCAGGCTCGGCACTCCTCATCCGCGGCGGTCCACGAGTAGCGCCGGTATCCCCCGGTCGAGCCATCGCGGCCAAGTGGCAGCAACGAATCCCACAGTCCCGCGAAGCTCACGGACGGGTCCGGCGGTAATCAGTGCGGTGCACTGTGCCCCCTGTTTGACGCAAATGCACCGCGTTGTTGTGGTGCGGAATCACCGCGGTGCATCGTGCCCCTCATGAGCGCGGAATGCACCGCGATCATGAGCTGCCGCCGGCGGACTCGCGCATCGGGACGCGGACGCCGCGCTCCACCGCCACCGTTTCGGCTTCCTGGTAGCCGGCGTCGACGTGCCTGATCACGCCGGTGGCCGGGTCGTTGGTCAGCACCCGCTCCAGTTTCTGCCCGGCGAGCGGGGTGCCGTCGGCGACGCACACCTGGCCGGCATGGATCGAGCGGCCGATGCCGACCCCGCCGCCGTGATGGACGCTCACCCACGTGGCACCGGAGGCGGTGTTGAGCAACGCGTTCAGGATCGGCCAGTCAGCAATCGCGTCCGAGCCGTCGGCCATCCCCTCGGTCTCCCGGTAGGGCGACGCGACCGAGCCGCAGTCCAGGTGGTCGCGGCCAAGCACGATCGGCGCCTGGACCTGCCCGCGCGCGACCATGTCGTTGAATCGCAGGCCCGCCAGGTGCCGTTCGCCGTAACCGAGCCAGCAGATCCGCGCGGGCAGGCCCTGGAAGTGCACTTTCTGCTGGGCCATCCTGATCCACCTGGCGAGCGGCTCGTTGCCGGGGAAGAGATCCAGGATGGCGGCGTCGGTGGCGGCGATGTCCGCGGGGTCGCCGGACAGGGCGGCCCACCGGAACGGGCCCCGGCCCTCGCAGAACAGCGGCCGGATGTAGGCGGGCACGAAACCGGGGAAGGCGAACGCCCGCTGGTAGCCGGCCAGTTCCGCTTCGCCGCGGATCGAGTTGCCGTAGTCGAAGACTTCCGCGCCCTCGTCCATGAAGCCGACCATCGCCTCAACGTGCGCGGCCATCGACTCCCTGGCCCGGGCGGTGAAGCCCGCCGGATCCTCGGCCCGCAGCGCGGCCATGTCCTCAAACGGGACACCGCGCGGCAGGTAGGTAAGCGGGTCGTGGGCCGACGTCTGGTCAGTGACCACGTCGATGGCGGCGCCCATGGCCAGCATCCGTGGCAGGACCTCGGCCGCGTTGCCGAGCAGCCCGATGGAAAGCGGGGTGCCCGCGTCGCGGGCGGCCGTCGCCCGGCGCAGCGCATCGTCGATGTCGTCCGCCGCCACATCCAGGTAGCCGTGCTCGATCCGGCGGGCGATCCGCGACGGGTCGCAGTCCACGTTGATGGAGACGCCGCCGTTCATCGACACCGCGAGAGGTTGCGCACCACCCATCCCGCCCAGCCCGGCGGTCAGCGTGATGGTGCCGGCCAGCGTGCCGCCGAACCGTTTCGCCGCCACGGCGGCGAACGTCTCGTAAGTACCCTGCAGGATGCCCTGGGTGCCGATATAGATCCAGGAGCCCGCGGTCATCTGGCCGAACATGGTCAGGCCCAGTGACTCCAGCCGCCGGAACTCATCCCAGGTAGCCCACTGCGGTACGAGCAGGGAGTTGGCGATGAGCACCCTGGGTGCCCACTCGTGCGTGCGCAGCACGCCCACCGGCTTACCCGACTGAACCAGCAGGGTCTCGTCGGATTCCAGGTCCCGCAGCGTGCGCACGATCGCATCGAAGGCGCCCCAACTGCGCGCCGCCCGGCCTGATCCCCCGTAGACGATGAGTTCGTCCGGATGCTCGGCCACCTCAGGGTCCAGGTTGTTCATCAGCATCCGCATCGCCGCTTCCTGTGGCCAGCCCTTGCAGGACAGCGCGGTGCCGCGGGGCGCCCGGACGGGACGCGGCCCCGCCTGTGTCGGGCCAGCGGTGTGCTCGGCAGCCATGACGGCTCCTCGTCGAGTCGGGTGCCAGACGCGACGGGGGTGGCCGCCGCTTACCGGTTCATCATCCCTGGTCGTATCGGCTCGCGGCGAGGAGGATCGAGCAGATGTCGGCGGCGGTCGGTCTGCGCGGCGTGTTGACCATGACCTCATCGTCGAGGGCGTCGGCGGCGATTTGCCCGAAGTCCTCATCGGTTACCCCGAAGTCGGCCATCCGGTGCGTCATCCCGACGCGTGCGGGGAGGTCGGCGATCGCCTCGATAGCGGCACTCGCGTTCCATGCGGCGGCCGCGGCGGTGTCCGCGACACCCAGCGCGAAGGCCAGGTCGGCGATGCGCTGCTCGCGGACGGAGCGATTGAAGTGGAGCACCTGAGGCAGCACCATGGCCAGCGCCACGCCATGGGTAATGTCGAACCGGCCACCGAGCGCGTGCCCGATCGCATGGCAGACGCCGAGTCCGGTGCCCGCCATGCCGATACCGGCCATGTGCGCGGCCAGCACCATCTGGGCTCTGGCCTCCCGGTCCTGGCCGTCGGCGTAGGCGCGCGGCAGGTTGGCCGCGATCATCCGGATGACCTGCAGCGCGATGCCGTCCGACCAAGGGTTTGCGCGCACCGACAGATAAGACTCCAGCGCGTGGGTCAGCGCGTCCAGGCCGGTGGCGGCCGTCGCGCCGGGCGGCAGGCCCAGCGTCAGGGCCGGATCGAGGATCGCGGCGGCCGGCAGTGAACTGGCGTGACCGACGTAGAACTTGCGGCGCGTTTCCGGATCGGTGACCACACCGAACGCGTTGGTTTCGGCTCCCGTGCCCGCGGTCGTCGGCACCGCCACGATCGGCAGGGCCGGCACGGCGAACTCGCTGCGGTAGTCGAGGCTGCGGCCCCGCTGCGGGTTGACGGCGGCGAGCGCGATGCCCTTGGCGGCGTCCACGGGCGACCCACCGCCCACCGCCACCAGCGCGGTGCGTCCGGCCTGGGCGTCCACCGCAGCCACAGCGTCTGCGCCGGCCGCCACATCGGCCGTGGTCGGGTTGGGATGAACCCCGCAAAACACGCTCACCGCTATCCCGGCCGTGCTGAGCACGTCCGTCACGGTGGCGATGACCGGCGAGGCGGCGAGTGCGGCATCAGTGACAACGACCACCGCGGTGCTGCCGGTACCGCGGACAATTCCGGGCAGCTTGGCGATGGCGCCCGCGCCGAAATGCGCGGTGGGCGTCGGGTTGATGGCGAGCTCAGCGTCGGCGACAGCGGAGAGCATGGTTACTCCTGCGGTGAGGAAAGGCCCGGTGACGAGGGAAGGCCCGGTGCTAGAGGAAGCCCCGGTGACGGAGGAAGGCCCGGTGGCGGGGGAAGACGGGGTTCGGCTTACGGGGTTCGGCTTACGGG
>CAYPQM010000231.1:4569-7762 GCA_964412845.1 uncultured Streptosporangiaceae bacterium
ACGGGGTTCGGCTTACGGGGTTCGGCTTACGGGTTGGGCCTGCGCGTTCAGCAAGCGGGGTTCAGCGCAGTGCCCAGCGGGCGACGGCGGCCTCATCGATCACGGCGCCGAGGCCTGGTTGGTCGGGCACGGTGAGAAATCCGGCTGAGTCGATGAACAGTGGCTCGCTGAGGAAGAAATCGCGGCGGTGCTGCGTCCAGCCGGGCGGGTCATAAGGGAACTCCAGGTACGGGCCGCCGCCCACGCCGGCGACTACGTGCAGGTTCGCCAGCAGGCCGAGCCCGTTGGTCCAGGTGTGCGGAGTGAACCAGTGATTGCGGAGCAGGGCGAACTCGGCCACGGTCCGGGTCCGCAGCATGCCGACGGAGAGCACCACGTCGGGCTGGACCACGTCGAGCGCGCCAGCCGACATCGCGTCGAGCAGCTCACCCGCGGTCCGCGCCATTTCCCCGCCCGCAACCCGGATCCCGGCCTGCTCCCGGAGGGTGCGCATGCCGTCCAGGTCGCCCTGCGGCAGTGGCTCCTCCAGCCAGAGCACGCCAAGCTCATCCAGTTCGCTGGCGAGCCTGCGGACGGAAGCCAGGTCAAGGGCGGCGGAGATGTCGCCGGGCATGCGCCACCACTGGTTGAGATCCACCATGATCGCCATGTCGTCGCCGACCGCTTCCCGCGCGGCCCGCACCCCGGCGAGCCCGCCGGGCACGTCCTGACGGCCGATGCGGATCTTCACCGCCCGGAAGCCAGCTTCTTTCGCGGCCAGCACCCGCTCCGCACGTTCCGCGGGGCTGGTGAGCTCACCGAAGGACGCGTACCCGGGCACGTGCGCGGCGGCCCCGCCGAACAGGGCGGACACCGGCTGCCCGGACACCTTGCCGATGATGTCCCACAGCGCGGCCTCCAGCGGCCAGTAGCGGCCCGCGTGGAAGCTGATCGTCTCGAGTGTCTTGACGTGATTGACGATCTGGCCCGGGTCCCGGCCGATGAACAGGTCCTCAAAGGCGGCGAACCCGTCCATGGTGTCGCCCGAGCCAAATCCGGTGACACCCTCGTCCGTGTCCACCCGGACGAGGGTGGCGTCAAAATGCCGCCGCGGCACGGGATCCCAGGCCGCATGGAAGGGCGGATCCAGCGGGAGCCGCATCCGGTCGAGGCGGATCGCGGTTATCTTCACTGCGCTACTGCGCTCGTAGGGCGGAGGACTCGCTGGCCGGGCTGGCCGACTCCGCCGGGCCGTCCGAGGCGTCGCGCACCGCCGGTCCGTCCGAGGGCACCGAGCCGTCGAGCACCGCCAGGGCATCGCGCACCGCCAGGGCATCCTCGATCGTGGGGCTGACCTGAACCGCCGAGCTGACCGGGGCCGGCAGGCTGACCGGGGCCGGCAGGCTGACCGGGGCCGGCAGGCTGACCGGGGCCGGCGGGCTGACCGGCCGCGCCGTGTAAGAAGGGTTCGATGGCTGGTTCCGGGCGGCGAGCACATCGGCGAGCAGGGGCGCGCCCGCGACACCCGCCCGCAGCGCCGCACGGGCCGCCGTGCGCTTGTTCGCGTAAACCAGGTCGGCGTCCTGGGCGGCAGGATTCACCCAGACCGCCGCGATGAGCAGCAACAAGTCGGCGTCCGCGGCGGAGATGATGCCCTCGCTCACCGCGTCGGCGACGCCGCCCGCCACACCGGCCTGGGCCGCACCCCGGGTCAGAGCCGCGTGCCGGTCATCGACGACGGACGCCTTGTTGACGAACAGCGTCATCGGCTTGACCGGAACTCCGGGAACCAGCATGGCGGCGAACGCCGTGTGCCCGGTTCGCGGGGTGGCCAGGGCTGTCCCCCAGGCGACGCCGGCCGGACCTGCCCGGTCACCGAGCACCGTGTTGATGTGGGCGGCTTCCGCACCTTCGCCGACGAAGCTCTCGCCGATGTACATCCCGACTCCCCCGCTCACTGGAAGCCAGTGCCCCGACCCGGACCCCGGCTGCGAGCCGCATCTACGCAGGCAACACCCGAACTGTCACATATCAGACGGCGATTTTCCACACCGGGACCCAGCATCCATGATCGCGGTGATGACTGGCCGCCGGCCGGGTGATCCACCGCGATCATGGAGTGCGCGGGTCGTCGCGGTCGGCAGGGGTAGGTGGTGGGACGTCAGCGGCCGAGGTGATGTATCGCGGCGGGGCAGGGTGGGTCGCGATCCGGCAACGGTAAACGATCTTTTATTGCGACCCTAGGAGGTAGGAAACTAGGCTGCCCCCAGCCCAGCTATTCCGAGCGACGTTCCGAAGTCGTCAAAAGGGGCCACGGGTGGCGACGTACTTCCTGAAGCGCTTGGCGCTGGCGCTGGTGACGCTGTGGATTCTCAGCCTGATCGTTTTCTTCGCCGGGCAGGTGCTGCCCGGCGATCCTGGCCGGGCGATCCTGGGCAACCTCGCGACCCAGGGCGCGGTCCGGGCCCTGGACCACCAGCTGGGCGTAGACCGGCCCTTGCTGACCCAGTACACGACCTGGTTCACCGGGCTGCTACACGGGAGTTTCGGCGAGTCTTACCAGTTCCGGTCCGCGGTCGGGCCCTTCCTCGGGGCGGCCCTCGTCAACTCGCTCAAGCTGGCCGCGCTGGCCTTCATCGTCGTGGTGCCGCTCGGCATCCTGGGCGGGGTCGTGGCGGCGCTCACGTTCGGCCGGGCCACCGACCGGATCATCTCGGTGACCGGCCTGTCCGCGGCGACGGTGCCCGAGTTCGTGTCCGGGATCGTGGTTATTGTCATCTTCGGCGTCTGGCTGAAAGTGTTCCCGGTCACCGCTTCGGCCGGGACCGGCGCGTCCGCCCTGAGCCAGCTCGACCACCTGATCCTGCCCGTGGTCCCGCTCGTGCTCGTCCTGTTCGGTTACATTGCCCGGATGGCGAGAGCCGGCACGATCGAGGCGCTTGACTCCGATTACGCCCGCACCGCGACCCTGAAGGGCCTGAAGCGATCGGTGGTGATCCGGCGGCACGTGCTGCGCAACGCGCTGCTCCCGACGATCACTGTCATCGCCACGCAGACCGGCTACCTGATTGGCGGGCTCGTCGTCGTGGAGACCCTCTTCAACTACCAGGGGATCGGGAACCTCATCTACAAGGCCGCCCTGGCCAAGGACTTCCCGATGCTCGAGGCCGGTGTCCTCATCATCGGCGTCGTGTACCTGGTCGCCACGCTCATC
>CAYPQM010000232.1:0-7708 GCA_964412845.1 uncultured Streptosporangiaceae bacterium
CCAATCAGGTCCAGCTCAGCTCCGGCCTGCAGGTCCCGCTGTGGCCGGTGCCGGGAACCGGTGACCTGTGGGAGGCGTCGCTGCGCGTGCCCCGGCTGGCCGAGGCGGTCATCTCGATCCACGTGCTCGCGCAGCAGGACAGTGAGCTGCCGTTCGGCCGGCCATTGGCGGACGAGACGGTGTGGCGCGGGCCGCGGGCCACCGCGTTCTGGCCGGCCGCGGAATCCCTGGCCGGCTCAATCGAGGAGCACGTGCTCGACAGTGCGGTGCTGGGCGGCCCGCGCGGGGTGACTGTCTACCGCCCGCCCGGTCAGCGCGAGCGGTTGCCTGTCTGCATCATGGCTGATGGCCAGTCGGTGGGCGGGTTCGCACCCATCCTCGAATCAGCGATCCTGGCTGGCGCGGCGCCCGCCGTGGCGCTGGTGGGTGTGCATCACGGCGTTGACCGCGGCGCGGCTGACCAGGGTGCGGTATTCCCGGACCTGCGGGCCCGGGAATACCTGCCCGGGAAGGACCGAAGCCGGTTCGATGCCCACCTGCGTTTCGTGGTCGGCGAGGTGATGCCGTGGGCCGCCCAGTGGCTGGCGGTGCCGGCTGGGCCGTGGCTGGTGGCCGGGTTCTCTAACGGCGCCGTCTGGTCGATCGCCGCCGCGCAGCGGCGCCCGGACCTGTTCACCGGGGTGGCCGTATTGAGCGGCGGCCTTGTCCCCCGCCGGATCACCAGCACGGCCCGGATCGCCGGAGTCCGGCACTATCTGGCGGCCGGCACGCTGGAGCCGGGCTTCCGCCGGTCGACCCGGGAATGGGCGGAGCGCTTGCAGCGAGCCGGGCTCACCTGCTGCTACCGGGAATGGGTCGGCGGCCACGACCACCTGTGGTGGGCGCAGCAACTCCCGGCCGCCCTCGGCTGGCTCCTCTCCCGGACCACCCCGAGGCCGCCCAGCGGCTAGCTCCGGCGCAGCACCGACCGTCGTGACCGGACGACAATAATCCCGGCCGCGGCGACCAGGAAGGCGACGGCCACCCCGCCGGCCACCGGCAGGGTGGGGAATCCGGCCGCCGCGCTGACTCCGGCCCTGAAATTGACGGTGGCTCGTTCGGTACGGATAACCAGCCCGCTTTGCAGCGTGATCAGGGCTTGCCATGGGCCGTTAGGTAGCTGAGGGCTCATGGCGAAGGTGAGGTGGTAGCTCTGGCCCGGGGCCAGGGTGATGATGGCGGCCTCCGGGAACGGGCCAGCCTGCAGGCCGGCCGGGCCGCCGGTGAGCTGGAGTGATCCCCTGACATCGAGGGCGCGGCCACCGGTGTTGTGCACGGCGACGCGGAGCATGGGGCGGCCATCGGCCGTCCGGCTCGCCACCGGCTGGCCGATGGTGAAGTTGGCGGCGGGCGCGTTCCCCGGGCCAACTGAGAGGTAGATGCGGATGCCGACCCGGGTGACCAGCTTGATGTTCCCGGAACCGGTCCCGCCTACCTGCGCCCAGATGACCCCGTACTGCTCACCCGGTGGCGCGTCGCCCGGCACGGCGATGGTGGCCGTGAGGGTGGCCCGCTTGCCTGCCGCGAGGTTGACGGCCGGGGGGCTGATCCGGACCCAGGTGGTCATGTCATTTTGGGTACGTCCGCTGGAGAAGCTGAAGCTGCCACCTTTGATCGACGCCGAGGCGGCGTAGAGCTGCACGGCGGCGGCCGCGCCGCCCACGTTGGCGACCTGGAATTTCCGGTGGATGACCTGGCCCGGGGCGACGTGGTCGATGATGTAGAGCCTGGCCCGGGGATCGTTGCGCTCGCTGACCGGCACCTGGAGCAGCCGGATGCCGATCTCGCCTGACCGGCCCGGCTGGCTGGCCCCGGGCCTGGACGGAGTGGCGGGCTGGCTGGCGCTCGTGCCGGCGCCCATCGCGGCGGCCGCGGCCACGACGGTCAGCCCGATGATCGCGCGGAACCGGCGCGGCGACGGTGCCATCGCGTGGTCAGGCAACGGAGTGGGTGATGGTACCGGTGTAGGTCCCGGAGACGACCGCGGCGGGCAGGGTCACGGTGATTGTCGGATCCCAGCCGATCGTGGTGACGCCGGTGGTCCCGGTGGCGGTGAATGCCGTCTTCGAGGTAGCCAGGACACCGCCCGCCCCGGGCGTGAAGGTCCCGACGCCCGCTGTGCTGGTGGCGGTGCCGGGGGCGTAGCTGACGTTGGCGGCGCCGATGGTCTCGGCGGCTGTGGGGCTGGCACCCGTCGTGAAGTCGGTCGAGATGACGCTGGCGGTCCAGGACCCCCCGTCTGTCCCGCGCTCGTCGTCCACCGTGACATTGCCCAGTGCGGACGACACGTGGGCTGACCCGATGGAGACGGTGCCGAGGTTGGCCGTGTCAGGTGTGGTGATGGTCAGCAGTCCGGGGGCGACCGCGAACGTCACCGTGGTTGGGCCAGCGCTCGCCTGGGCCGTCACCGCCGAAACGGCCACGGCGGCGGCGGCGGTCGACATGACCACGACGATGGGCACGAAGAGTGACTTCCGCACGGTTTCCCCCGGGGCCGTGTCGGGTGTACCTGCTGTATCGGTAACAGATAGTAGTCACTCGAATACTATTTATCTATCCACCTCGCCGGCGGCCCGCCCGTCATCACGCGGCTGGTCTCATGGACGCGCCCGGTACCGCGGCCAGTGCCGCGGTACCGGGCGTGGTGCCTGCTAGGCGACGGAGTGGGTGATCGTGCCGGTGTAGGTCCCGGCCACGATCCCGGCCCGCAATGTCACGGTGATCGTCGGATCCCAGTGGACTGTGGTGACGCCGGTGGTGGCGGTGGCACTGAAAGCCGTCTGCGACGTGTCCATGGCGCCCCCGGGGCCTGGAGTGAAGGTTCCGGTACCGGTTGTCGCCGTCGCGGCGCCGGGGGCATAGGCCACGCTGGCGGCAGGCACAGTCTCAGCGGGCGCGGCGCCACCGGTGGTGAAGTCGGTCGAGATGACGCTGGCCGTCCAGCTCCCACCGAGCGTCCCACGTTCATCGTCCACGATGACACTGCCCAGTGCGGCCGACACGGTGGGTGCGCCGATCGGCACTGTGCCCAGGGCGGCGGTGTCCGGCGTCGTGATCGTCAGCAGCCCTCCGTTGACGTCAAACGTCGTCGTCGTATCCGTCGACGGTCCGGTGGCGGCCTGCGCCACGGCGGGCAGGATCAGGGCAGCGGTGACGCCCATCACTGCCACGAGGACAGGCGTGAAGAATGTCCTGCGCATGCTTCCCCCGATTACATAGAGCTAGCAGATGATTACAATAAGAGAGTATCAGTACGGATAGCGCACACCGGGCGGGAGGTAATCGCTCCCCCTTTTCTGGTAACTAGTTCGCCAGTGGGGCGAGTTGTTACGAGGGCGGCAATGAGGGTTCAGACGGCAAGACGCACGCGGGGCGCAGTTCACTGATGCCGGTTCCACTCGTATTCGCTGACCCCGTACTCGGTTATCTCATACTGGCTGGCCCCGGCGCGGAACACGGACAGGGCCGCCGGCCTGTCCTCCAGGTGCCAGGCCTGGCGGCGGTCAAGGTCGAACCAGACGAAGCCCAGCAACCCCGGTGTGCTGCTCGCCCCGGCGAACAGGCTGCGGATCTGGCTGTCCTGCTGCGGGCTGGGGCCGATCGCTGTTTCCGTGATCAGGACCGGGTCACGGGTGATCTGCCGGATGCTGGCCAGCGTGCCGCCGAACACCGAGCTGAAGGTGTCGGCCGGGGTGTTGAAGTAGGCGTCGATCCCGGTCCAGTCCACGTACCTGCTGCCGGGCCACCAGTCCTGGGCCGGTGAGATGCTGTACTCCTGGCCAGGGTTGGCGTCCCGGTTGACGTTCCACAGCCACGTCACGTTCTGTGCATGGGCCTGGGCGAAGACCGTCCAGATGTGCCGCCATGCGGCGATGAACGCGGCCGGGCTGGCGTGCTCGTAGCCCCAGGGCCACCAGCGGGCGTTCATTTCGTGGCCGAAGCTCAGGATCACCGGGTCCTTGAATGCCCGCACCGCGCGGGCATATGAGGTCAGGTAGCCGTCGTAGCGGCCGCTGGCGATGCCGGCCAGGGACTGATGGCGGGGCAGGATCTGGATCAGCGGTACCGCGCCAAGCTGAGTTACCTGGCAGGACCGCTCCTGGTCGAACGGCTCGCCAAACAGGGTGTAGTTCTCCACCAGCCCAGGCTCGACACCGGTCCCGGTGGCGAAGCTCTTCGTCGACCGCAGCCACGGCTTCCCAGGTGCGATGCCCAGGTAGCGGTCTCCGAGCGCGACCGGGCTCGGGATGCAGACGCCCAGGCCGACCTTCTCCGGTGGGGCGAGGAGGAGGCCCAGCGGCGGCAGCATGAGGATGCCGAGCAGGACCAGAGGCACCATCATGGCGATCGTGTTCCCGGCATACTTCAGGGCCCCCGCCCGACCGCGGCCGCCGGCATGAGCGCCGCTCTGTTTGCGGGGTCGGCTGTTCATGCCGGCGCCCTCTCCGCGGCGGGCGTGATTGCTACCTCGGCGCCCGCTGTCCGGGTCGTCCAGCCCTGGCGGAGGAAGGTGGCAATGCCGTAGAAGCGCAGTGGCCGCAGCACGAACGTGGCCCACAGCATCGCGGGGGCGTAACAGAACAGGGTGCCGATCCGGTACGCCCAGGTTTCGTCGCTGCGATGGACGGCCAGGATCCGCAATCCCGTGAGGTAGGCCCAGACGAGCATCGCGGTCAGGGCGCCTTCGGCGAAGTACGCCGACCTCGGCCAGGTCAGGGCGACCATCAGCGGCATCAGCGTGGTGGTCAGGAAAATGTAGGTGCCAAGAGCCGTGAACCACCATCCGTACGACGTGATCGGCAGGTATCGGATCCGCCAGCAGTTGCGGATCGTCGAGCCGCGCATCCACCGGATCCACTGGCGGAAATGGTGCGACAGGGTCTCGGGATACATCGTCAGCGCGAACGCGGTGGACTGCTGTACGGTCCGGCCGCGGCCACGCGCGAAGAGTGTCAGCGCGGCGTCGTCACCGAGCTGGATCGGATGGCCGAGGAACGTCTCCCCTAGGTAGGCGGGAACGATGGCCCGGATCAGGGAGCCCCGGTACAAGGCGAACGCACCGCGGTTGACCAGCATGTCCCCCCACACGGATTGCGCCCCGCACGCGACGATCTGAAAGAACAGTGACCGGGCCGACACAGTGCGGGTGAGCCAGTTGACACCTGAGTTGAACGCGAGCTCGATCCCGGCGACCGACATCACCTTCCGGCGCGCGAACGGCTTGAGCCCTTCCTCGATGGCGTTGGCGGCGAGCGCTGTATCGGAGTCGATGGTGACGAAAATGTCGGCCGCGGGGTCGGATGTGAAGGTGGCCGCCTGGGCCTGCTTCTTGCCCGCGTTCCGCTGCCGGATCCAGCGGACCTCCGGGCCAGCGGGCCGGATGCCTGCCCAGTGCTGTTGAAGGCGGGTGTAGCCGATGGACGAGCCGTCGTCCACGACGTCGATCCGGTCCGGTGGCCGGGTCTGGTTCATCAGCGCGTACAGGCACCGGTCCAGGAGTTCGGGATCCTCGTTGTAGAGGGGGATGTTCGCGGTAACCCGCAGCCGGTCCAGCCGTGCCTGCTGGGCGGAGGTGACGGTCCACGGACGATCACGCCAGGACACCACCCACTGCAATGCGGAGAACACGAACGCGACGGTCCACGCGGCAGTGAGGGCCCGGTAGTGGGCCAGCGACGCGAAGAAGAGAACGTGCCGGGCCAGCCCGCCGGCGGACAGGGCCAGCCCGAGGACGATGTACCAGCGGACATGCCGGCAGTGCAGTTCCACCGCCGGGATGTCGTAGTGGTCGGCTAGGGCTCCTCTAGCTTCTTGCCGCGGCGCCAGGTCAGGCGGGTCAGCAGCAGGAACACGAGAGTCACGACAGCCGCCGCGGCGCTCAGCGCGCCTACGTCGCTCAGCAGCGGGCTCATGGTTGTCCTTGCCTTCGTATGGGATCGTTTCCTTGGCCCCGGCGGCGGTCAGCAGCCTGAACAGGCCAGTGTGACTGGCCTTGGCCGCGGCAGGAAGACCGACATTCCCGCGGGCCGCTAACGGTACGTCCGAATCGTCACTGCGCGCCGCTGCCGGCACCTGAGCCGCCTTGACGTGCCTGTTCAACGATCCCCCCTGCCGATCTCATGCCTGGTACCCGCCTTTACCCCGGCGGCGCCACCACGGCGGCCACCCAAATACTTGACGGGGCTTTACCGCATAGATCCCCACCCGATGCAGGCGAGTAGGTTAACATGACGCGTTTACGGGCGACCATCACCTGATTCGGGGATACCCCCTTTTCGATGGGCAAATGTGGCCTGAAGGTCAGCCAACCGGCCCAAAGCCATTTACGTACTTAATATACATAATGTACTTTATGTTCTGTAAAGCATGATTTAGGCGTTCTCTATGCCGGTTCAGCGATCCCGATGGTGCCGCGCTGGCACCAGGCGGACGCGGAACCACGGCGAGGCGCTTGAGATGATGGGGATGATCGCAGGCTGACCTGCTGTGACGACGCGACTGCGGCAGAGGAGGCTCGGATGAGATGCCGGGACGCAGGCGTAGCGGCCGTGGCCAGCGCCGTGGCTGCCTACTTCCTCATTGGGAGGTCCTGGCAACTTCAGTGGGGCGCCATCGACGAGGAATCTGGCGGGCCTCTTCCCGGCGATGACCTGATCGCGGATGCCGACCTCACGGCCACCCGCGCTATCACCATCCGCGGGCCGGCTGTTCAGGTATGGCCGTGGGTCGTCCAGGTTGGCCAGGGTCGCGGCGGGTTCTATAGCTACGACTTCCTCGAGAACCTGGTTGGCTGCGATATCCATAGCGCGGAACGCATCGCGTCCGAATGGCAGAGCGTCGAGGTTGGTGACGAGGTCAGGCTGGCCCCGCAGGTCAGTCTCCGGGTGGCCGCTGTTGATCCAGGGCGATCACTGGTTCTCCGCGGCGGGATTCCGATGGGGAACACCGCACCGCCCTACGACTTCACCTGGGCTTTCGTGCTCAAGGACGCACCGGCCGGGACATCGCGGCTGATCGTGCGCGAAAGATACGCGTACACGCGGGCGTGGGCGCGACTCCTCGTCGAACCCGTTGAGGTGGTCAGTTTCCTGATGAGCCAGAAGATGCTCCGCGGGATCAGGGACCGGGCCGAGAACCATGCTTCCGGGAACGCCTGACTCTGCTCGGGACGTTCGCCCCTACAGCCGGGGGCCCGGGCCGTTCTCTACTCGCGGTGAAAGGTCTCTGACAGGGGGTTAGCCATGCATCATCTTCGTCTTGCCGCATGTGTCCTCGCGCTCGCCGGGCTGGGCGGTCTGGCCGCTCCACCGGCAACAGCCTTAGCTGCCACTGCCCCGATCCTCACCGAGATCCGTGCCGCGCATCATCCCGGCTATGACCGGCTGGTCTTCCAGTTCCGGGGATCGTTGCCGGCTGATCGCAGCGCCCGCTACGTGTCCCAGGTGACGGGCGGAGGCTCCGGGCTCCCGGTGCCGATCGTCGGCCGCGCCAAGCTGCTGGTGCGCTTCTCGCTCGCGAATGGGCACGATGCGAACGGGCACGTCACGTACGGGCCGACCCGGCGCACCTATGCGCTGCCGGACCTGATCCAAGTCGTCAACTCGAGCGATTTCGAGGCCGTGCTCAGCTTCGGGGTGGGACTGGCGCACCGGGAGCCGTTCCACATGTT
>CAYPQM010000233.1:0-7677 GCA_964412845.1 uncultured Streptosporangiaceae bacterium
TGCTCGACGCGGTCGGGCTGGCCGAGTTCGCCCGTCGCTACCCGCACCAGCTTTCCGGCGGCCAGCAGCAACGGGTGGCGCTGGCCCGCGCGCTCGCCATCAAGCCGGAGATCGTCCTGCTCGACGAGCCGTTCGCCTCGCTGGACGCGCATCTGCGGGCCAGCGTTCGCGAGGATGTCCAGCAACTGCTCCGCGAGGCGGGCACGACAGCGGTCCTGGTCACCCACGACCAGGACGAAGCGCTGTCCACCGCCGACCTGGTGGCCGTGCTGCGCGATGGCGCCATCGCGCAGTGCGACGCGCCGCAGGATCTCTACGCGCGCCCGGTCGACGCGGATATGGCGCGCTTCATCGGCGACGCCAACCTCGTCGAAGGTGTCCTTGACGGCGGGACGGTCCACACCGCGCTCGGCCAGCTCCCGGTCGAGCAGGATGGCGGGCGGCTGCCCGCCCCGGGCCCGGTCACCGTCCTTGTCCGCCCTGAACAGGTCGAACTTTGCGCGCCGGGCGACGGCGCCCCGAAGGCAGCCGGGCTCAGGTCCCGGCTGTCCGTGCGGCGACCGGTGAACGGGCACCGCGCCGACCTCGCCACCCTGGATACCGGCGGGCTGACCGGGCGGGTCGTGGGCTACGGCTATCACGGACACGACGCTGTGGTGAAGGTGCAGCCGGAGCGGGATCCCGGCGCACCCCTGGTCATAGTGCGGACACTCGGAGCCGGTGACCTGCCGCCTGGCTCCCTGGTCACCCTCCGGGCGCACGGCCCGGTGCGCGCCTGGCCCCAGCCGTCCCCGCTCCCATGATCGCGGTGGATCACCGCTCGCCGGCAGCCACCAATCCACCGCGATCAAGGGAACGAGGTATGCCCGGGGGGCCGGGGGTGGTCCCCCGGGCAAGAGAGCACCGCGATCAGGGGAGCTTGTCCCGGCGAAGCCCCGCTTATTCGACGATCTTGGAAATGGGGATTTCCAGGATGTCCCGCGCTCCGGCCGCCTTCAGCGCGGGAATCAGCGTGTTGATCCCTTGCTTGGGCACCACGGTCTCCACCGCGTTCATGTCGCCGCGGGCCAGTGCCGTGATCGTCGGCGACGACATGGATGGCAGCATCGCCGTCACCGCGGCCAGCTGCCCGGATGGCACGTTGAGCTTCAGCAGCACGCTGCCCCTGGCCCGGATCGCGCCGGCCAGCAGCAGCGCGATGTCGTCCATGGCGGCGCGCTTGGCCGCGTCGGCGTACGCCTCGGTGTTCGCGACCAGCTCGGTGTAACTGGTCAGCAGCGTGTCAAGAATCCGCAGGCCGTTGCGGCGCAGCGAAGATCCGGTCTCGGTCAGGTCCACGATGGCGTCCACGATGTCCGGCACCTTCGCCTCGGTCGCGCCGTGCGAGGGGATCACCATGGCCTTCACGTCGTGCTCGGCCAGGTACCGGCTGGTCAGCGACGGCAGCTCGGTGGAGATCCGCACCCCGTCCGGCAGGTCGGTGACCGACTGCCATGGTGAGTTCTGCGGAACGGCGAGCACCACGCGCACCGGCGACGATGTGGCCTTGGAGTAGTGCAGCTCACCGAGCGAGGCGACCTCGGCCCCGGTTTCTGAGATCCAGTCACGGCCGGTGATACCGAGGTCGAAGAGGCCGCGCTCGATGTAGGAGGGGATTTCCTGGGGCCGCAGGAACCGCACCCGCTCGATCCGCGGATCATCGATGGACGCGTGGTAGTCACGGTCGGAGGACCGGCGGACGGTCAGGTCCGCCGCGTCGAACAGCTCGAGGGTGGCACGTTCCAGAGAGCCTTTGGGAAGGACAAGCGACAGCAACGGAGGAGACCTTTCAGGACTGATGGGCTATTGGCCGGGGACGCCGGGGGATGTCCCCGGCTAGCACCGCATCAATGTCGCGCGCGGAGGGTGCGGAGCACCAGGGCCGTGTCGAGCGCTGCCACCACGGCCTCCCATCCCTTGTCCTCGCGGCTGCCATCCAGCCCTGATCGTTCCCGGGCCTGCTCCAGGGTGTCACAGGTCAGCACCCCGTTGCCGACCGGCGTGCCCGCATCGAGCGCGACCCGGGCCAGGCCGTAAGTGACAGCATCGCACACGTACTCAAAGTGCGGTGTCCCGCCGCGGATCACCGCGCCGAGGCAGGCCACGGCGTCGTGGCTGGCGGCGAGTTCCGCGGCCACCACGGGCAGCTCGACGGCACCTGACACCCTGACCAGCAACGGGTCATCGATCCCGCAGGCCTTGGCCGCCGCCAGGGCCCGCTCCACCAGGCTGTCGGTGATCTCCGCGTGCCAGCGGGCCGCCACCAGGGCCAGGGTGAGCCCAGCCGCGTCCAGTGCCTCCCCGGCCGGCCGGCCCTCGCCGCTCACCGCACCTCCGCGAGTCCGTCCGGGCGGACCTCCCTGGTCCCGCCAGGGAGGTTTCCGGTGCCGGGAAGACCGTCGATCAGGTGGCCGAACCGGTCCCGCTTGGCCATGAGGTAGCGCAGGTTGTCCGAGGTCACCGTGACGGGCAGGGCCACCCGGCCGGCCACCTCAATGCCGAACCCCGACAGCCCGCGGACCTTCGCCGGGTTGTTGGTGAGCAGGCGGACCGAGCGGACCCCGAGGTCGGCGAGGACCTGCGCACCGGTCGAGTACTCGCGGGCGTCCGCGGGCAGGCCGAGTTCCAGGTTGGCGTCGACCGTGTCGGCGCCCCCGTCCTGGAGCTGGTACGCCCGCAGCTTGCTGAGCAGGCCGATGCCGCGGCCCTCATGGCCGCGCAAGTACAAGACGATGCCCCGGCCCTCGGCGGCGATCGTCGCCATCGAGGCCTCCAGCTGCGCGCCGCAATCACAGCGCAGGGAACCGAACACATCACCGGTCAGGCACTCGGAATGCACCCGGACCAGGACCTGCTGGCCGTCACCGAGGTCGCCCAGCACCAGGGCGACGTGCTCAGTGCCATCCACCGAGTTCTGGTAGCCGAGCGCCCGCCATTCGCCGTAGGCATTCGGCAGCCGGGTGTCGGCGACCCGGCGGACCATTCGCTCGGAATGCCGGCGGAAGTCGATCAGCTGGGCGATCGAGATCAGGGCCAGCCCGTGCTCGTCAGCGAAGGCCCGCAGGGCAGGCAGCCGCGCCATGGTCCCGTCGTCGTTGACGACCTCGGCAAGTACCCCGGCCGGCGCCAGGCCAGCCATCCGGGCCAGGTCGACCGCGGCCTCGGTGTGCCCAGGCCGGCGCAGCACACCACCCTCGGCGTAACGGAGCGGGAAGATGTGCCCGGGCCGGACCAGCTCGTTGGCCTTGGTGGCCGAGTCGACCAGGGCCCGGACGGTCCGCGCCCGGTCCGCCGCCGAGATCCCCGTGGTCACGCCGTCCCGCGCGTCCACGCTGACGGTGAAGGCGGTCCGCATGCGCTCGGTGTTCTGCGCTGTCATCAACGGCAGCTGGAGCCGGTCAAGATCCTCGCCGGGCAGCGGAACGCAGATCACGCCGCTGGTGTAGCGGATCATGAACGCCATCAGCTCAGGAGTCATCTTGCTGGCGGCAATGATGATGTCGCCTTCGTTCTCCCGGTCGGCGTCGTCGACCACGACCACCGGGCGCCCGGCCGCGACGTCAGCGATCGCCCGCGACATGTCGTCAAGCCGGGTGCCACGGCTCACTGCCGTGGCGCGGGCAGGCAGTCCGAGTGACGGTGAGCCGGTCGGTGGGCGGCGGTCGGGCGGCATTGCGTTAGGTAGCACGCTTGTCGATGGGGGGATGTCCCTGGGCGCGCTCATCCAGGAGCTGCCGCGCGCGGGCGGGCTGATGGTCATGGCCGGGCCTTCGTTTCCTCGTCGCGCTGGGCTGGCGCCCCGCGGGTCAGTCGCTCCACATACTTGGCGATCATGTCCACCTCCAGGTTGACCTGGCAGCCCGGCTCCGCCCGGCCCAGGGTGGTCAGCTCCAAGGTGGTGGGGATGAGGCTCACCTCGAACCAGGGCTGCTCACCGGCGCCCCCGTCCCCGGTCGCCGAGACGGTCAGGCTGACCCCGTCCACGGCCACGGAGCCCTTGTCGACGATGTACCGGGCCAGGGACTCCGGAACCGCGATGCGGACCACGTCCCAGTGCTCAGCCGGGCTGCGGGAAAGGATGGTGGCCGTCGCGTCCACATGGCCCTGCACGAGGTGACCGCCCAGCCGGCCGTCGAAGCGCAGCGGGCGTTCTAGGTTGACCGATGAACCGGGGGCAAGCGTGCCGAGCGCGGTCCGCCGCAGGGTCTCCGCCATGACGTCGGCGGTGAATGTCTTGTCCGCGGCTTCGGTGACGGTAAGGCAGGCTCCGTTGACGGCGATCGATTCGCCACGGGCCGCGTCTGCCGCTACCTGGGGCCCGCGCACAGTAAGCCGGGCCGCCCCGGCGAGCGTCTCGATGGCGACGACTTCGCCGAG
This sequence comes from uncultured Streptosporangiaceae bacterium, assembly GCA_964412845.1. Classification (GTDB taxonomy): domain Bacteria; phylum Actinomycetota; class Actinomycetes; order Streptosporangiales; family Streptosporangiaceae; genus JAWWPY01. The sequence continues at coordinate 4,417 of CAYPQM010000233.1, forward strand.
TTCCTCAACGATTCCGGTGAACATCCGCGATTCCTCTCCTCGGAGCCGTAATGCCAGCTAGCTCCGGGGGCGCGCGGACGCGCGAACACGGTCGGCAGCGTGCTGGGCTGCCGCCCGCGCGTGCTTCCTCCCATCCGGACTTTAACCGTCGGTCCCGGAATTCCACCAGGTCAGCCAGCCGCTGGCGTTCGCACGCCGTCAGCCGGGTCGCGGACTATCACCGCCGGCTCGGAATTTCACCGACCCCGGAGCACGCCTTCATCAACGCAACCAGTGTGCCACGCCAGCTATTCCGTGACGAAACCGCACCCGGTCCGCCCGGGCGTGCGCCGGACGGCTGGCCACACCCGGCGCGGCTGCGGGCCGCGATGGACGCGCGCAGGCGAATGCGCTGGCGAGGTGAGCTGGCGGCCGCGTTCGGCGATGTTGCCGCTGGCGCGCATTCCACGCTGGAGCGCCACTACATCCGCGATGTCGAGCGCCCGCACGGGCTTCCCGGTGCACGACGCCAAGTGCGGACAGCCCGCGGAACGCGCACTGAGTACCGGGACGTGCTCTACGAGGAATTCGGCGTGGGCGTGGAACTGGACGGGGACCTGGCCCATCCGCCGGAGGCCCACTGGCGCGACCGGCACCGCGACAATGCCGCCGCCGCCGACGGGATCATCACCTTGCGGTACAGCTGGCCCGACGTCGTCCGGCGCCCGTGCCACGTCGCGGCCCAGGTCGCCGCGGTGCTGCGGCAGCTCGGCTGGCGCGGGCGGCCGCGACCATGCGGCAGCCACTACCCGGTCGGCAAATCTTGAGCGTGCTGACGTGTGACCCACATTCGCGGAAACGCACCGTGCTGACCGCGCAGCGGATGCTAGGCGGTGAGATGGCGGGCCAGGAAGGCCAGCGACGGCGGTTCCTGCGCGGTGAAGAACGGGGCGCTGTGGCAGCCATGGGAGATGTCCACCACGGCAGCAGGCAGCGCCTGAGCGAGCGCGCGCGCCCCGGGGCAGAACGGGTCACTGAGGCCGGATGCCACCCGAACCGGCACCGCACGCAGCGCAGCGGCGTGCCTGACGACATCGGCCGCGGTGAATGCGGCCGCCGACGCGTACGCGCCCGGGTTGGCCGCCCGGGCCTGCCGGTAGCTAGTCCAGATCGCCGGGCCGATCGCCGCCACCGCCCTGATCAGGGCCGGGTGCTTCTCGGCCAGCAGGATGGCGCCGTACCCGCCCATCGAGATTCCCAGGGTGCCGACCGCGTCCTGGCCCAGCTCTCTGCGCTGGCAGAACGGGATGAGTTCGTCGATCACCATGCCCATCGGGTCATCGCCTGGATGCGGATTCCAGTACCTGTCCCCACCGTCGGCCGACACCATCGCCATCGGCGGCAGCGGCTCGCCGCCGGTGTGCAGCGCCAGCGCGTGCGGCAGGGACATCCCGGTGAGCGGGTGGCGATGATCGGACCCGTAGGGATGCAGCACGACGATGAGCGGCAGCGGGCTGCCGGGACGGTAGCCAGGCGGGTAAGCGATGGTGTAGCCTACCGCCCGGCGCCGGGCCCGGGAGAAGAAGCGGCCGGAGACGGACGGCCCCGTAGCCGAGAAGCTCACCGTCGGCGGTGGCACTGAGCATGCGCCATCCAGCCGATCGAGAGCCTGCTGGCCGGGCAGCACGCCACGGGAAACCAGGTCGAGTGCGCCCGCCCCGGCGACAGCCAGCGCCGCCAGGCCGCCGCCGCTGGCCGCCAGCACCCGGCGGCGGGTCCATCCGCCGCGGGCGCTCGTGCTCACCGGCGCGCCACGGAGCGCGCCGCCAGGAACGGCTCTGGCCGGCCGGCCCGCTGCAGCGCCTGCCATCCGGCAGCCAGCACGATGACCATCACGGCGACTCCGGCCACGTCGATGGCACCGGCGTGAACGAGCCCCCGTGGCCCTGGTCCCCCTTCGGTCACCCAGCACAGTGCGCCGCCGAGGAAGGCGGCCATACCCCCTATCGCAGCACGGCCCACCCACGCCTCGTGCCGGAGGACCCCAGGCGAGAGTTCCACCCGCCGCACGAGTTGCGCGGTGCCGGTGACCACGCAGAGCATGGCGGCCGGGCTGACCGCCATCCAGGCCAGCTCGGCGGGGGGAAATGAGGCCAGCACGGTGGGGTGAGCCCAGTAGGACGTGACCGACAGGGTGCACGCCCAGCTGAACGCCGCGATGCCGCCGGGCACCAGGCCCTGGTGCGGCCACCAGCGGCCCCCGGTGCCGGGCCATGCGTTCCCGAAATGACGACCGCCGAGGACCAGGACCAGCGCACCGCCGGCCAGCAGAAGGGCCGGCCGGCGCAGCCTCGGCGCCTCGCCCCGGGCCATGGCCCGGGCGGCCGCGATGGCCACCGGGGCGGCGGCTAGAAAGGCGAGCACGGCCAGCAGCAGCATGGCCGCCGACATCACGACCATCGCCACCGAGCCGCCCGGGGTGGCCGGGGGCGCCCATTCCCAGCCCACCGTCAGTTGCGCCCACATGGTGGCGCCGACGGTGAGGAATATGGCGGCGGCGCAGGCCAGGGCAGCCAGGCTGGCCCGGCGTCCAGCAGCCGGGTCGACCGGGTCGCCGGGGAGCCTGGCACTGATGAGGCCGGCGCTGGCCAGGCGGGCGAGCAGGCCGCCACGGGCCACGTCCGCGCCGCGTCGCCAGGATCGCGGCTGCTCCGCGAATTCCGCGATGAGCAGTTCGGCGAATTCCTCCCCATAGCGTGCCCGCCAGCTCCGGGGGTACCAGCGCAGCAGCCGTCGCGCAGCCCGGGAGCCAGGTGGCCTGATGGCTTCCGGCCCGCCAGGGGCAGCGGTGATCCCGTCCGGCGGGATTCCGTCCGGCGGGATCACGGGAGGCCGGGTCACGCCGTGCCCCAGTTTCCGGCGAGGCGGTGCAGCCCCACCTCGGCGACGGTGCGCTGAGCCTGCAACTGTGCCCGGAGGGCCGCGGCGCCAGCGGCCGTCAGCTGGTAAGGCCGGCGCCGGTCCGCGCTGTCCAGCGCCTCGATCAGCCCGCGGGCTTCGAGCCGGCTGAGTGCCTCGTACAGCGTGCCCGGCGCCAGCCGCACACCGGCGAAGGCTTCGATGTCCTTGGTCAGCGCGTAGCCGTGCTTGGCCCCGTCAGCCAGGCTGGACAGGATCAGCGTGGCCCGGCCGGCCGAGCGGCCCAGCGCGTCGAGTGCTCCCGGCGCGTCAGCGGCATCGCCGTCTCGCTCCGTGAACCGGGCCATGAGCGCACTCTATATA
>CAYPQM010000234.1:0-7674 GCA_964412845.1 uncultured Streptosporangiaceae bacterium
CCCGGTCCCGAACATTCCCTACATCGAATACACGATCCTGCAGCTCAAGCCGGCGTCCTGAGCGGACACGGAGCCTGAGCAAGGATCGCGATAGCGACGATGACAATTAGCACCGCGACGACGGAGGAGCGCAGCCTGCTGGCTGCGCTCCCCGTTGCGCAGAAGGTGCGCCTGCTGACCGGTGCGGACAGCTGGCGCACACACGGTGCCGACGCCCTGGGGCTCCGTCCGATGATCTTCTCGGACGGGCCCGCAGGGGTGCGCGGTATCACCATGGACGAACGCAAGCCAGCGGCGAGCCTGCCCTGCCCGTCGGCCCTCGGCGCCACCTGGGACAGCGAGCTCGTCTACGAGCTCGGCACCGCCCTGGGCATCGAGGCCCGCAGCAAGGGCGTGGATGTGCTGCTGGCACCAACCCTCAACCTGGTGCGGACACCGCTCGGCGGCCGGGGCTTCGAATTCTTCTCCGAGGATCCCGAACTGACCGCGCGGCTCGCCGTCGCGTATGTGCGCGGCGTGCAGTCCGCCGGGGTCGCGGCGACGATCAAGCACTTCGTCGGCAACGACTCGGAGACCGAGCGCTGGAGCTACGACGCGCGGATCGACGAGCACGTGCTGCGCGAGCTGTACCTCGTCCCCTTCGAGGCCTGCGTCCGCGAGGCAGGTGTGGCGCTGGTCATGGCCGCGTACAACTCGGTCAATGGCAGCCCGATGACCGAGCATGGGCGGCTGCTGCGTGAGGTGCTCAAGGACGAGTGGGGCTTCACCGGCGTGGTCACCTCGGACTGGGATGCCAACCGCAGCACGGTCGCGTCCGCTGTCGGCGGACTCGACCTGGCGATGCCGGGGCCCAACCCGTTCTGGGGGGAGGCCCTGGCCGAGGCGGTCAGCAGCGGCGCGGTCGCCGAGGATCTCATCGACGACAAGGTGCTGCGCCTGCTCCGCCTGGCCCGCCGGGTGGGAGCGCTCACCGGGCCGGACGCGATCCCCGAGGCCGCCGCCACCGGCACGTCGCCGGTGCTGGCCGACCCGGCCCTGTTGCGCAGGGCCGCGGCGGCGTCGTTCGTGCTGCTCCGCAACGAGCGGGACGTGCTGCCCCTCGACCCGGCCGTGATCGGCAGTGTCGCCGTGATCGGCCCTAATGCTGTCCGGCCGGTGATCCAGGGCGGCGGCAGCGCGGGGGTCTTCCCGGTCTCCGTGTCCACCCCCGCCGACGCGCTGCGGGAAGCCCTCGCAGGCCGCGCGGCAGTCACCGTGACCCCGGGATGCCGTACCTGGACGGCGGTCCCCGCGCCCGCCGCCCGGTCGCTCACCGACCCGGTCACCGGCGAGCCGGGCGTCCACCTGGAATTCCGGGCCGCCGACGGCAGCCTGCTCGCCGCCGAGCACCGGACGACGACCACCCTCGCCTGGTGGGGCGATGGGCTGCCGCCCGGCATCGGGTGGGGCGAGACGGGCGTTGTCTCGCTGCTCACCAGGTTCCACGCTGAGGACACCGGGCCGTATGCGATCGGCGCCGCCGGGGTAGGCCGGCTCGCGCTGACCGTGGACGGCGAGGTGCTCGTCGATGCGCGGACACCGGTTCCCGCCGACCCGGTGGAGACCATGACGCGCCCCGGCGAAGTCCGGGGCACCGTGGAACTGGCGGCGGGCCAGGATGTCATGGTCGGGCTGGACTTCTACCCGGCGGATGGCGTGCAAGGACCGCTGGCGGTCCGGCTCGGCATCGTGGCGTCCCCCGATGAGGACGCCATGCTGGCGGAAGCGGTGTCGGCGGCCGCGGCCGCCGACACCACCGTGGTGGTGGTCGGCTCGGCCGAATCCACCGAGAGCGAAGGGTATGACCGGGACACCCTGAACCTGCCCGGGCGGCAGAACGAATTGATCCAGCGGGTCACCGCCGTCAGCGACAGAGTCGTCGTGGTGGTGAATTCCGGCATGCCAGCGCTGATGCCGTGGGCGGACCGGGCCGCGGCCGTGATCCACGCCTGGCTCCCGGGCCAGGCGACGGGCTACGCCCTGGCCGACGTCCTGCTCGGGGTGGCTGAGCCGGGCGGCCGGCTGCCGGTCACCATGCCAGCCAATGAGGCCGACTGCCCGGTGCTGCATGCCGTTCCGGAAGACGGGCTGCTCAACTACGACGAGGGACTGCTCGTCGGGTACCGGGGCTATGACGCTTCGGGAACAGCCCCGATGTTTCCGTTCGGCCATGGTCTGGGGTATACCGGCTGGGCCTATGAGTCGCTGGTGGTCGGAGCACCCGCGGTGACGGCCGGTGACGATCTGTGCCTGACCGTTACCGTCCGCAACACCGGGTCGCGGCCGGGACGCGAGATCGTCCAGGCCTACGTCGCCGGCCCGCAGTCCGGCGACGGGCGGCCGGTGCGGGTGCTCGGTGCGTTCGCCGTGGCCGCGGCGGCGCCCGGTGAGGCGGCCGACGTGGTGCTCCGGGTTCCGGCCCGGGCGTTCGCCGCGTACGACGCGCAGTCCGGCGGCTGGACCTGGCCGCGCGGCGCCTGCACGGTCGAGGTGGGCCGGTCCTCGGGCGACCTGCGGCTCTCGGCCGCGCTGATGTCGGGCTGACCAGCCCTGGTTCATGATCGCGGAAAGCTCGCGCCGGAAACGGCCGCGAGCTTTCCGCGATCATGCATGCGGCCTGGCCCGCGGTTATCCGTGCGGCGCCGGGGCGACGAGTTCGACCTCGAAGCCGTCCCTGTTCTCCAGGTAGGCGGCGTAGTGTTCCTCGCCGCCGGCGTAGGGGTGCTGGTCAGCGAACATCAGCCGCCAGTCGTGGCCAAGCGCGCCGGCCACCAGGTCCTCCACCTCATCGCTGGTGGCGACGTGGAAAGCGAGATGGTTGAGGCCGGGGCGGCACCGGTCGTGCCGCAGCGCGCTGCGGGCCGGCGACTGCTCGATGACGATGTAGCTGGCACCAGCCCGCCAGCTCTGGCCCTCCGGCCACTCCTGGAACAGCTCGTACCCAAGCGCCTCCAGCAGCCATCCCCAGCTGGCCTCGGCCCGGGTCAGGTCGGGCACCCAGAGTTCGATGTGGTGAATCGTCCCCGTGGCAGCCTGAGTCATCCCGATAGCATGCACCACTCCAGGCTCACGCGACCCCAGTCAGCGGACTTCCTCGACGCGACGCTGAATCTTGTTCATGGCATGCAGCCAGCGGTCCGGATCAGCGGCCCGGCCCGCGTACATCCGGGCGACTTCGGGGTGCGGCAGGATCAGGAAGCGGCCATCGGCGATCCCCTCGATGACCGCGTCCGCGACCGCCTCGGCAGTGATCGCGGAACCGCCGAGGATCACCTGGCCAGCGTGCCCGGTCGCATCCAGCAGCGGGGTCTTCACCCCCTGCGGGCAGACCGCCTGCACGATGATGCCGCGGTGCTCGTAGGTCGCCGCCATCCACTCGGCGAACGCCAGCGCGGCATGCTTGGTCACCGAATACGGCGCCGACCCGAGCATGGTGAGCAGCCCGGCGGCCGACACGGTGCAGATCAGGTGGCCGCTGCCCCGTTCCAGCCACGGCCCGGTGAGCAGCCGTGCGGCCCGGACGTGGGCCATCACGTTGACCTGCCAGGAGGTCTCCCAGTCCCGCTCGGCCGCGTCCTGCCCGCCGCCCAGGCCCACGCCAGCGTTCGCGCAGTACAGGTCGATGCCGCCGAGCACGTCGCTGGCGATGCCGATGAGCCGCGCCACGCCCTCCTCGCTGGCCGCGTCGCCCGGCACCACCGCGGCGTCGCATGAGGCCGCGACCTCGGCCGCGGCCGTCGCGTTGATATCGTTGACCACCACGCGGGCCCCCTCGGCGGCGAACCTGCGGGCCAGCGCGGCACCGATGCCGCTGCCGGCCCCGGTGACCACGACACCGGCGCCTTCGACGGACCTCACCGCGGTCCCCCGGCCGCCTTCAGCCCGGCCAGCTCGCCGAGCGCGGCCCGGTGCCAGTCCGGGGTGCCGAACCCGATCGAGGAGCTTTTCGCCCGCTTCAGGAACAGGTGCGCCGGGTGCTCCCAGGTGAAGCCGATGCCGCCGTGCAGCTGCACGCACTCCTGGGCCGCGAGCAGCGCGGCCTCGCTGCAGCTCGCCTTGGCCAGCGCGACCGCGACCGGCGTGTCCGGGTCGCCGGAGGCCAGGCATGCGGCCGCGTACCTGGCCGCGGCCCGGGCCTGGGTGATGGCCACCCACACGTCCGCCAGCCGGTGCTTGAGCGCCTGGAAGGAGCCGACCTGCCGGGCGAACTGGTGCCGTTCCTTCAGGTAGCTGACCGTCATGTCCAGGCACCGCTGCGCGGAGCCGAGCTGTTCCGCGGCGAGCATCGCGGCCCCGGCGAGCAGCGCCGCCTGCACCGCGCGCACGGCCGCCTCGCCGGACACGACGCACCGCGCGGGCACGTCATCCAGCCTGAGATCGGCCAGCTGCCTGGTCATGTCCAGGGAGACCACCGGCGCCACGGTAAGCCCAGGCGCGGCCCGGTCCACGGCATACAGGCCGGCCGGCACCCCGTCGGCGGGCACCAGCAGCACGCCGGCCGGCAGCGCATCGGCGACGCTGGCCACCGTCCCGGTCAGCCTGGCCTGGCCGGCCGGGTCCGCCCGGTGCGGTGCCACCACGCGCACGCCGCTCAGCGCGCCGTCCACCGACGGCCATGCCGCCGGCGGCCCCGCCGCGAACGGGACGGCGAGCGCCACGGTCGCCGTCCCGGCGGCCAGGTTTTCGAGCAATGTGGTGTCGGCCGCCTCCAGCAGCGCCGCCGTCGCCACTACCGCACTGCCGAGATACGGCACGGGAGCAACCGCCCGGCCCACTTCCTCCGCGACGACGGCCGCCTCGCGGTAACTCGCCCCGGCCCCGCCCTGGTCTTCTGGGATGAGCAGGCCGGCGCAGCCGACGTCGGCGGCCAGCGCGCGCCACAGGCCGGTGTCGTACGGCTCGTCCGTCTCGGTCCTGGCCAGGACCGAGGGCCAGCCGCCCCGGTCGTCGAGCAGCGACCGGACGGCGGCCCGCAGATCGTCTTCGGCCTCGCTGTAGAGCAGGCTGGGCATGTCCCGGCTGGCGCCCTGGCTCATCGGGGTAGATCCTTCCAGGGCACGCGGGTGTCCACCCGGGGTTCAGAGGGCAGGCCGAGCACCCGCTCGGCGATGATGTTGCGCAGGATCTCCGAGGTGCCCCCCTCGATGGAGTTCCCCCGCGCCCGCAGGTACCGGTAGCCCGCATCCCGGCCGTAGAAGCTGACCGTCTCGGGCCTGCGCAGCCCCCAGTACTCATAGCGCAGCCCGTCGGCGCCGGCCAGTTCGACCTCGAACGCGGAGATCTCCTGGTTCAGCCGGGCGAAGACCAGCTTGGCCGCCGATCCCTCCGGGCCGGGCTGGCCCGCGGCGAGCTGCTGGCGCAGCCGCTCCCCGGACAGCCGGGCCACCTCCGCGTCGGCCCACAGCCGCAGCAGCCTGTCGTGCAGGCCCGGGGTGTGCAGCTCGGGGTGCTCCCGCCAGGTCCGCGCCGCCGAGCCGATCATCCCGCCCTCGCGGGGCAGCGCACCGCCGCCGATCGAGACCCGCTCGTTCATCAGCGTGCCCTGGGCCACCCGCCAGCCCTCCCCCACGGCGCCGATCCGGTCGGAGTCGGGGACGACCGCGCCGGACAGGAAGACCTCGTTGAATTCGGCTTCGCCGGTGATCTGGCGCAGCGGCCGCACCTCAACGCCCGCGACGGTCATGTCGCAGGCGAAGTAGGTGAGCCCCTGGTGCTTGGGCACGTCCGGGTCGGTCCTGGCCAGCAGCAGGCCCCAGCGGGCCTGGTGGGCCATGGAGGTCCAGACCTTCTGCCCGGTCACCTCCCACTGGCCAGCGCTGTCCGGGCCGGCGCCGTCCGGGCCGGCGCTGTCTAGGCCCGTGCTGTCTAGGCCCGTGCTGTCTGAGTCGTGGCTATCCGGGATGTGCACTGCGCGGGTAGCCAGCCCGGCCAGGTCAGAGCCCGCGCCTGGCTCGCTGAACAGCTGGCACCAGACTTCCTCGCCGGTCCACAGGGGCCGCAGCCAGCGCCGCTTCTGCTCATCGGAGCCGAAGGCCAGGATGGTGGGCGCGGCCATGCCGAGCCCGATGCCGATCCGCTCCGGGTTATTGGCCGGCGCGCCGGCCACGGCGAATCCGGCGTCCACCGCAGACTGCATGGCCCGCGGCAGGCCGAGGCCGCCGAGGCCAGGCGGATAGTGCACCCAGGCCAGGCCCGCGTCGAAGCGGGCCCGCAGGAATTCCAGCGGCGGCATGCTGGCCGGGTCATGGGCCGCCAGGAATTCGCGGACGCGCTCCCGCAGGTCCCCGACGGTCGCCGGGGCGGTCAACCGCGTGTCACCCGGCCCGGTGTCTTCTGGCCCGGTGTCTTCTAGCACAGGGGCCCGCCCGCGACGTAGATCACCTGGCCGGACACGAATCCGGCACCCTCGCCGGCCAGGAACGAGATCGTGTGCGCGACATCCTCGACCTGCCCGATCCGGCGGACCGGGACCTGCGATGCCGCCATGGTCTGGAACTCCTCGAAGCTCATGCCCATGCGCGCCGCGGTCGCCTCAGTCATGTTGGTGACGATGAAGCCGGGCGCGACTGCGTTGGCGGTGATGCCGAACGGGCCGAGCTCGATCGCGAGCGTCTTGGTGAAACCCTGCATGCCGGCCTTGGCGGCAGAGTAGTTGACCTGCCCCCGGTTGCCGAGCGCGGAGCTGGACGACAGGTTGACGATCCGGCCGAACCGCTGGTCCACCATGTGCTTCTGGGCGGCCCTGGTCATCAGGAAAGCACCACGCAGATGCACGCCCAGGACCGTGTCCCAGTCGTCCTCGGACATCTTGAAGATCAAGTTGTCGCGGAGCACCCCGGCATTGTTGATCAGCACTGCGGGCGGCCCGAGTTCCGCGACCACCTTGCCGACGGCGGCCTCGACCTGATCAGCCTGGCTGACATCGGCGCCGACCGCGAAGGCCCGCCCGCCCGCTGACGTGATCGCCTCTACCGTGGGCTCGCAGGAGCCCGCGTCCAGGTCAAGCACGGCCACCGCCAGCCCGTCTGTGGCGAGGCGGCGGGCCGTGGCGGCTCCGATGCCGCGTGCGGCGCCCGTGACGATGGCGACCCGTTGTGTGTCCTGTGACATGTCCTGTTTCTCCTTGTGGGTGTCATCCTGGTCGTGCGTGATCATCGGGTTACCGGGGCTCTTGCCGGTAAGGCCGCAGTTCCCGGTGGGCCAGCGAGCGCTTGTGCACCTCGTCAGGCCCGTCGGCGAAGCGCAGCGTGCGGGCATTCGCCCAGAGAGCGGCGAGCGGGAAGTCCTGGCTGACGCCCGCCGCGCCGTGTGCCTGTATCGCCTTGTCGATCACCCACTCGGCCATCGCCGGAGTGGCGATCTTGATGGCCTGGATCTCGGTGTGCGCGCCTTTGTTGCCTACCGTGTCCATCATCCACGCGGTCTTCAGGACGAGCAGCCGCGCCTGCTCGATGCGGACCCGCGACTCGGCGATCCAGTCCTGGATCACGCCCTGCTCGGCCAGCGTCTTGCCGAACGCGGTCCGCTCGCTGACCCGCCGGCACATCAGCTCCAGGGCCCGCTCGGACGCGCCGATGAGCCGCATGCAGTGGTGGATCCGGCCCGGGCCGAGCCGCGCCTGCGCGATGGCGAAGC
>CAYPQM010000235.1:0-7673 GCA_964412845.1 uncultured Streptosporangiaceae bacterium
TCCACGAGTCGATCGGCCACGCCACCGAGCTTGACCGGGCGCTCGGCTACGAGGCGGCGTACGCGGGCACCTCGTTCGCCACCCCGGACAAGCTGGGCCGCCTGCAGTACGGCTCCCCGATCATGCATGTCACGGGCGACCGCACGGTCGAGCACGGGCTCGCCACCATCGGCTACGACGATGAGGGCGTGGCCACTCAATCCTGGGACCTGATCTCCGGCGGCGTGCTGACCGGCTATCAGCTCGACCGCCGGATAGCGAGGCTGACCGGGCTCGGCCGGTCCAACGGCTGCGCCTTCGCCGACTCACCGATGAACATGCCGATCCAGCGGATGGCCAACGTTTCGCTGCAGCCCGCTGCGGGTGGCCCGTCCACCGAGGAGCTGATCGCGGGCGTGCCGCACGGCATCTACGTCCTGGGCGACAAGAGCTGGTCCATCGACATGCAGCGGTACAACTTCCAGTTCACCGGCCAGCGGTTCTACAAGATCGAGAACGGCCGTCTGGCCGGCCAGCTTCGTGACGTGGCCTACCAGGCCACCACGACCGATTTCTGGAACTCCATGGAGGCCGTCGGCGGCCCCCAGACGTATGTCCTCGGCGGCGCGTTCAATTGCGGCAAGGGGCAGCCGGGGCAGGTCGCGCCGGTCAGCCACGGCTGCCCGGCGGTGCTCATGCGCGGAGTACGGATCCTCAACACCACGGAGGAGGGGGCATGAGTCCGCAGGACACGATCGAGCGGGCGCTCGCGGTGGCCCAGTGTGACGACTGCGTCGTGATCGCTGATGAGACCTCCTCGGCCAACCTGCGCTGGGCGGGCAACACGCTGACCACGAACGGGGTATCCCGGTCCCGGCAGCTGACCGTCATCGCGATCAGCCGGGGCGGCGGCGGGGCCTCCGTCGGGGTGGTGTCCCGGGCCGGTGTGCACGAGGACCAGATCGAGGACGTCGTCCGGGCCGCCGAGAAGGCGGCCGCGGAAAGCTCCCCCGCCGAAGACGGCCGGCCGCTGCTGGCACCGGCGGACAACGAAACGTTCCGGCTGGATGCGTCCGCTGGCCGCGGCGGCCCGAGCTGGGATGACCCGGTCACCGGCACCGAGATCGGGATTTTCGGCGGCTTCGCCGGCGCCCTCGGCCAGGCGTTCGACGCTGCCGCCTCGGGCGAGCGCAAGCTCTACGGTTTCGCGGAGCATTCGGTCGTCAACACCTTCGTTGGCACGTCCAGCGGGCTGCGGCTCCGGCACGACCAGCCGACCGGGAAAGTGGAGCTCAACGCCAAGTCTGCTGACCTGGCCCGCTCCGCATGGGCCGGCCAGGGCACCCGCGATTTCGCCGCGGTGGACGTCGGCGCGCTCGACGCAGATCTGGCCCGGCGGCTGGAGTGGGCCGGCCGGCCGGTAGACCTGCCGGCCGGCCGGTACGAGACCATCCTGCCGCCGACCGCCCTGGCCGACCTGCTGGTCTACCTGTACTGGTCGTCGGGCGCGAAGGACGCGCTCGACGGCAGGACGGTGTTCAGCAAGCCGGGTGGCGGGACCCGGGTGGACTCACGGCTGGCCAGCCTGCCGGTGACGCTGCGCAGCGACCCGGCCGCACCGGGCCTGCAGTGCGCGCCGTTCGTGACCGCGCACGCGTCCAGCCGTGAGTCGTCGGTCTTCGACAACGGCCTGGCGCTGCGCCCGACCGCCTGGATCCGTGACGGTGCCCTGGCTGCGCTCACCCAGACCCGGCACTCCGCTGAACTGGCCGGCCACCCGGTCACCCCGGCCATCGGGAACCTGATCCTGGACGGCCCGGACGGCTCCTCGGCTTCGCTGGAAGACATGATCGCCAGCACCGGGCGGGGCCTGCTGCTCACCTGCCTCTGGTACATCCGCGAAGTTGACCCGCAGACGCTGCTGCTCACCGGGCTGACCAGGGACGGCGTCTACCTGGTGGAGAACGGTGAGGTGACCGGCGCGGTGAACAACTTCCGGTTCAACGAGAGCCCGGTCGGCATGCTGGGCCGGCTGGCCGAGGTCGGTGCCACGGTGCCCACGCTGCCGCGCGAGTGGGGCGACTACTTCACCCGGGCGGCCATGCCTCCGGCCCGCGTCGAGGGCTTCAACATGTCCTCAGTCAGCCAGGCCAGCTAGCGGAGTGGGTGCTGTCGCCTCGACGTGGCCGCACGCTAGGGCGGAAGGCGGCCGGAAAGCGGCTGATCGACGGTGAGAACCGGCGTCCGCCACGTGACTGCTCGTAACCCGGCCTTGACGCACAAAGGGGGGTTTCGGTGTAACATGCATAACGGTGCTCTGGTCCCCCATCGGAGCACCTGTTGGCTTTCCGGGCCCCCGTCGGAACGTCAATGAATGCGACGCTGGGTGTCTGCCTGCGTAGCCTCGGCCTTTCGATCGCGCCGCGGTCGACCGAAAGCCGGTCGGCTGGGTTCCGGTTCGCCGGGCCCGGTCATCCCTAAGGGGGCTGAAGATGGCTAACGGTCACCAGCGCCGTAAGTCGGCTTCCGCTGACCAGCGGATGCAGGTAGTGATCGCCGTGGTGCGGCTGGCCGCACAGATGGCTGCGATCCTGCACAACTGGTTAAGTGGTGGCGGGCCTGGATGGCCTACCGCAAGGTAGGTAGGCGACCCAGGACCCAAGTGAGGAGTTCCCCGCGTCTGTCCGGCAAGGCTGGGCGTGGGGGCTCCCACCACTGTGAGAACTATACAGGTATTGCGCACAGAGACGCTCCTGCTTGAGCGGATAACCTGCCTGCACGCCCGGACATGCTCCTTACCGGAACGGCCTTTATCCTCGTCCGGAAGAACCCCGTTTCATAAGGTTAGTTGTTAGTTGTTAGTTGCAAGTGACTTTCTTCACCTGTATCCGGCCCCGCGGCGGCCCTGTTTGGGGTGGCTAACTGTCTTCCAGGCGGAACCCAACCTTCATGCCGACCTGGAAGTGGGCTACCTGGCCGTCCTCGATCTGACCGCGGACCTGGGTCACCTCGAACCAGTCCAGGTGACGCAGGGTCTGCCCGGCCCGGTGCAGAGCGTTCCGGATCGCCGGCTCGATGCCGTCCGGTGAGGTGCCGACGATCTCGGTCACCCGGTAGGTGCGGTCTGGCATGGTGTCTCCGTTCATGGTGTTCCCCGATGCTGTCGCTTCCGCGCTGGGCACGAGTCAAGGACTGTGCCACCAGTACCGCGTCCCCGGATTTTCCGTGGCGTGTGGTCGGTGGACACCAGTGTGGACCTCTTCGGCGCCACGGCCACCTGCGCACTCCGGTGGCCGTGGCGCCGGCGGCATTCCACCGGCTGGCCCACCCGGACGGAGAGCTGGCCACAGCCACCGGCGCGGCGCGCGCCAGCGCGCGGGTGGGTCACCGGCGGGCTGCCCGTTGCCGGTTGGCCAGCCCGGACATACCGTGGAGCCGTGAGAACCATCCGGCCGGCCCGTCGTGACCGCCCGCATCTCGTGACCGAGGCGCAGCGGCCGCTGTCCGAAGACATCTCCTACCGGCAGCGCCGGTACTTGATCATGATGGGTGTTCGGGTGGCCTGCTTCGGGCTGGCCCTCGTCATGTTCGTCACCGGCGCAGGCTGGCTCACCGCGTTCCCGGCGGTCGGCGCGATCATCATTCCGTATTTCGCGGTCATCTTCGCTAACGGCGGCCGCGAGCCGACCAGTAACACGGGCTTTCGCGCGTATGAACCGCGTCTGCCGGCCCGGCGTAGCCCAGCTGAACGGGCCGCCCCCCAGGAGGGCCCCGGGCGGCCGGATGGCATGCCGTCCGCGCCGCCGTCGCCCGGGTCGTTTACGGACAGCTAACAGGAGCCAAAAGGCGGCCAGGAAACGGCTGATCGGCAGTGAGAACCTGTGTCCGACACGAGACTGCTCGTAATACGGTCTTGACGCACAAGGGGGGGTTTCGGTGTAACATGCATAACGGTGCTCTGGTCCCCCGTCGGAGCACCTGCCGGCGTTCCGGGCCCCCGTCGGAACGCCGATGAATGCGACGCCGGGTGGTTTGCCCCCGTAGCCACCCGGCGTCGCCCTAACTTCGCTGGACTCTCGGCCAGCTTTGCCAAGGCCCCGGCAGTATCTCCCCGGGGGATGCCCCCCGGACCCCCCCGAACTTCGCTGACCTGCAGCTCGACTCGTTGACCTGCGGCCTCGGCCTTGCTGGCCTGCGGCCAGCTTCGCCGGGGCCCGCAGTGCTTTCCCGGGAGGACACCGGCTTTCCCGGGAGGACACCGCAGGCTCCCGGCCGGGTCGCTCTCAGGTCGGCCGGCGGCGGCTCAAGCGTGGGCCGCCAGCCGCGCTGAGTTCACTGTGTCCCAGGTCTGTCACTGACCTCACGGACCGGGAAGTTTTCGCTGGCTGGCGGACTAGTTTTTGCTGACGTGCCGGCCAGTTGGCGGGGGCCTACTCGGTCTTACTGAAAGTGACGATGGCCACGGACATCATGGCCAGGCCCATAGCCGCGACGATGACCAGCGACAGCCAGATCGGGACGACCCAGCCATCCCAGGTGACGCCGGGTGAGAGCGCGCGCTGCGCTATCGGGCTGATGTTCAGGTGGCTGACCACCGCATGGCGCATCGGCCCAACTACGTACGTCAGCGGGTCGATGCGGGTCAGCACGCTGAGCCAGCCCGGCAGCCCGGTCAGCGGGTAGAGCGCTCCGGACAGAAAGAACAGCGGCATAACCAGCATCTGGGTCAGGGCCATGAACGCCTGGAACTGAGTTATCCGGGCGGCCATCATCACCCCGAACGCGGTGAGCGTGAACGCCAGCAGCAGCAACTCCCCCACCAGTGTGATCAGCAGCACCGGGTTGTAGGGCACATCGGCCAGCCCCGCGAGGAGCAGCATGAGGATCCCCTGGAAGGTGGCGATGGTCGCGCCGCCCAGGCATTTGCCGATCACGATGGCCGACCGGCTTACCGGTGCCACCAGCATCTCGCGCAGGAACCCGAATTCCCGGTCCCACACGATGGACGCCGCCGAGAAGATGGCGGTGAACAGGACCGACATCGCAACGACGCCCGGAAAGATGAAGGTTTTGAAACTTACGCCGGGCGGCATGCCGCTCTTGGCGAGCGAAGCCAGCCCGGTGCCGAGGATAAACAGGAACAGCACCGGCTGGATGAGTGAGGTGACAGCGCGCAGCCGGTCCCGGCGGAATCTGATGAGCTCGCGGCGCCACACGATGCTGACCGCGCGCAGGTCGGCCCGCAGGCTCCGGTCGGGAACCGAGACCCTGATCTGGCCGGCCAGCACGCTGGCCTCAGCCGGGGAAGCGGCCCCGGGCTCCTGTGTTTGAGTCGCCATTGTCATCGCCTTCCCCGGAAGCGGGCGGCCATCTGGCGCATGGCGTCATTGCCCGTCGCCTCTGCGTCGCGGATGGTCGTCCCGGTGTAGGACATGAACACATCGTCGAGGGACGGCCGTGACACGCTGACGGCGGCGATCGGCACGGTCAGCCGCGCGAACAGCTGGGGCACGAATTGCTCGCCCGATGTCACCGAGAAGGTCACGGCGCCCTCGTGCACCCCAGCCTCGATGCCGAACGCACTGGCCAGCTCGCTGATGGCGGCCGCGTCGTTCTCGGTGTGGATCTGCACCCGGTCCTTGCCGACGCTGGCCTTCAGGGCTTCCGGGGTATCGATCGCCACGATCTTCCCGTGGTCGATGATCGCGATCCGGTCGCAGTGCTCGGCCTCGTCCATGTAGTGCGTGGTGAGGAAGATCGTGATGTCCTCACGGGTCTTCAGGTCGTTGATGTACTCCCAGATCGAGGAGCGGGTCTGCGGGTCCAGGCCGACCGTCGGCTCGTCGAGGAACAGGACGTGCGGCGCGTGCAGCAGCCCGCGCGCGATCTCCAGCCGCCGCTGCATGCCGCCGGAGTACGTCATCACCAGGCTGTCCCGGCGGTCCCACAGGTCCACCATCTCCAGCACCTGGCGCATCCGGGGCGCCACCGCCGCGGCCGGCACGCCGTAGAGCTCAGCGTGAAAACGCAGGTTCTGGGCGCCGGTCAGGTAGTTGTCCAGCGTGGTGTCCTGGAAGACCAGGCCGATGTTGCGCCGGACCGCGTCCCGCTCGGTCCGCACGTTGCGGCCCGCCACCCAGGCGTTGCCTGACGTGGGCTTGGCCAGGGTGCACAAGATCTTGATAGTCGTCGACTTCCCGGCGCCGTTAGGGCCGAGGAAACCGAACGTCTCCCCCGCCCTGACCTCGAAATCGATCCCGCGGACCGCCTCGATCTCGCCGTACGTCTTGGTCAGTTCGGAGACCCGGATGGCGGGCCGGGCTTCCGTCCGGTCCGCCACCACCGTGTCACCGGGGCCCGCATCCGGGCCGGTATCCGCTGCCACCGCTTGCCGCCTTCCCCTGCGATCAGTGCCGAGCCTAGTCCCGGCCCCCATCAGCCTCGTCCGCGCGCATGTCTTCGGGGTTTGCGTCGTCATCGGCGTCGTCCGCGGCGAGGATCCCGTACAGTCGCCGGCGGGTGTCGGCCAGGATCCGGTGGGCTTGCTCGATCTGGGACGTGCTGCCCGCCTGGGCCACCTGAACGGCAGCTCCCATTACCTGGTGGAACAGCCGGCGTAGCTCGATGGCCTCGGAGCCGACCGACCCGGCCACCACATCCCAGGGTGCGCGCAGTTCATCCTGGTGGGCCGCGGCGTAGCTGCGTCCCTCCTCGGTGAGGACGTAGGCCCTCCGGCCACCTTCGCCGGCCTCAGCCCGGATCAGGCCTTCATCCTCCATCTGCTGGAGGGCCGGGTAGATGGATCCCGGGCTGGGCCGCCAGACGCCCCCGCTGCGCTCGCCGATCTCCTGGATGATCTGGTAGCCGTTCATCGGCGCCTCGGCGAGCAGCGCGATCGCCGCGGCCCGGACGTTGCCGCGCCGCACCCGCGGGCCGCGCATCGGCCTCGACCCGGCCATCCATGGACCGTAATCGGCGAACCCCCGCCCGAGCCCAGCGCCGCCGCCGGGGAATCCGGGCATCCCGCCAAATCGTGCCCGGCCCCGCCCGCCAGGCCCGCGTCCGTGGCCGCCGCGGCCACCTCGATGGTGCCGCCAGTCTTGCTCTTCATCACCTGGTTGCTCCCAGGCATCTCCTGCATGCATGTCTGTATCCTCCGTGTGTGGTGGAGTTCCGGTAGTCTCCGAAACCCCAAATCCTTCTGCGTTAGGTCAACGATATATCGTTATGCATCGGATGGCAACGGGTGGCGAGAGGTTGACCGCGCTTCGATCGCGTGGGCCGCGCGCCAGCCGGGCGATACGGGGCGCGTCGCCCGCGCCAGTGGCGCGGGCTCGCGGGGAGGTTCCGCGGTGCGGGGTGGGGCTAGCTGACCGGCAGGTCGTAGATCCTGCGGACGCTGGAGCCGAGGCGGGAGATGTCAGCGCCATAGACATGCATGGAGATCGCCACGCCGTCGCCGTGGTTGCGCACCCGGTGGATGTCACCGGGCGGCGCGAAACCGCTCACGTCCCCGGTCCCGTTCGCGTTCCTGGCCACGTCCGCCAGGGCGGTCCCGCCGCGGCGCAGCGCGAAGATCTCCTCGTACTCGACGCCCTGCAGCACGCCCGACACGCACCAGGTGACGTGGTCGTGGATGTGCGTGACCTGCCCGGGCAGCCAGACCATCGCCACGATCGAGAACGACCCGTCGG
>CAYPQM010000236.1:0-7651 GCA_964412845.1 uncultured Streptosporangiaceae bacterium
CGGCCCGGCCGGGATCGGCCCGGCCGCCGGGCTGGTCATGACGCGACCGCCGGCGGGGGCGCCGTCCGGGGGGTCATGGCGCGACCGCCGGCTCGTCCGCGCTCGCCCGGCGGTCGGCGAACCGGCGGACGGCCTGCTGGTAGCTGTCCTCGTCGCCGGCCAGGTACTCGGCCCGGAACCGCGGCCAGGCGTCCGGGTCGGCGGCCGCCGCCGCGTACTGCGCCTGGAACGCCTCGTCGCGGCCGTAGTCCGGCACGCAACTGGTGAAGTGCGCGCCGCCCGGGGTCGGCACCACGCCGTGCACCATCGCCCGGTTGATCAGCAGGCTCTGCGGCGGCCCGGACTCCAGCAGGCTCGCGGTCGGCACGATCTGCTCGCAGGACATGAAAGCGCGCTCAGCGGCCAGGCAGAACAGGTCATCGAAGTACGGATCAGGCCCCAGGTACTGCCCGTTGCCCCGCTGGTCTGCCCGGTTGACGTGGATCAGCGCGGCATCCAGCCGCAACGCGGGCATCGCGGTGAACTCCTCATCGTCCGGGTACGGCGAGCGCACTGTGCGCAGTTCCGGGTTCACCCGCAGCACATCGGATCCGAGGCCGGCCCGGATCGGCAGGAACGGCAGCCGGTGCGCCGCCGCGAGCAGACCCCAGTGCAGCATCCCCTCGTCAAGCTCGGTGAGCTGGATCGTCCCGTGCTGGCGGCCCAGCCGGAAGTGCGGTTCCAGGGCGATCGTGTCCAGTGAGACGAAGCCGCAGATGACCCGGCGGACCCGGCCGTCGGCCATCAGCAGCCCGACATCGGGGCCGCCGTAGGACACGATCGTCAGGTCGGTCAGGTCGGATCGCAGGATGGCGCGCACCAGCGCCATCGGCTTCCGCCTCGACCCCCAGCCGCCGATCCCGATCGTCATGCCGGAACGCAGTTCGCCAGCCACGTCAGCCGGGCTCATCACCGCGAGGGTCATCCGATCACCGTCAGCACGTCCATGCCAGCGCCGTCCATGCCTGTGCCGTCCATGCCTGTGCCGTCCATGCCAGCGCCGTCCATGCCTGTGCCGTCCATGTCAGCGCCCGTCCACGAACGCCTGACGTGCCTCGTCCGCGACCCCGGTCAGGTTGAGCTCGAAGGTGAACCCCTGCTCGTAGCGGTAGGAGCGGTTGACGTCAACGGGGTCGATGCCGTTCAGGGACTGCTTGGCCAGCCGGATGACGTCCGGGTTCTTGGCGGCGATCTCGCTGCCGACGGCCAGTGCGGCGGCCCGCAGATCCTCCGGCGGCACGACGTCGAGCACGGTGCCGAAGCTGAGCAACTGCTGGGCCGTGACGGTGCGGCAGGTGTAGACCATGGCCCGCATCAGTTGCTGCGGCACCAGCCGGGACAGGTGCGTCGCCGCGCCGAGGGCGCCCCGGTCCACCTCGGGCAGGCCGAAGGTGGCGTCATCGGCGGCGATCACGATGTCGGCGTTGCCGGCCAGTCCCACCCCGCCGCCCAGGCAGAACCCGTGCACAGCAGCGATCACCGGCACCGCGCACTCGTAGACGGCCGCGAACGCGGCGAAGCAGCCCCGGTTGGCGCCGACCAGTGCCTCATGCCCGTCGGTCCGCTGCATTTCCTTGATGTCCACGCCGGCGCAGAAGCCGCGTCCCTTCGCGGCGAGCACTACGGCGCGTACGCCGGGATCGGCGCCAGCCGAGGCAATGGCGTCGGCGAGATCGAACCAGCCCTGCACCGGCAGCGCGTTGACCGGCGGGAAATCGATGACCAGCTCGGCGACACCGCCAGCGGTGCGCAACTCGATCCCCATCGCTGCCGCCCCATGCTCTGGCTCGACCTAGCGTTTGCTTGGTCACAAACCCTAACATGAGCCCCATGGGCGTCGCCGATTTCGCAGGCCAGGGCGTCATCGTCACTGGAGGCACCAGGGGCATCGGGGCGGGCATCGCGCGCGGGTTTCTGCGGGCCGGCGCCCAGGTCCTGGTGTGCGGGCGCACGGGGCCCGCGGACGCTTCGCTGCTGCCGTCGGCGGATGGCCGGACCGCGGCCTTCGTCCGGGTGGACGTGCGAGATCCAGATCAGGCGGAGCGGCTTGTGCGTACCGCCGTGGACCTTTTCGGCCGGGTCGACGTGGTGATCAGCAACGCGGGCGGGTCCCCGCCCGCTGACGCCGCCACCGCGTCACCGAGATTCCATGCCAAGATCATTGAGCTGAACCTGATCGCGCCCTTGCAGGTCGCCCAGAGCGCGAACGCGGTGATGCAGGGGCAGCCTGACGGCGGGTCGATCATCATGATCGGCAGCGTCAGCGGTACCCGGCCGTCGCCCGGCACGGCCGCCTACGGTGCGGCCAAGGCCGGCCTGCACAACCTGGCCACCAGCCTGGCGGTGGAGTGGGCGCCGAAGGTGCGGGTCAACTGCGTGGTGCCGAGCCTGGTGCTGACCGAGTCGGCGGTCGCGGCGTACGGCAGCGAAGCCGGGCTCGCGGCGGTGGCCGGCACGGTGCCACTGCAGCGGATCGCGACTCCGGAGGATGTGGCGGGCGCCTGCCTGTTCCTCGCATCGCCGCTGGCGTCCTACGCCAGCGGCGCGGCCCTGCTGCTGCACGGCGGCGGTGAGCGGCCGGCCTTTCTGGCCGCTCTGCAGAGTTCGGTATACCCTCCCAACGAGTAGAACGTGTTCTAGTCGAGGGGCAAAGCGATGGTCGCATCGATCAAGCCGCACCGGGACGAGGCAGGTCTCAGCGACGGCTCCATGCTGATCGACGGTGAGTGGCGTCCGGCTCAGTCTGGCCAGACGTGGAGCCACAGTCATCCGGCCACCGGCGAGGAGGTCGCATCGTTCCCGATTGCCGGGCCGGACGATGTCGACCTCGCTGTCCGCGCGGCGCGGCAGGCCTTCGATGAGGGACCCTGGCCGCGGGCCCGCGCCAGCGAGCGGATCCGGGTGCTGCGCAAGATCGCCGATCTGGTCCGCGAGCACGGCGGCGAACTGCTCGCGCTGCAGGCGCTGGACAACAGCGTGCCGCTGAGCTTCGGCACCGTCTACGCGACATCGCCGGCCTTCGTGGCTGATGTCTTCGATCACCACGCCGGGTGGGTGGACAAGCTGGCCGGCGAGACGCTGCCGCCCTACCAGGGTGGCGACCACCTGGTCATGACGCTGCGGGAACCGGTCGGCGTGGTCGGCGCGGTGGTCCCGTGGAACGCGCCGATCCTGCTGGCCGCGCAGAAACTTGCCCCGGCGCTGGCGTCCGGCTGCACCGTCGTGCTCAAGCCATCGGAGTACGCGACGTTCGCGGTGCTGCGGCTGGCCCGGCTGATGGAGGAAGCCGGCCTTCCGGCCGGGGTACTCAACGTCGTCACCGGCCCAGGCGAGCCGACCGGCGACGCGCTGATCAACCATCCGATGGTGGACAAGCTCTCGTTCACCGGCAGCCGGGCGGTCGGCCGGAAGATCATGATCGCGGCGGCCGAGGGCTTCAAGCGGGTCAGCCTGGAACTGGGCGGCAAGAGCCCGGCGCTGGTGTTCGCCGACGCGGATGTGTCCACGGCCGCCGCGATCACCATGGGCACGGTTACCCTCGGCTTGTCCGGGCAGGTCTGCCTGGCGCAGACCCGGGCGCTGGTCCACCGGGACGTGCACGACGAGTTCCTCGCGATGGCCGAGATGATCGGCACCATGGTCAGCTACGGCAACCCGTTCGACCCGGCCGTCACCGCGGCACCGCTGATCAACACCCGGCAGATGGACCGGGTGCTCGGGCTGATCGCCGAGGGGCAGGCCGCTGGCGCCCGGCTGGTCTGCGGCGGCACCCGCAGCGAGGGCGACCTGGCCGCGGGCAACTTCGTCACGCCGACGCTGTTCACCGACGTGTCCAACGACATGAGCATCGCCCGGGAGGAGATCTTCGGGCCGGTGCTCTCGGTGATCCCGTTCAGCGACGAGGACGAGGCGATCCGGATCGCCAACGACACCCAGTACGGGCTGGCCGCCACGGTCTGGACCAACGACATCAAGCGGGCGATGCGGATGACCAAGGCCATCAGGGCCGGCACGGTCGGCATCAACGGCTACCAGCTGGAGCCGCACGCGGCCTTCGGCGGCTACCGGCAATCCGGCCTGGGCCGCGAGGGCGGCCGGACCGCCATCGAGTCTTACACCGAACTCAAGACCGTCCTGCTCCCGATCACCGACGAGATGATGTAACACCCTCCCCGCCGGTGTGCAGGCGGCGAATCCAGCCCACCCGTTCCGCCCGCGCTGGTGCGGTCGGCCGTGAATTCGCGGGCGCAGCGCTAGCTGGGCGGCAGCAGCTTGCTGTGGTCCCAGGAGACGATCCGCCGCGGTTCGACGGCGTAGCCGAATCGCTTTCGCGCGGCGTGCTCGACGTAATCCTCCACTGAGTCGCCGGGCGCGTCCGCCATGCCGACGGCGATATGGCGGCCGATCTCCCGTACGGCGGCCGGGTCCTCGATGCACCGCGCCGTGCCCTGGACCTGGACACCGCGCAGGTCGAAGTACTGCTCGCCGGTCTCCACCAGGCAGGTGAGCCGGGGGTCGCGGGCCAGATTGCGGGCTTTCTGCGAGGACCGGTAGGTCCAGAAGGTGATCTGCCCGTCCAGCATCACGTAGTACATGGCGACCAGGTGCGGCGTGCCATCCTGGTTGATCGTCGCCAGCTGGACCTTGCGGGACCCGGCCAGGAAGGCCGAGATCTCCCCGGCCGCCATGGCTACCCGATCACGCTGCTTCATCCGCCCACTCCGCTCAGCCGCCGAAGCCGATGGTCTCACTGGCCAGGGTAAGCGTGTCTTCGCAGGCGAAGCCCGCCGAGGTTGATTCCGAGCCGAACGCGGGGGCGAGTGCCTGGCGCACCGACTCCAGCGTCCACATGCCATCGGCCGAGCCATGCTCGGCGGCCAGGAAGGTAGCCCGGATCCTCGGTGGCTCCATCACCGCGGCGACACCGCCGTGCACCACGAACACCTCGCCGTTGATCCCCGCCGCCTCCGGGCTGGCCAGGTATACCACCAGCGGCGCGACGTGCTGCGGGGCGAGCGGGTCCACCGCCGCGTCGGGCGGCGCGCCCATCAGGTCAGCCGTCATGTCGGTGCGGGCCCGCGGGCAGATGGCGTTGGCCCGCACGCCGTACCGGGCACAACTGCGCGCGGTGGCGATGGTGAGAGCCGCGATCCCGGCTTTGGCGGCGGCGTAGTTGGGCTGGCCGGACGAGCCGAGCAGGAAGGCCTCGGACGAGGTGTTCACGATCCGGCCGTAGACCGGCCCGCCTGCCTGCTTGCTCTGCTCCCGCCAGTAAGCGGTGGCGAAGCGGGTGGTCACGAAGTGGCCGCGCAGGTGCACCCGGAGGACCAGGTCCCATTCCTCGGCGGACATGGTGAAGATCATCCGGTCTCTGAGTACCCCGGCGTTGTTGACCAGGATGTCCAGCCGGCCGTAGGCGCCGAGCGCGGCAGCGACGAGTTCCTGGCCCGTCGACCACTCCCCGACATCACCCGCGCGGACGGCCGCCTGCCCGCCGGCCGCCCTGATCTCCTCGGCCACGGCCTGCACCGCGTCCCCGGGCAGGTCGTTGAGCACCAGCAGCGCTCCCGCGCGGGCCAGCGCGAGCGCCTCCGCCCGGCCCAGCCCGTTGCCCGCGCCGGTCACGACCGCCGCCCGGCCCTCCAGCGTCCGCGCCTCGTCCATGCCAGGAAGCTCCCTGTCTGTCAGTAGCCGGGGCCGCTCAGGATGCCGCCATCGGCGACAAACTCGCTGCCGGTCGAGTAGGACGAATCGTCAGAGGCCAGGTACGCCACCAGCCGGGAGATCTCGACCGGCTTGGCGAACCGGGAGAGCGGCATCGCCCGCAGGAACGCGTCGCCGTCACGGTCGTCGCCCCCGTCGGCGTCCAGGACCATCCTGGTCAGCACCCCGCCCGGATGGACCGAGTTGACCCGGATGCCGAACTCGCCCAGTTCGCGGGCGGCTGCCTTGGTCATCCCGCGGACCGCGAACTTGCTGGCGCTGTAGGCCGACAGGCCTGCTGCGCCGGTGAATCCCTCGATCGAGGAGATGTTCACGATCGATCCGCCGCCCGCGGCGGTCATCGGCTCGATCACCGCCTTCATGCCCAGCCAGCAGCCGACCGCGTTCACCTCGAGGATCCGCCGGAAGTCGGCCAGCGGCATGTCGGCGATGCTGGCGAACTTCAGCACACCGGCGTTGTTGACCAGCACATCGAGTGTGCCGAAGGCATCCAGGGCGGTGCCGACCGCCGTCGCCCAGTCCGCCTCGCTGGTCACGTCGTGGTGCACGTACCGGCAGGATTCCTGGCCGAGCCCAGCGGCCACATCGGCGCCCTTGTCGTCCAGCACGTCGCCGAAGACGACCCGCGCACCCTCGGCGACGAAGTGGCGCACATGCGACTTGCCCATTCCCCGGGCGCCCCCGGTGATCAGTGCGACTTTGCCGTCGAGCCGGCCCATGGGCCCTCCCCGCATCCGAAACCAAACGCTTGCTTGGTGCAGAGCGTAACAGCCCGCGATCCGCGGCACAGGTGGCGATGCGCCAGGTTCAAGCCGGTGTCGCGGCGATCCCGTCGAAGATCAACCGGAGCAGCCCGTTCACCACCTGATCGGCGCTGAAGCCGCCGGTCCAGCTCCACTGGGCCGGGATCCACAGGACGTCCCTGAGCAGCCGGTAGGTCAGCTTCGCGTCCAGGTCGGCGCGGAAGGCGCCAGACTCCTTACCCAGCTCAAGCTGCGTGATCCAGGTCCGCTCGATCTCCCGCAGGGCCTTGCGCAGGTAGCCGAACCGTGGCTGGGTGCTGAAGTAGCTCCAGTCGTTCTGCAGCATCGCGAGGGCCGCCCGGTGCCGGGACAGGGTGCGGCTGGTCGAGTGCACGATCTGCTCCAGCACGGCCCGCGGGCTGCCAGCTGAGGCCACGGCAGCGCGGTAGTCGGCGAGCACCTCGTTGATGAAGCTCGACAGGATCTCGTCGCCGATTGATTCCTTGGAATCGAAGTGGTGGTACAGGCTGCCGGAGAGAATCCCGGCGGCATCCGCGATCTCGCGCACGGTCGTGGCGCGGTAACCCTTTTGCGCGAAAAGCTCGCTTGCGAGCAGGACCATATGGGCGCGGCGCTCCGAGCGCACGGTTCCGTCGGCGGTCATGGTGCCCGCGGACCCATTTCGCGCGGTGCCCGGGGTCCCGCTTCGCGCGGTGCCCGCGGACCCGCTTCTACTGCCAGCCTGGTTCTTCCTTGTCCCGCTCACTCCATCATTATCGCAGCTCCGCCCCGACCTCCCTAACGCTTGCTCGGTCGGTGACCCGGCCGCGTTGCGGAGCTGTGGTAGAACCTGTTCTACTTTATCCGCGGTAATCCGCTCACATTCTGCGAGACCGGAGGTGGGTCGTGCGGCCGCAGAACTCCATTCGATCGACGACGAGAGGATCCGGTTGGCGGCAAGTCGGTGGCCGGCGCGTCCCGGGTCAGGACGCGCCGGCCGTTGGCTTGCGGGCTAGCTCAGGCGGCCCACAGGGGAGCGTCGGACGCCCCGCCGGTGCCGGAGAAGATCTCGAATTCGGAGACCTGCCCGGCGGGCCAGCCGGTGTTGGCGGTGAAGTTCAGCCGCAGGTACTGCTCGCTGACGG
>CAYPQM010000237.1:0-7421 GCA_964412845.1 uncultured Streptosporangiaceae bacterium
GGTTGAGCCGTCCGAACGCCAGCCACGAACCCACGCACAACCCCAGCTGGACCAGTTCGTCGTCGCTGAAAGCAGCATGCAGGCGCGCCCAGAAAGCGTCGTCCATGCCGAGGTGGTCGATCGCGAACCGCTGGGCGAACTCCGCGGCCAGCGCCTCCCGCTCGGCCAACCCCGCGCCGTCGCCCAGCACCGCGTCATAGAACGCCTGGCCCGGGCCATCCTCGGGCCGCACGCTGAGACAGATGCGGCAGTCGTTGACCCGGGCGATCGTGATGCGGGCGGCCTCGAACTCGCGCAGGGGCAGCGTAGATTTCCGGTAGACGGCGTCGCTGAACGCGGCCGCCGGCCCGGTGAGCTTGTTACCGGTGCCGCCCCACAGGTGCAAAAGCGGATCCCGGCCACCGGGTACGTCGATGCGGGGCACATCCTGACTCTAATCCAGAACTAGAACGTGTTCCAGTAGGGCATCCGCCTGGGTGCGAAATGCGGCTGGAGCAGAGATCGCCGGCGGGCATGATCGGCCTGCTCGGTGCTGCCCCCGCCGCGAGCCTGGATCGAAGACGGCCATATCGATTTGTGCCAAAGCCGGGCCCGCAGATTGTCACCCGCGCGCATAGCAAGCCCAACTTACTGACCAGTAGCATCGGCACTCACCTTCCGGGCGGAGGCCCGCGGCCAGGCGCGCGGGCAACCGATCGCGCTGCGGCGCGCCCTTCCCGATGACCCGCGCCCATAAGGAGGAAACATGTCCCGCCACAGTCGCCGGTTACTGCTTGCCCCAGTGGTGCTTGCGCTAGCCGCCCTACCTGCCGTCAGCGTGGCCACCGCGGGTTCCGCCGCCGCTGCGGACAGTGTGATCACTGTCATTGGAGGCAGCGCCACCACGGTCAGCGCTCCTGGCGTCGCCGGCCAGCTCCTCGGCGCCGGAATCGTGCCGGTGGTCCTCCCGCCCGGGAAGATGAGCATCAATCTGTCCAACCTCAGCGCCACCATCACGCTGCCGCTGACCGGCGGCAGCGTCGACCTGACGACCTTCAACGGCCAGGCCTCGGCAGGCGGCAGCATCGTATTCACCAAGCTGTTCCCGCTGCGCATCGTGCGGCTCACCAGCATCCAGGTCAACATCGTGAACGGCATCGTCACGCAGAGCGCCCTGACTTCGGCCGGCACCCGGATCTCGCTGTTCCAGCTGAGCCTGAACGGCGCCAGCTTTGGCGGCGATGCGACCCACCTCACCATCAGCAACCTGGCGACGACCATCACAGCGGACGGCGCGCAATACCTCGACTCGGCTCTGCATAGCCACGTGTTCACCGCAGGCATGCTGTTCGGCACAGCCAGCAGCACGTTCCAGCACAGCTGATGCAGCAGCACCGCACGCGGACCGGCCAGCTTCCCGCCTGGCCGGTCCGCGTCACTGTCGCTCACACAGCGCGGTGCGCCGGGTAATCCGGTCTGCTGAGCCAGCCAACGGTGCCTTCCGGGGCCGCATAATGGCCGTTCGGGAGCGCCGGAATGATCGATCCATCCGCATAGCCAGCCGCCCCGGGCTTCCTGCTGCTGCTCCGGCTGGGATAGCTTCAATGGCGGCGAAACCAGTGACAGTCCCAGGTGCAGACAGCGGAACCCGCCCGCCGGACTTGAGGAGCGAGACGATGGACGGTGACGCCCAGGCCAGGGCCAGGATCATGGAGCACTGGCGGGCCTCCGAGCAAGGGGACAGCGCGACCGAGCACGCCATCTACGCGGCGGACGCGATCTTGGATTACCCGCAATCCGGGGAACGGTTCCGCGGCCGCGCGACCATTGCGGCGCAACGCGGTGGCCATCCGGCGGACCGGCACTTTACCGTGCTCCGGATCAGCGGCAACGGGGACGTATGGGTGAGCGAGTGCGTGATCAGCTACGACGGCGTGCCCTCCCACTCGGTCAGCATCATGGAGTTCTCCGGCGGCCTCGTCGCCCATGAGACCCAGTACTTTGCCGACCCCTTCGACCCGCCCCCGTGGCGGGCAGCGCTGGCCGAGCCGATGCCGGACCATTCAGGCTGAATGCGGACGACCGAAGTCGCCTGCCGCGTCGACAGCGTCATGTCTGTCCGCAACCGCTACCCGGACGTGCACGCCGACGTCGTCAGTCGGCTGCGCCGGGGGTGGCTACGGGCGAGGTGCGGGCCCAAGCCGATCTGGACCGCGATGCGGCTGCTGATGGCCGTGATGGACGGCCTATCCATCCAGTGGCTCCTCGATCCGGACTTCGACATGACCGGCGCCGTCAACCGCTTCGCCGACCTGCTGAAATCCGACCTGAGCGCCGACCCGGACTGACCTGCCACGCCACTGAAGCGGCCGCCCCACAATGCCTTCGCAGCCGACCTCAGCGGCCAGGCGCTGGCTCGACGTCGGGGCCGGGGCCGATGATGTCGGGGCTGAGAGATGTCGGGTCAGCGCCTCACGGTACGCGTCTGTGCACATGGCTGCGGACTGCCGGGCGGATCAGCGCAGCTCTTGGATGCGGATCAGGTTGCCCGCGGGATCGCGGAACGCGCAGTCACGAACGCCGTACGGCTGCTCGGTCGGCTCCTGCACGACCTCGGCGCTGGCCTGCAGCCGCGTGAAGGTGCCGTCAAGGTCCTTGGTGGCCAGGAGGATCCAGCCGTAGGTTCCCTTGGCCATCATCTCGGTGATGGTGCGGCGCTCGTCGTCGGTGATGCCGGGGTCGGCGGCCGGCGGCGCCAGGAGGATTGACGTGCCGGGCTGGCCGGGAGGGCCGACCGTGATCCAGCGCATCTTGCCGGATCCGACGTCAGCGCGGACCTCGAAGCCGAGAGTGTCGCGATAAAAGACCAGAGATGCGTCCGGGTCGTCGTGCGGCAGGGCGCTGGCGTGAATGGTGATGTCCATGGCCATCACGCTAGTCACAGCTCGTGGCCGGCGCTTCTCGATTCCTGATCGGTCTGGTCACCTGTTTCGCGACACACGACGGCATACCCGCCGTCGTGTGCGCCGCGTCGCGCCGGTAGATGCTGGGTGGCATGCCGACCAGTTCGGTGAAGCGAGTGCTGAAGGTGCCCAGCGACGAGCAGCCGACCGCGAAGCAGACCTCGGTGACGCTGAGGCCGCCCCGGCGCAGCAGCGCCATCGCCCGCTCGATGCGCCGCGTCATCAGGTAGCTGTACGGAGACTCACCATAGGCAAGCCGGAACTCGCGGCTGAGATGTCCGGCCGACATGTGCACACCGCGGGCGAGCGCCTCGACATCCAGGGGCTGCGCGTACTCCCGATCGATCCGGTCGCGGACACGGCGCAGCCGCGCGAGGTCACGCAGGTGCTGCTCGGATGCGGGACTGCTGGTCACAGGCAAGATGGTACGTCGCGCCGCAGCCGATACCGAGCCACGCGGCGATCCCATGTGACGGCTGTGCTGCCGTCGTACTGCGCCGCCCGGCTCACAGCGATGCGGCCTCCCACGCGAACCCGTCCGGGTCGGTGAAAGGCCCGGCATCGCTGCCAATCGCGAGCCGGTGCGATCCGGTGCCGTCGGGAGGGACACCGGCGTCCTTGGCGAGGGCACGGTGCCCGTAGAGCGCCAGCTTCACGGGACTGGACGGCGTGGCGAATTCGACGTACTTGCGGCCAAAGCTCTTCGCCACGGCGAGGCCGCGGTCGACGTAGAACCGCTTGCTCGCGGCCACGTCCGCAGCTCCCAGCAGGAGCACGATCTGGTCAATCTGCCGGGTGGCTGGGCCGGTGTCCTTCTTCGCCGAGGTAGCGACCTTCCAGATCGTCCCATCCGGGGCTTGCACGACGCCGCCGTAACCCCACAACGACTTCACGGCCGGCTTCAGCGGCGTGGCGCCGGCGTCCAGGGCGGCACCGATGAGACCGCTGACGGTAGCTGGCTGCGACACCGTGAGCGACAGCGTGAATCCACGGAAGCCGGTTTCCGGGGCCTGCGAGGCCCGCAGGCGCAGCTGAGTGCCCAGGCCGAAGGCGGCGGTGTAGAAGCGGCGTGCGGCCGTGGGGTCGGCCACTTCGAGGGTGACGGATTCGATGGAAGTCATAGGGGCACGTTAATTGGGGCTCCGCGGCCGGCGCTTCTCGATTCCTGACCGGTCTGGTCACCCGTTTCGCCAGGCACGACGGTATCCCCACCGTCGTGTGCGCCGCGTGGCGGGCGTTAGGAGCCGGGGCGCCCGGTGTCGGGACGTAACCCATGACGCACTTTGTTCTGCCCGCCCGTAACTCAGTCGGGTCCACAAGCCCTCCCACTCCCGCCAGTCTGGCGGACGCCGACATCCGCTTCTAACCCGAGCCGGGTGCACTGTCATACCGCGGACAGCGTGGTCGCGGGCTAGTCTCGTGGCTGATCCCTGTCATGTCACAGTGGGTGCTGGGCCAGAACCGACGACGAACCGCGAACCGGCCACCACGTGACCAGCCATCCGCCCAGCGGGGATAGCCGCTCACTCCGGGCGAGCCTGGCGCGGCCAAGGCAGGAGCCACGATGATCGAGCACACCACCGCCGGCAAGATGTCCCTCGCTGAGCTGGCCGACGGGCACAAAAGCCAGCCGTCTGCCATCCTGCGCCTCACCGCACAGCACAGTCCCGGCGGAGCCTATCCAGCCAACGTCGCCGCCTACATCAACGGCGTGTTCCGCGGCACCATCGCCGCCACTGACCACATGCCCGCCGGGCTGCACCTCTACCTGCCCTAGTAGCGGGCAGCCACGATTACCACCAGCGACATCCATCCACCCGCCCGCGACTGTGCTGCCCTCCGAACACGGTGGCGTCAGCGGCTCACCAGGCGCGGGTCGTATCCGTGTGGGTGCGCCGAGGCGGTGCCAGGGCATTTGTTCATCTGCTGATCACCTGATGGCCGCCGGCGCATTGGGGGTACCGCCTAGGTTCGGGTCGGTATCCGCTCTCGTGAAGGGACGAACCGAGGTGGCATTGCGTTCGTACATGGTGGCGCTAGGCCTGGCCGGGATTGGCGTCGTGGCGACGGCCGGCGTCGCCGTGGCCCATACCGGGGCACTCGGCGACTGGCCGTATGCCGCCCATGCCAGTCAGGCCAGGACCTATACGCTCGCGGCGGTTGGTGATATCGCCTGCGAGCCGGACAACGCGGAAAACACCGGCACGCCTGCGGCCCTCAAGTGCGGCAGCCCTGCTCTCGGTGGCCTCAGCGCCGAGTATGCGACGGCGCAGCAGGCCGACGCGATGCACCCGGACCTGGTCGCGCTGCTCGGCGACGAGCAGTACCAGGTGGGCAAGCTGAGTGACTTCGAGCAGTCCTTCGAGCAGGCCTGGGGCGGCCTGAAGATGCTCGAGCGCCCGGCCCCGGGCAACCACGAGTACTACGCCTACACCAAGAAAGGCGACAACGAGCCCGGGCAGAACGGCACCGGCTACTTCGGCTACTTCAACGGGCATGACCAGAACGGCACGCCGGACGCGCAGGGGCAGGCTGGCGACGACACCGCCGCGAGCCAAGGCTGGTACTCCTACGACCTGGGCAACTGGCACATCATCTCGCTGAACATCGAGTGCGAGTCCGCGGCGTTCAGCAACGACTGCTCCACCACGGACGGCGGCCTGCTGGCCCAGGAAACCCAGTGGCTGGCCGCGGACCTGGCCAGCAGCCACCAGGCATGCACAATCGCGTACTGGCACCAGCCGACCTTCACCGCGGCCGACACCAGCGCCGACGTCCCCGACCCGGGCGCTCCCGGCGCGGACAGCACCGAGGGCCTCGCCGCCGACGCCTGGTGGAAGCTGCTGTACAAGGCGCACGCGACGCTGATCCTCAACGGCCATGAACACTACTACGCGCGCTTCCGCCCGATGGACCCGGCGGGGCACCCCGACCCGCGGCACGGCATCACGCAGATCACGGCCGGCTCCGGCGGCGAGGCCCTCGACACCCTCGCGACCGAAAACGGTACCTACAGCAACCCGAACGTGGTCACCGGCCAGGACCAGGCCTTCGGCGTGCTGAAGCTCAGCCTGCACCCGGACAGCTACAGCTGGGACTACAAGCCCGCGCTCGCCGGACCAGGCGCAGACCCCGCCACGGCGCTGAGCTACAGCGACTCCGGCAGCGCCGCCTGCCGGGGCTGACATACCCCACTGATTCAGGCGCGGGCCCGGGCCGATCCGGGCCCGCGCCAGCGTCCCGGCCCGGCCAGTACCCCACCAGACCAGGCACGCTGCGAACATTTCGGGTGAGCGGACAAGATAGCCAATCTGCATGTCAGCCGAGCCACCGCACCCGGCGCGGCATCGACGGCCCGGGTGCATAAATGACGCCAAGTACGCCGGGCCAGACGTCACTGCGAGTGAACGCCGAACCGGTACCCGGCCGCTTCATCAGGCCAGAACCCAAATGGCGGCCGCCATATACACCTGCCGCAACGCACACGCATCGAGACAGCGGCGAACCATTCGTAGCGGACATACTCTGCTGCCGTGCCGCGTGCGCGTTCCTTGCGTTTTCCGCCGGCCGGCTCCGGCTGGTGAGGCGGCCTTCGCGTCCCCTGGCCTAGGGTGGCACGGTGACCAGCCCATGGGATCCTTCCAGCGCTGGCGTGCTGCACCTGCCATCGGGCCGGCTCGTCAGAGGCCGCAGCCTGCGGCGGGCGCTCCCGTTCGGGCCAGGGCCCACTTTCGCCGTCTACCTGCTCAGCAAGCCACCGCCCGCCGTTGCCTGGGAGGCCCGCTGGGTGCGCTGGTCCGACTTCTGGCTGCCGGCCGACCGGGGACGCGCACAGCAGATCCTGCACGAAGCCTGGAAACGCACCCTGACTGAACGCGTGGAGATCGCCTGTACCGGCGGCCGCGGAAGGACCGGGACAGCATTGGCCTGCCTGGCGATCATCGATGGGCTACCGCCGGAACAGGCCGTTGCCTTCGTCCGGCAGCATTATGACCCGCATGCTGTGGAGACGCCCTGGCAAAAGCGTTATGCCGCCCGTTTCCCAACGCCGCGAAAGAGCGGCTGATCTCGCTTCCCCGACGCCGGTCGTGCCGCCGACCGAGCGTTTGCGGCGCTCCATCCGGGACTGTCCCCGAACACCGTTGCGGGGGCAGTCCCCCGCCCCGGGGCTGTATACGTAAAGCCAGATCTCTCGACCCTCGTCGTCGATCTCGGGCGCACTGGACTCCCGGATGTAGTGGGCATCGACACCGTCAGGATGGTCATCCACGCTCAAGGTCCCGCTCATCTTCAAGAGCCGGCCGCATGCGCCACAACTTAGCCAGGGGCGGGCCCGTGGAGAAGACGAAAGACCCCGCCTCTATGGTGGACCGATGGCATCGGTCAAGCAGATCCAAGTCACCTTCGACTGCGCAGAACCTGAGCGCGTCGCTCGTTTCTGGTGCGAGGTGCTGGGGTACGTCGTACCGCCGCCACCGG
>CAYPQM010000238.1:0-7395 GCA_964412845.1 uncultured Streptosporangiaceae bacterium
AGGCTTGCGGGCGCTGGTCTGTGCTCGTGTTCTGGCTGGTCATGCCCTCTACCTGCGGTTACAGAACCTGCCGGTCATTCATGGTAAGGAGAAGGTCTACGGTTCGATTCCGTAAGGGGGCTCCCAGATCGCGGATCTTTTTCGAACGTTGAACCGAATACCTCACCTTCGAAAAGTGCCATTCGAGTGGCACTCGCGCTGCTGCCCAGCCTGCCTGAGCAGGGGGTTCCCGGAGGTCTAGCGGCAGAGAGCGTCTTCCGCATCGGGAAGAGGTACGAGGTAGCTCTAACGGCTGCATTCACGCGTCGGCCATCTGCGGCCTCAGGCGCTACGTAGAGTGAGCAGCATCGTGATCGTTTGAGTCCTGGAGCGGAACTCCCTGCCGAATATTCGCTCGTTTGCGGTTCAGCAGGCTCAGCGCGACGCGAGCGCAGATTCGCCGCTTCGGCGGGCGGGACACCTTCCCAAGGTTGCCTGGGTACAACCAGTGACCGCAGACTGGGACCTCCACCTGTATGCCGGTGCGTCCTACCTAAGCCGGGCCCGCCACGGCGTTGTGGCACGCTTTGCTAGCCATGCCACCCGCTGTCATGCGCGTCCTGCCGGCCGGCCCGGCGGGCAGGCCGGCAGGGCAGCGGGAGACCTGGCGGCGCAGAGGAGCGGCAATGACGAGGCAGGGCACAGAGTCTTCCCGGTGGGCGCTGGTGGATGAGGGCTGGGGCCGCAAGGCGGTGGATTTCGCGACCCTCAGCGAGCCGGGCAACTGCCGGGAGTACGTCGCTGTGCACCATCGGCTCCGCGTCGATGCCGGGGACCGGCTGCTCGACGTGGCGTGCGGGTCCGGGCTTGCCGTCGAGCTGGCTGGCCTGCGCGGCGCTTCCTGCTCCGGTATCGACGCCTCGGCCAGGCTGGTGACGGTGGCCCGGGACCGGAACCCTGACTGCGACATCAGGGTCGGCGATATGCACGCCCTGCCGTGGGACCCGGCGTCGTTCGACGTTGTCACCAGCTTCCGGGGGATCTGGGGCACCACACCACGCGCGATTGCCGAGATACACCGGGTCCTTCGCCCAGGCGGACGGGCCGGGATAACGGTGTGGGGTCACCTGAAGGTGTCCCCTGGAGCCTGGGCGCTGGCGCCGTTCCGCCTTGCTGCGGCGGAGAAGGTCGGCAACCAGGCTGTGATGGTGTCGCTCGGCCGCCCTGGTGCGGGCGAGCAACTCCTCGCGTCGCACGGATTCCTCGATGTCGAGCGCCTGGACGTTCCGTTCGCCTGGGAGTTCGCGGACCCGCAGCTGTACGCGCGTGCGCTGGCCTCTACCGGGCCAGCGTATGAGGCCATCCAGAACGTCGGCGAGGCTGAGTTCCATCGCGCGGCCGTGGAGCAGGCTCAGGGGCAGCTACGGGACGGCTTGCCGCTGCGGGCCGACATCAACGTCGTGGGCTACCTGGCCCGCAAACCCGAAGGAGCAGAACGGGCATGACCGGAAGCTTTCTCGAAGAACCCCCGCTGTCCGCTCCAGCGCGGGCGCTCTACGACGAAGACCTCGCAGAGGGCGGCTACGTGTGGAACGTGTCCCGGCTGTGGGCGCACCAGCCGGGCACCCTGAAGCAGCTGTTCGGGTTGATGTCTGAGGCATTCACGCCGAGCGGCTTGGCCTTCCGCCAGCGCGGGATCCTGGTGACCGCCGCCGCCTCGGCCCTCGGTGACTCTTACTGCTCGCTGGCGTGGGGCGGGAAGCTGGGCAAAACGTCGGACGCCGCTGTCGCGGCCGGGGTTCTGAATGGCAGCGACGCCGGGCTGACGGACCAGGACAAGGCCATAGCCGCGTGGGCCCGGAAGGTCGCCAGGGACCCCAACGCGACAACGCCGGCCGACATCCAGGCGCTCCGCGATTCCGGGCTCGATGACGGGCAGATCTTCGCCATCACCGCCTTCGTGGCCCTTCGCCTGGCGTTTTCTACGATCAACGACTCGCTCGGCGCTCAGCCCGACGCCCAACTCGCCCAGTCCCTGCCCCGGGAGGTGCGCGAGGCCGTCACCTACGGCCGGCCTGTAGCTCAAGCGCCGGCTGTCTGACCTGGCCTGCTGCCAACCCGCGACATCTTGAAGGGAAGAGCAGGGAGCGGTCGCGGCAACGCTGGGCAAGCCTTAGGACCTGGGCTGCATGCATGGCCGGGCGCGCCCAGCACGGGCAAACAAGGCGCGGTTAATAGGTGCAGGCCGCAGAGGCGGGAGCCGTCGAGCCGCATACCACCGCCGAGCACAGGCACCAGTTGCGGATTGAGCCTGCGCCGATGCGCGAGTTCTGCGCCTATAGCTTCGAAGTGCCGAGCCTGCTGCCCTGCAGCTGAAAGTCCGTCACCATGATCTCTATGGGTGACGGCGCAGAAAATGACAGATGGACGCTGTGGACTTCAGTCGGCGTAACTACCGTGGCGATTGCGGCAGTGGTGGCGCACCTAGTGTGGCCTAACCTGAAGATCGACTTCGTAACAGTTACCTTGCTGGCTGTTGCTTGTCTTCCCTGGCTGCGCGGCATCGTGAGCAGCGTCGACTTGCCAGGCGGCACCTCCATCAAGCTTGCTGCCAGGCAACGGGCTGTCGCACGCGAGCAGCAAGAGACCATTGATGCGGTCCGGGCTGTAGCAACCGCGGGCAAGACTGTACCGGCAGATGAAAAACTGGGGAAGATCTACCAGCTCGCTGAGGAGTACGAACAGATCCGGGCAACGATGCCCTCTGGCCATCGGCGCACGCAGGCCATGGGCCAAAACGCCCGGCAGATCCTCAGCTACATGCCTCTGGATCGCTACGAGCCAGAAGCTGACTTGCTCAGTCCCAAGGCCGGTCGTCGGCTGGTTGCTTATCTCTCGCTAGTGGCTGATCCTGACGCCAGCCAGGCCGAGGAGCTCACAAGAACGCTCACCGAGCGCGAAGGCATCCCATACAACCAGAGCTGGGCGCTCCGCGCGCTATCCCGAATCGTGGACATCCACGGCGCGGAGAGCATAAGTAGAAGAGCTGTAGCTCAGTTGCGGGGGATGCGGGATGGACTCAGACCCGGTTCGGACAGGCAACTGATGCTCGCAGACTTGGTCGACAGGCTCTCGTGAGTCGCTCACACCCACGGTCGGCGGCAAATGAGGATGGTCGCCCGAAGCACGCTGATGCATAAACACACGGTCGGCCCGTTGCCCGCCGGGCTGGGTAACCGTGACTGCCACACAGCGCAAAGGCTCTTGATAACCGCGCGCCTACCCGCCGATCTGGGGTAGTCGGTTATCACGTGAGGGTGCGCGGCTGGATGGCGCCGATCTGGCTGATATGTGCTGCTCCGGTGGAAGGGATCGGTGTGGCGTGTGGCCAGTATGGAGCCGGCGGTTACGTGCCCTGATCGCGGCATCACGCTGCCGCGCCCGGCGAGAGAAGATGGCCGGGAATGGTCATCCCGGAACGCGGGCTATCTCTTTGACGACTGGTGCTGTCCCGTCCTCGCGGGCGAGCTGGCTGGCCAGCACCGGCGCCTGGGCCCGGTAGGACGACTTCAGGGCAGGAAGCTCGTCGGTGATCCTATCGCTGGCGACGGCAAGCCCCAGCGTTGCGTTTTGGAACCGGCGGTTTTGCAGACCGCATTGCCTTGTCCCCCGAAATTGCCTCTGACCTGGCCAGATTGCATCAATCAGCGCGAGAATACCTGGCCCTGTCTGCCATGTGTCCGTGCGCCCGGGCCGGCTTGGCGCCTACCGTTACGGACGGGCACGGACAGCATCCATGATCGCGCGGTGGACAAGTTGACCTGCAGCCGACCGCGCCCCCGGTATCCCATACCAGCGCCCGGGGCACCCGGCCCCAGCTGCTGATCAGCCGGCCAGTGCCCAGGCAGGCAGGTCCGGCGGGCGCGCCCGCCGCGACGCCGCCCACCGGGCACAGCCCCGCATCAGCGCGTGATGGATGAGTACGGGCTCATGTCCGGCGGGGCGGGAACCCCTGCCGGATGTCAGCGTCCTGTGACGCGGGGGGCGGCCCGGTGGTGGCCCGGACGATGAGCTCGGTGGGCAGAAGCTGCGCGTGCTCGGTGCGCCGCCGGGCGACAAGGTCGAGCAGCGCCCGTGCGGCAAGCTCACCCTTGCGCCGGTGCGGCTGGCGTACGGTGCTGAGCCGGAGGGCAGCGGCTCCCGGCGCGTCGTCGAAGCCGATGATCGAGAGGTCGTCGGGGACGCGCAGGCTCAGTCGGCCAGCGCACCGCAGGGCCCCCTCAGCAAGCCGGTCGGACAGGCAGAGAAGGCCGGTGGGGCGCGGAGTCCGGGCCAGGAGCGCGGCGGCCATGGCGGCACCCTCCTCGACTCCGCTGGTGGCAGCCACCTCGACCGCTACCGTCGACCAGTCCAACCCGGCGCGGACGACCGCATCCCGGTAGCCGGCCAGCCGGCGCCGGGTGACGGCGTAGGTGGCTCCTTGCTGTGCTGCCTCGTCGGCCATGCCGTGGAACCCGCGGCGGGCCAGGCCGAAGGAGACGACGCCGAGCTGCCGGTGGCCC
The DNA here is from genome assembly GCA_964412845.1 of uncultured Streptosporangiaceae bacterium. Taxonomy (GTDB): domain Bacteria; phylum Actinomycetota; class Actinomycetes; order Streptosporangiales; family Streptosporangiaceae; genus JAWWPY01. The sequence goes on from CAYPQM010000238.1 coordinate 4,542, forward strand.
AGAGCGAGAAGGTGCGCGGCTGCGCCTGCCGCCGCGGCCCGGTCATCGATACCGATCCACGGCGGGCGGCCGTCCTCGGATATGCCCCGCAAGGCTGACGGGTCCGGCTGGTCGATCACGACAAAGGGAAGCTGCCGGGCACGCACGGGGTCAAGCAGCGGATCGTCATCGGCCAGTGAGAAGACCACCAGCCCGTCAATGACGGCGCCGGCGACTGCTGCGGTGTTCCGCTCGGCGGGCGCCGAGCCGGGGACCAGGAGCAGGCCGCTGCCGGCTTGCTCGGCGACGGAGCTGATCCCCGCGAGCACGGCGACGGCGACCGGGTCGTCGAAGGCGTAGGAGAGCCCGTGGTCGTAGGCGAAGCCAAGCGCGCCGACGCGGCCCCGGCGCAGGCCCGCGGCCAGCGGGTCCGGGCCCGCGTACCCGAGGCGGGCAGCGGCGGCGAGCACCCGCTCGCGGGTGGCAGCCGAGAGCTGGTCGGGGCGGGTGAACGCGTTGGATACGGTCTTCGCCGACACCCCCACCTCGGCCGCCACCCGCTGCAGGGTCATGCGATCGGGACGCACCGGCGCCACGCGGTGATCCTGGCGCCCCGGCCGTACTGTCACGGTTGCCGCCTTGCGCACTTCATCGTTGAAGAATAGACTTCTTCAACGATGAAGATGAGCGTCGCACGTGGAGGGGATGTCCGTGCACTTTGACACCGGACTGCTGTGGGTGGATGTCGAGGACGACTTCAGCCGGGCCCGGCGGCGGCAGGCGGCGGCCCGGGTCGCCGGCTGGCTGCGCCGCCGGCCTGATGCTACCCGCATCCTGTCGTTCGACGAGGTGGTCGCGGTCCTGGGCTGGCGCGGGGAGCGCTACCTCGGCCTGCAGACCATCCAGCTCGACGCCGTGACCGGAACCGTCGACTCCCGGCGTGACTTCGACCGCAGGTTCCGGCCCACCTCCAGCCGGGTGCGGCAGCGGTGGGAGCGCCTCGACCTCGCCCAGCGGCGCGGTACGGCGATACCGCCGATCGACTTGTACCTCGTCGGCGACATGTACTTCGTCAAGGACGGCCACCACCGGGTCTCCGTGGCCGCGGCCACACGGCAGAAGACGATCGATGCGTACGTGACCGAGGTGCGGACCCGGGTGCCGACCGCCGGCATCTCCCCCGGCGACCTGCGGCGCCCCGGGCGGCGCGAGCTCGTGCCGTGAACGGCCCCGCGGCCGTCGGCCGCCGGGACGATACAGGGGAACCTCGCGACCGCGCAGCGCCGTCGCCCGGAGCTAGTGCCCTGACCACGAGCGTTCACCGAGTCACGCGGGGCTGCTCGCCCTGCTGCTGGTGATCCGCGACTCCCAGCGAGATGGCACCTGGCAGCGGCTGAAGGCGTGCAGCAACCCGGACTGCCGGAGGGCTTTCTACGACCGCTCCCACTGCCGGGCAGGCACCTGGTGCGACATGGCCACCTTCGGCAACCGGATCAAGAACCGCAGGCTCAGGCAACGGCAGCGATGACCGCGTGCCGGCGGACGGGCCGTGCTCGGGCGCACAGGTGCTGGGTCGCCCGCTGGCCAGGTCAGCCGGCGCCCGGGCGACCGGGAAGCGACCGCTGGCATGAGCCCTGGGCGGTCCGGTCCATCCGCCGGCCCTGAGGCGATCAAGGTCGCTGGCCATGATCACCGAGCGCAGACAGATATCTCTGTTCACGAACGCGCACCCCGGGCGGGCTACCGCCGGCGATCCGGGTCTGGCCGGCCTCGTCACTGACTAGACGAGGGCGACACTGGAGGTGGTGGAGTGATGGCGAAAGGTGGCGACGATGACACGGCTGCGGCTGATCGGGGTGCCGAGCAGCGCCGGGGCGCACGCGCCCGGCGTCGAGCGGGGCCCGGCGCGGTTGCGGGCCGCTGGCCTGGCCGAATCGCTAGAGGCTGCCGGCGTTGCGGCATTCGATGCGGGCGACCTGCCGGTGAGCCTGTTCGCGACCACCGCCGCACCGTCGGGCGCCCGGAACCTGCCGGCCGTGCTCGAGGTGGCTGACCGGGTCGCCGTTGCTGTCGCGGCCGCACGGGCCGACGGCGATATCGCGGTTCTGCTCGGCGGTGACTGCACGCTGGTGCTGGGCGCCGTAGCCGGGCTTCGCAGGCACGAACAGGCCAGCAGTGAGGTGGGCGTGTTCTACCTCGACGGCGACGCGGACCTGGACACGCCGCAGGAGGGGTGGGGGGTCCTGGACAGCTGCGGGGTCGCCCACCTGCTCGGCGACGGCGATCCCGAGCTGGCGGCCCTGCGGCCAGACGGGCCGCTGCTCGACGCCGCGTCACTGGTGCTGTTCGGCTTCCACCCGGCGCAGCTTTCACCCGGCCAGTGGCGGCGCTTCGCCAGCCATGGCCTCTACGGCGTCCCGGTCAGCGATATGCCACCCGGAACCGCCGGAAGCCGCGCCATCCGGTCCCTGGCGCGGCTGCGGAACAAGCGTGCCCTGCTGTGTCACCTAGACGTCGATGTCATCGACTACGCAAGCTTCCCGCTGGGAGACTGCCCTCGCTACCACGGCGGCCTGTCCCTGGCGGATACCTTCGACGCCCTCAGAACCGCCGCCGGGCATCCCGGGCTGGCCTGCCTGACGCTCACCGAGGTCAACCCCGACCACGACCCCACCGGCGAATTGAGCCAGCAACTGGTCAGCCGCTGGACAGCCGCCATCGCCGCCGGCCTGCCACGCTGACCTAACCTCACCGCAACCGCCGTGCCCGACGGCAACGAACGTCCGATCAGCCGCCGCGACCCCATGACAACCCGCCTCGTGGCGCCGGTTCACCAACCACGCCGAGCACCAGATCTGGACGATCTGTGCGCGGC
>CAYPQM010000239.1:0-7368 GCA_964412845.1 uncultured Streptosporangiaceae bacterium
CCATCCCGATGACAGTGTCCTGCGCCACCCCGATCGCATTGGGCTCCAGCCGGGCTGGGGGGGCCGGCGCCGTTCCCGCGACCGCAGTCGCTGATTGATCCGTCATCTGTTCTCCTCTGGTACCGGCATAGGTCGTTAGATGGTCGCGCGGCAGCGCGGCAGGCCACGTTCAATGCCCGGAGGGAATGCGGGTGCGACGAATGCCTCAGCCGGTCCGGTAGCCGCCACGGTGCGGTCAGGACACGAGAGCCGCCTGCTCCGCAGGGTGTCCGGCATCGGGGTGTCCACGGCGATCAGTAACGCCGCAGGATGGGAGGGGGGGTCCGCGAAATTCAGGTTGCCGCCGATGCTGCCGATCGACGCGACCCCCAGGTTGGCCACCCGCGAGATCATAGCGGTCATTTCAGTCATGAGACTACAAGTGCCGAGAATTTCCCCGCCCGTCATAGGGGCCGCACTACTCTTTACCTACCAATAGGTGACCCGCTACAAATCTGGACGATTCGGGCACTTATTGGTCCGCCTTCCGGCTTGTCCGGCCCGTCAGGGCGGCCAATTCACGATCCGTGAGCCTGATGATCGGCCCGGTCAACGTGGCCGATACCGGCCCGGGGAATGCGGCGGGCGCTGGCCGGCACCGGCCAGGCCGACCCTGCCGCCGGCGATCAGCGCCGCCACGCGCACGCCTGCTCCGGGCGCCGCCTGCAGCCGCGGCCGCCTGGCCATGGCCGCCAGCAGCTCGGGCTGCCTGCCGACCGCCCGCAGAACCCGCTCAGGGCGGTCATCCACCAGCCCGGCCAGGCGCAGGGCATCAGCCCGGTCAAGCTCCCCTGGCCGGTGATCGGCCCGATCTGACCCGGGGCGTTCGAACTCCGCCGAGCGGCGCCACCCCGCAGCCACTCCACCCGCATCACCCACCCGCACCTCCACCATCCCGATTGCGAGCTGCCGGCACCATTAGCACCCCCGCCGGGGTTCCGAGGCTGACTGCGAGAGGGAAATGCTCCGGTCGCCAGTCCGCCGATGACCGGGCTGTCCCATGTCGTTACGCGACGGCACCATTTGCCTGCGTCAGGTAATGAAACTGGATGGGCGACAGATCCCACCACTAAGCTGGTGGGGCGAGCCGGGCCGGTACCTCCCGCACGGCCAGCGCCCGCCATCTTCGCAGGTCAAGGCCTACTCGGCGGCCGCGCGGCCCAGGCCTTCCGCCGGGTTGGATCAGGCGCGAACGAACGTGTGTTCTACTACAACTCTCTTCACACTGGACTCGCACATGTGTTCTAATAGCGAGCATGCCTCAAGTTACCCGCGACGCCGAGTCACGGTCAGATGTTGCCCTCCAGATGCGAGGGCGGCCTCGGGCATATCCGGATCCCACCTCGCGGGGCGACCAGGGTCGCGGGTGCTCTGGCCTGACCTACCCCATCAGCGATCCGTCCCGATCGGCGACGGCCCGCCGCCGCGTCAGCCGATACCAGTCACGAACTTCGCCAGTCATTCTGGTCACCAAAAACCTGGATATGCCTAGCACAGGCCGCACGCTAGAGGTGAGAAAGTGAGAACACACTTCGACCATAACCCCCGCCTAAAGAGCCAACGCCTCGCTGACCTGAAGCACGAAACCGCAGAACTCGAGCGCAAGCTCTCGGACGCCCGCGAATCGCTTGAACGTGAGCTTGCCCGGCATTCCCATGACGCGGAGGCGGCGCCTGCGGAGATCCGGGAGCCATACCGCTACCCTCCAGTGGTCGGAGGTCGCGAGCTGGCTGCTGACGATATGCCGGCCAGCCAGGAGACGCCAGATGCGGCCTACGGACATGACACCGTAAATTCAGGCGGCCCCGCGCACTCACCTGAGGAACGTACTGAGGTACTCGTCAAGCACGGTCGTCGGAGCGCCTATTACCCGAGCCTCTCGCGCAGATTCAAGGTGGCGATAGCAGCCGCCGTTATCGCAGTGCTCGTCATCATTGTGGTGACGGTACTGGTCAGCGGAGGAGCCTCGTGGCCGCCCAGCGTGGCGACGGTGCAGCGTGAGGCGGCCAAGGCCTGCCAGAATCCCGACGTGAAGTCCGAGCCAGGTCAGATCAACTTTGCCTGCGCGAAGGCCACGCGTCAGGTTCTCTGGGTGTTCGCCCTCATGACAAGTGCCGGTGACCCGCACTTCGCTGACCTGAAAACTGGACGGCAGGGCCTGGAGCCGATTACGCCAGCGCAAGGGGGCGAGGTGGCGTGGTCGTTGAACCTGCATCATCCATACGATCCGTTCAACCCGATCGACAGCCTCGAAGTCTCGGCGCGGGCGATCAACAACATCGTCGGCGGGGCCACCATCACCGGTGCTGACGGCAGCGTGGTTGTCCAAGCCGGGCTCGAAAGCGACCCGGCGAGCTGTGCCCGGTACACCGGATCAGCGGCGATCACCTCACGTAAGGGCTTTCCGGATCTCTGCGCCAGGCCCGTGACCAGTCCGACAGGACAGGCTGCCCTCGTGGCCGATGTCTACAAGAGGTGGGTTGTCGGTGCGGCGCCGTGGGCCGCTCAGGACGCAGCCGTGCTGTTTGAGAACGCCAAGAACCCGGGCGATCCGCGGGTCCAGGTCATCCTTGACCATCTATCCGCTTCAAAACTGTAGCCATAACACGGGCACGCATCCACGGACCTTCTCGTTATCGAGACCGCCAGCGCAGTCAGGAAAGAGGTGAGCTCATGCCTTCCGCTAACAAACCCTTGTGGCAGCAGGTGACTGCGCTCGTGAGCCTCGGCGCTGGCGGGGCCATAACGGGGTTCCACTTCGCTCCGAGAGCACAAGCTGATATAAAGTCGCCATCCAATATACCGATCCGTTTGATGGCGCTTAAGCACTCAGTCCAGCCAGCGCAGGCGGACGATGCGATGCTGCGCTCGGCCATCGTCAATGTTGCGAATTATTATCTCCGGATGGCGGCGGATAAGACTCCAGCCGACATGGAGGCAATAATCTGGCAACACGACAGCATCGATGGTGTCGACCACGGCTCGTCGTGTGCTGCCTTTGCCAGTTTGACGCTGGAACTGGCGGCCCAGGTAGTCGGCCAGCAAAGCTGGGTGACCGGAGGCACCTCCTACCCGTGGCCGCTGCACAAGTGGGCCGACGTCCGCGTTGACCCAAACCCGGCGTCGCTCGGCATTACCTCGGTTCTCCAGGATGCGCAGGACCATCACCGCTGGCACCCGATGGGCGACGGTTACGATCCGCTGCCGGGCGACTGGGTGCTCTTTGACGGTCATGTCGAGGTGATCACCAAGTATGCCGCCGGAGCCTTGCATACCGTCGGTGGCGATTCCCTGCCGAACTTCTCCGTCAACGCCCATGACTATCGCAACCCGCTCGACGCCCACGGTGTCGTCGGATTCGTCAACAATGGTGAGCTGACCAGCGCCGCGAACAAGTCGGCGGGCAGCGGTGAGCATGCCTCAACCGTCCCCCGGGCGCGAGACCACACGGATCAGGGCCGGACGACTATCCCCGGCCCGCCAGCGGTGGCCTCTCCTAAGCGGACCCAGGCGCGGTCCGCCGGCAATGCCGCGATCCCTGGTCTACCGTCAGCAGCGCCAAGCGTGAGCAAGGACAAGCAACCGGCACGGCGCCAAGCCAGGCCGGGTCAGCAACCTGCGTCCCGCGGAAGTGAGTCGCCAGGCCAGGCCAGACCAGGCCACACCGGCGACGCGAGCGTGCCCGGGACGACTGGCGCGGAGCCGGCCGCCGCGGCCCAGCCCGCGACGCCTGCCGCGACTCCCGCTGCCGCGACTCCCGCTGCCACGACTCCCCCTGCCACGACTCCCCCTGCCACGGCGCAGCCCGCGACACCGGGCGCGAGTCCTGTTGCTACGGCACAGCCGGCGGTCCCGGACGCGGCAGCTATCCCGGGGCTGCCAGTAGCGGCGGACCGCCCCACGGCTGGATCGGCAGCCCCGGCGGCAGCCGCGCACCCGTCAACCCCGGCAACTCCCGCGAGTGGCTCAGCCGCTCAGCAAGCTTTCATCAACGAGGTGGCGCCTGGGGCCGTGGCTGCGCAACGGCGCTACGGTGTCCCCGCCTCCGTGACAATCGCCCAAGCCATCGAAGAATCTGGCTGGGGGCAGAGCAGCCTGGCCACCCAGGATCACAACCTGTTCGGCGTCAAAGGAACTGGCCCCGCAGGCACCGATCCCCGGCCGACGCAGGAGTACGAGAACGGCCAGCCGCTGACGCGCACCGCTCTCTTCCGCGTGTACCACAACGCTGCGGAGAGCCTCGACGATCACGGCAAGCTGCTGGCCACCAGCGCCTACTACCGGCACGCCATGGCTGTCCGGCAGGACCCGAATGCGTTCGCGGCCGCACTCACGGGTGTCTATGCGACCGATCCGCACTACGGCGCGAAGCTGATCGGCCTCATGCAGCGGTACGATCTGTACCGCTACGACAGTGCCGCGCCAGCCGCCGCGCCCCACGCAGCAACGCCCCGCACGACGACGCCTGGCGGAACCTCGCCCAGCGCGGCAACGCCCAGCGGAGCCACCCCCCGCGCAGCGCGACCGAGCGGAGCAACACCCGGCACCGAGCCAACCGGCGCAGCGCCGTCCAGCAGCCCAGCACCCAGCGCAGTCACACCCAGCGCAGGAACACCCAGCGCAGGAACACCCAGCGCAGCGCCCACCAGCAGTGCGACACCCAGCGCAGCAAGGCCCAGCGCAGCGCCGTCCAGCGCAGCAACACCCAGCACGCCAACACCCAGCACGCCAACACCCAGCACGGCACCGCCCAGCGCCGCCGTACCTGGCGGGGCCAGCATTCCTGGGCTGCTGCCAGACGATGCTGCCCGGGCAGCGTCGCCAGCCGTGTCCTCGCCTGGGGCGGCACCAGGCCCGGCAGCGCAGAATCAGGCCTATCAGCGTGTGTCCACGACGGCGCCGTCGATCCAGACCATGTCGGTCACCCGGATGGCAACGTCGTTCAGCCATCAACCCCGGCGGACCGCATCTCGCAACTCCCGCACAAGTCCAAGCCGGTATCAGCAGCGTATGCCGCCGTCGGTCAGCAACGCCTACGCCACGATGGCCCGGGTGCGGCTCATGCGAGCCGAGCCTCTCTACCGGGACGTGGCCAGCTACAGCGGTATCAACTGGGAACTGCTGGCGGCTGTCGACTGGATGGAGTGCCAGGCTCAGGTCCGGTATTCGCCGGTGCTTGGCGAGAAACTAGGCACTGTAAATCCCGACGGAACTATGTACCGGACCAAGTCAGAAGCGTTGGACCAGTGCGCCGATGACCTGGTCAAGCTGGCCAGGGCGGTTTATCGACTTGACCTGACCGCGCGGGAGAATCTCTCGATCCGGGACCTGGCCAACGTATTCGCTGCGTTCCGCTGGGGCGGCCTGCTCAAATTGCATCACACGTCGGCCATGGAATTCCCATACTCCGTGGCAGGTCTAACCGAACAGCACATGAACATGCGTTGGCCCAACATAGATGAGCCGAATACGCCGGATAAGCCAGGGCGGCGATTCCGCATGCCGTTCGGGGCCGTGCCTGTCGTGCTGAGCCTAAATTACCCTGCCACCGTCTAGTCATCCACGCCAAGTACAGAAGAAGGTGGGCCCGCGTGTTTCGTTTCTTGCTCTTCCTGTTGGGCACTCTCACCGTCAACCGGCCAGGGCATCGGGAACCCGCCTGGTACCGAGCTGACGATGCATACGGCAGGAACGATCCAGGCGCGCTGCGCACGGAGCCGGACCCACCGGCCAGCGATGAAACCTGGCCCGGTCAGCCCCGGACACTGCCGCCATGGCATCCGGGCGCGGCTGACGGCGTCACCATGCGGAGGCCAGGTGGCGGATGGGGCATTCGTGGCCCGCGCCGACGCCGGATCCCGCGTTGGGTCAAGTGGACTGCTGCTATGGCCGTGATCGGCCTGATCTTCCGCCGGGCGATCGCATCAGTGGTGCTGATGGCGCTTTCGGCCACCCTGCACCTCGTGGGGATCAATGTCCACCTGCCGAGCCTCAGGTTCGCCTGGCCCTGGCAAACAATCAGCGCTGGCAGCAGCAGTACCAACACCGATCTGGGGCCGTGGGTGCTGCAGAAGATCGAGGGAATCTCCAAGCCCGCCCTCGGCCAGGCCAACTTCAACTTCCTCTTCACCCACAAGGTCTCCAAGAGCATTGGCATATGGCCGTGCTGGTATGCCAGCACCTTCGACGCGGTAGGCCACGCGTCCGCCACGGTCGACCTCAATCCCGGCCCAGCCTGGTGGGCGCCGGCCTTGGGGCACTACCGGCTGCACGTCCTTAGCCGGCCCGCGGACGGCAAGCCCGGCCACGTGACAGTCACGATGGTCCTGCCACGTCCGCAGCTACCGCAGTCCGCCCACGACATCATGATCGACAACATCCCGTCAAAACCGGTGGACACACAGCACAGCTGGACGTACCCCGGATTTGCCTGCGGCGTGGTGCTGCGGCCTCAATTCCCTGAGTCGGTGCTATATTCCCAGGCCCAGCAGATCGCCTTCTATAAGGCCACGCACGTTCCGCAGGTCACCCGTCCGCTCATAAAGACCGCCGAGACCGAAGCAACGCAGACTGTCCGGGACAACTTCATTCAGCCTGCGGTTAATGCGTTTGGCTACACACTGGATCGGTTTACCGTTCGCTGGGCCGCCGCGCCATAACCGGGCGATCTGACACCTCGAACCGGTGCCCCGCTGCGTTCGATCCGCCGGGTAGGCTCCTCGGACACGCCGTGCCGATGGAGGGATTGCGCTGCGCCTACTCATTGCGGTCGCCGTCGCCTGCACGGCCGTCCTCGTCGGGGGCTGCACCGCGAGCACAGGTCGCGTGGCATCATCCGCAGCACCGTCCGCGGCACCGGCGCGACCCGATCAGCGAACCGCATCAGCCTTGCTCAAGATCGCCACGCTCTTCAATGTCGAATACGACAGCCGCGATTACGGGCCGGTTTACGCTCGCTGGGATGCCCGCAGCCAGGCGATCATCAGCAAGGCCGAGTACATCCGCCGGCACCGGGAGTGCCCGGGCGCACCGAACACGGCGGCGCAGGTGCAGGGCGCCAGCCCGGGCCCGCGTGGGGCATGGCTGGTGGATTACGAGATCGGTGGTCAGCGGCTGACCGACTACTGGTTCTATGTCCACCGCAGATGGGTATTCGACCTGGTGCTGAGCAACCCGGACGCAGTCAGGCTCTACCGGATGTCGCCGCAGCAGTATGCCGCGGCGGTCGGCTGCGCACACTGATCCGTTCACGCCGGCGAGTTCCCCGGGCATGCCCGGCGGCATCATCCGCGGCGGCCCGGCTGGGAGCGGATCTCCCCGCCCCCAGCC
>CAYPQM010000240.1:0-7330 GCA_964412845.1 uncultured Streptosporangiaceae bacterium
CGGTCATCGGGGAGACCGGGAACATCGGCCAGGCCAACTACGCGGCGTCCAAGTCCGGCATGTTCGGCCTGACGAAGTCACTGGCCCGGGAGGCCCTCTTCCAGCTCAGCCGCGCGGACCGGCCGGTCGGTGACGGCGTCGGGCTGACCGTCAACGCCGTGACCCCGGGCTACGTCGCGACCGACATGTTCGCCTCGATCCCGGACAAGGTGATTGACCGGATCCGGCACCAGATCCCGGTCGGCCGGCTCGGCAAGCCGGAGGAGATCGCCCGGGTGGTCGCCTTCCTGGCCGCCGATGAGTCGTCCTACATCACGGGGCAGGTCTGGTCCGTCAACGGCGGCCTGGACATGTGAGGCAGCAGCCATGAACCATGTGAAGGAGCAGTAATGAGTGACATGCGCAACCAGCCGGAAGTCCTGTTCCTGTCCGCGGTGCGGACGGGGATTGGCAAATACGGCGGCGGCCTCTCGACCGTGCCGCCGTGCGACCTCGCCGCCGCGATGGTGCGGGACGCGGTGACCCGGGCGGAGGTGGATCCCGCGGACGTGGGCCATGCCGTGTTCGGCAACGTGATCCACACCGAGGCCAGGGACATGTACCTGGGCCGGGTGGCCGCCATCAACGGCGGCCTGCCGGCCAGCACAGTCGGGCTGACCGTGAACCGGCTGTGCGGCAGCGGGCTGCAGGCCATCATCTCCGCGGCTCAGGCCATCATGCTCGGCGATACCGATGCCGCGGTGGCCGGCGGCGCCGAATCGATGAGCCGCGCCCAGTACTGGCTTCCCGACCTGCGCTGGGGCCGGCGGATGCAGGACGCGGTCGCCGTAGACGCCATGGTCGCCGCGCTCACCGACCCGTTCGAGCACTGCCACATGGCCATCACCGCGGAGAACGTGGCGGCCGAGTACGGGGTGTCCCGGGCTGACCAGGACGCCCTCGCCGCCGAGAGCCACCGGCGGGCCGCCTTCGCCACCGAGGCCGGCTATTTCGCTGAGCAGATCACGCCCATCGAGGTGACCACCCGCAAGGGCGTCACGACGTTCGCCACCGACGAGCACATCCGGCCCGGCGTGACCGCCGACGACCTGGCCAAGCTACGGCCCGCCTTCGACGGGAGCGGCTCGGTCACCGCGGGCAACGCCTCGGGGGTCAACGACGCGGCCGCCGCTGTGGTCCTGGCCAGCGCGGCATATGCCGAAGAGCACGGGCTGCGGGCCATGGGACGGCTCGTCGCCTACAGTCACGCCGGCGTGGAACCGAGGGTGATGGGCATCGGCCCGGTCCCCGCGGTACGCGGGGTACTCGACCGGGCGGGCCTGAAGGTTGACGAGATCGACGTGTTCGAGGTGAATGAGGCGTTCGCGGCGCAGGCGCTGGCGGTGGCCCGCGAACTCGGCCTGCCCGCCGACCGGACCAACCCGAACGGCAGCGGCATCGCGCTCGGGCACCCGATCGGCGCGACGGGCGCCATCCTCACCGTGAAGGCGCTGCACGAGCTGCAGCGGACCGGTGGCAGATATGGGCTGATCACCATGTGCATTGGAGGCGGCCAGGGCCTTGCCGCGATCGTCGAAAGGGTATAAATGCAGGCGCCCGGTGGGCCGGGCGACAACCCAGGAGGTTACTCATGACCGAACGTGATACGACGTGGCAGATAGTGGAAGACGCCGCCGAGGTACTCGCGCCGGAGGCTGATCTCATCGGCGAATTCGACATGGCCAGCTTCGGCGGGTCCATATTCGCGGTGCTGAACCGGGCGATGCAACGCCCGGGCGAATTCGCCGAGGCGGGATTGCGTCTCAGCACCACCCTGGCCAGGATCGCCCAGTTCATGGCGGCCAAGGCGGCCGGGGCGGCTGCCACGCCACCGATCCCGCTCGCCGCGGACAAGCGGTTCACGGACCGTACCTGGGAGGACAACGCCGGGTTCGCCGGACTCCGGCAGGCCTACCTGGCCGTCCGGCAGTTCAACGACGACCTGCTCGCGGCCGGGAGTGGTGATCCGGTCACTGACGGGAAAGCGCAGCTGATGAGCGGATTCCTGCTCGACGCGGTCGCCCCGACAAACTTCCTGGCCACCAACCCGGCGGCGATGAAGCGGGCGTTTGAGACCGGTGGCGCCAGCCTGGTCGCCGGGGCCCGCAACTTCCTGGATGACGTCGCCCACAACGACGGGCGGCCGAGTCAGGTGGACCGGCGGCCGTTCCACCTGGGCCAGAACGCTGCCGCAACGCCGGGCAGCGTCGTCTTCCAGAGCGAGCTGATGGAACTCATTCAGTACGCGCCGCAGACCCCCAAGGTCGGCGCCATCCCGATGCTGATGAGCCCGGCGTGGATCAACAAGTACTACATCATGGATCTCGCGCCCGGCCGGAGCTTCATTGAGTGGGCCGTGCAGCACGGGCACACGGTCTTCGCGATCTCCTACCGCAACCCCGACGCGAGCATGCGCGGTGTAACGCTGGATGACTATCTCATCGAGGGACCGCGGACCGCGCTCGACGTGATATCCGACATCACCGGGGCTGACAAGATCAACATCACCGGGCTCTGCCTGGGCGGTGCCCTGACCGCGATGCTCGCCTCGTATCTCGTCAAAGCCGGTGATGACCGCATCGGCTGCATCACCCTGCTCAACACGCTGCTCGACTACAGTGAGCCCGGCGTGCTCGGGGTCTTCACCGACGAGAAGACCGTGGCCCGGATGGAACATCACATGGAGGCCAAGGGCTTCCTGGAAGCGTCGGACATGCGGACCGCCTTCGACATGCTCCGGGCGAACGACCTCATCTTCAGCTACGTGGCCACGAACTGGCTGATGGGACAGCAGCCGCCGGCTTTCGACATCCTCGCCTGGAACGCGGACAGCACGCGCCTGCCAGCGGCCATGCACTCCTTCTACCTCCGCTCGCTCTACCTGCATAACCAGCTCGCGAAGGGCGAGATGGAACTGGCCGGGCAGCAGCTGTCCCTGAAGGACATCACCGCCGACACCTACGTGGTCAGCGCGGAGAACGATCACATCGTGCCGTGGACCGCCTCGTACAAGGCCACCGGGCTGCTGGGCGGCGACGTGCGGTATGTGCTGTCCAACGGAGGGCACATCGCCGGCATCGTCAATCCGCCCGGGCCCAAGGCCTGGCATGAGGTGAGCCAGGGCGGCCACGCCTCGGCGGCGCAGTGGCGCGCGAGCGCGAAGGTCATCAAAGGCTCCTGGTGGCAGGACTGGGCCGACTGGACGAAGCCGCGTTCCGGCGGGCTGGTCAAGCCGCCGACCCTGGGCAGCAAGCGCTACCCCGCCCTCGGCGACGCTCCGGGTGACTACGTCCGCGGCTGACCCGGCGAGGCCAGCAGGCCCTCCCGGAGGCGCATCGCTTGACAAATCAACCAGAGCGCGTAGTATAGCAAGCACAAGACAACATCCCCGAGGAGAAAAAAATGACCGATACCCGTAGCACCAGCCAGGACATCCAGGGCGAGATCCTGAACACGGTCCGGATGAGCCAGGACGCGGTCGTCGATGCCATCAAGCGCTGGGCCGACGCGGTTCAGTCGATGACGCCGTCGATCTCCCTCCCGACCCCCAACCTGCCCTACGCCGACAAGCTGCCCAAGCCAGAAGAGCTCGTGGCCAACGCCTACGACTTCGCCGAGCAGCTGCTCTCCAGCCAGCGGAAGTTCGCTGAGAACGTGCTGCACGCAGCCACCCCGGTACTGGCCGGCAAGAAGTAAGCAGTAACCAGATAGCCCAGCGCGGCGGACCAGGATTTCCCGGTTCGCCGCGCTTGCGCGTTCCCGAGCCAGATCGGGCGGCGATGATGTGCGAGGCTTGGACGCGGCACACGTTACCCAGATGTTGCCTCCTCGGCTGCGCAGGGAGCTCACTATGTCTACAATTCCTACATGCTTATGGGGGAATCCGGGCTTCCCGCTGACGTCCTGTTGCCGGAGCCGCAGCGGTCCGTGACAGTGATCGAGCCCCCGGGAGCCGGAACCGGCTACTGGGCCGGGGCGCCCAGCGCCGCGCTCGGCGATGACGGCATCTACCTGGCCTACCGGCTGCGCCGCCCGATCGGCCACGGCCGGGGATACGCCGTGGCCATAGCCCGGTCCGCCGACGGCGAGCACTTCGAGACGCTGCTCAGCATCGGCCGCGAACTCGTGGGCACGGACTCGCTGGAGCGGCCGTCGCTGGTGCGAACCCCGCAGGGCTCCTGGCGGCTCTACCTCAGCTGCGCGACCCCGGGCACCAAGCACTGGCGGGTCGAGTTGATCGAGGCGGCCCACCCGGCCGAATTCGACGCCCGCAGCAGGCAGGTCGTCCTGCCGGGCGACACCAAGGCCGGGGTCAAGGACCCGGTGATCCGGCACCGGGACGGGACCTGGCAGCTCTGGGCGTCCTGTCATCCGCTGGCCGATCCCGACGAGGCGGACCAGATGGTGACCGACCACGCCACCAGCCACGACGGGCGGGCGTGGACCTGGCAGGGGACCGCGCTGAACGGCCGTCCTGGCCTGTGGGACTCGCGAGGCACCCGGGTCAGCGCGGTCTGCTACACGGGCGGCACCATCGTGGCCTATTACGACGGCCGGGCCAGCGCCGCAGAAAATTACGAGGAGCGCACCGGCGTCGCCACCGGGACCGAGCCAGCGGGCCTGTCCGCCCTCGGATCCGTCCCGTTCGCCGAGTCGCCGCACGCGGGTGGCGGCTTGCGCTACCTGGACATTCTCCCGCTGCCCGATGGCAGCCGGCGGCTCTATTACGAGATGACCGCCGCCGACGGCTCACACGCCCTGCGCACCGAACTGCGCTGACGCACGCCGGGCCGGTGACCGGCGCCCGCTGGCCCGGCCTCCGGTGAGCCCTCCGGTCAGGGCCGGGGGGCAGGGCGGCCGTTACGTGCCTGCCGCTGCCCGGGCGGCCGCTCGCCGACCAGTCCCCCCGAGCGCTCCCTGGGCCGCAGCCAGTCGCTGAAGTCCGACTGGGTGACCTTCTCAAGCAGCCGGACGTCCGTGTCGAAGTACGGCAGCAGCGCCTGGCGTTGCTGCCAGGTGAGCGGCTGCCGGCTGGGCGCCTTCTGCTGCAGGATCCGCTCGAGGGGCGCGGCCATGGCCGCTCCCGCGGTGTGCGGCAGGTGCCGGCCCACCGCCGCGATGCCGCGCACCGCCTGCGACACCGCCAGATGGCTGAACGATCTCCTGGGGTGCGCCGTGACGTTCTCCCTGGGCACCTTGGTGATGACCCGCTGCGGCACGCCCAGGAAGGCACAGATGGAGTCCAGCGTCTCGGCGGGCGAATCAACCAGCGACCGGTACCGCAGCACGTGGACGTGTTCCCGGGGGAACAGCGTGTACAGGTGCTCAAGTTGCTCGCCGTACCGGCCCAGCCTGGTGTAGTGCCAGAACAAGGCCCAGCCCGCGGCGACCCGCCGGTCCTCATCCGCGCAGGCCGCGACGAAGTCGTCGATGGGATCAAGGCCTGCGGACCACAGGTGGGTCCAGTTCGAGTGCGCGCGCTCCACCGGGTCACGCAGCATCGCGATCATCTTGACATCCGGGATAAGCTCCCGGATCCGGCGCTGGGCCGGCCGGTCATACAGGTAGAAGGGCGTGGACTCGCCGCGCAGCAACCCGGCGGGGGCGGCCGCGAAGAGCGCTTCGTAGTCCGCCCGCCGCCAGACATGCTCGCGGTAGGTCGGGATGTCGCCCGGTCCCCCGCCCCTGGTGGGCGGCGGGCCATCGGTCAGGAAGAACTTCGGCTCCTTGACCGGCGACATGAACAGTGCGGGATGCCCGGCGAGCGCCGCATGCAGCGCCGTGGTGCCCGCCTTGGGGGCACCGATGATCAGGAAGTCCGGCAGAGCCACGAGGGCCTCCTTCGCGCAGCGGAGCTGCGGAGGAATAATAACTCATTATCTCGATCTGATTAATAGGTTAGAGCAGGCTTTTAGCCCAGGGTTTTGTCTCCATCACCCAACGCCGGGGCGGCCCGGCACTGTTCCGGGCACAGTGGGCGGCCGGGCCCACGGAAACCTGCGGAAGCCACCGGCCAGGCATTGACACGCGGCGTTCGAGTGCGCTGTCGTTCGTACTGTTCGATCACAGAGAGGTGGACGGCAGATGAGTGCTTGGGACGCAATGTCCTACGAGGGCAAGGACACCATCCTGCGCGTGGTGCGCGAGGAGGCTGGCCGGCTGTTCGAGATGGCGGAGCAGCCTGGTGTCTGGGAAGCCCCGACGGCCTGCGAGAGCTGGGCCGTCCGTGACGTGGTAGGCCACATCGTGGACACGACGGAGGGCTACTTCACCGCGTTCGAGACCGCCCGCGGCGGCGGGGAGGCCACCGCACACGGCCTCACCGTCATGCACGAGCTCGCGGGTAAGTCGGCGATCGGGTTCCGGACCCTGTCCCAGCAGGAACTGATTGCCCGGGCCAGGGCCGACCTCGACCAGATGATGGGCATCCTTGAGCCGCTGACCGCCGAGGAGTGGGCGGGTCTCATCGTCCCGCACAGCTACATGGGCCCGGTCCCGGCCTTCATCTATGCGGCCGGCCAGCTGATGGACTTCACCGTGCACTCCTGGGACATCCGCCAGGGCACCGGGCGAGCGCACGGCCTGCCGGCCGACGCGGCCGACCTGCTGGTGCCGTTCATGTTCATCATCTGGCAGTCAACGGTCCGCGCGGACACCGACCCGTCGCCCTTCAGCCTGGGCATCACCGTCAGCGGCCGCAACGCCGGCAGCTACCGGATCACCGTGGCCGACCGGGCCATGTCCTACGAGCAGGGCGACGTCAGCGACCTGCCGACCGTGATCGATTTCGACCCGGGCAGCCTGGTGCTCACCGCGTTCGGCCGGAGCAATTCCGGTACCGTCCGCGGTGACCTGGACGTCGCCGACCGGTTCCTCAACCTGTTCTTCCGGATCTGACCGCCGCTGCCCAGGGACATCAGCCGGGGCCGGCCTCCGCGTCGTACTCCCCCGGCTGATGCCCCTGCGGCAGCCGGTGCTTGGCCACCCGCGCCGTCGGGGTGCGCGGCAGCTCGTCGATGAGCTGCCAGTAGCGGGGCACCTTGAAAGCGGCGAGCCGGGCGGCCGCGTGCGCCCGCAACTCGGCGAAGTCGGGGATGGCGCCCGGCACCGCCACCACGAACGCCTTCACCTCCTCCTCGGACAGCTCCGAGGGAACCCCGATCACGGCGGCCTCCAGCACGGCCGGGTGCCCGGCCAGCGCTTCCTCCACCTCGGCCGGGGAGAGGTTCTCGCCCCGGCGGCGCAGCACCTCCTTCTTCCGCGCCACGAAGGTGTACGTGCCGGCCTCGTC
>CAYPQM010000241.1:0-7293 GCA_964412845.1 uncultured Streptosporangiaceae bacterium
GCCACCCCCGCCGCTGCCGGCCGGCCCGGCCAGCGACAGGTCATCGGCGTGGTAGCTGCCCTGCGCGTACCAGCCATGCAGGTAAATGGTCACGCTCGTGGTGGCGGCCCCGGTGGTGAACGAGGTGGACAACTGGGTCCACGACGGTGCCGCCGGGGTCCAGTTGCTCGTGTCGCTCGTGCCGGTCCCGGTGTCGCCGAGGTAGACGTAGTTCCCCTCCACCCAGCCGGTCAGGGTATAGGCCGTGGACGGCTGCACGCTCACGGACTGCGTGCACTGTGCGTCGTCGGACGCCGACACCGCCCCGGCCAGCGCATCCGATCCGGAATGGATCGGGCTGGTCAGCACGCTGTCCAGCGGTGAGCACGACCAGCCGGACAGACTCCCGCTCTCGAACCCGGGATTGGCCAGCAGGTTGGCCGGCGCGGCCGCGCCGGCCGCCGCCAGCCCGCCCATCCCGGTCGCCGTCAGCACCACGGCGGCCACAGCGGCCACCGCCGCCGCCCGGGAACGTCGCATATTCACGCGCCATCCTTCCGGTCACCGGCGCTCCGCTACGCCTGGCCTGCTCAGACTATTAGGAAAGTTTCCTAATAGTCTGTAAGCTAACCATTCTTCCGTCATTCGTCAAGGGAATGCGGCGGCAATAAGCGAGCCGATGTCTGGGCGACTGGGACCGCCTTACCGGGCTAGGTCAGCCCGCGCCCCGCACCCGGAAGAACATCGTCGGGTGCCACCACACGCTGGAGCGGTGCCACCCGATCCGGGTGCCCGGCTCTAGCGCCCCGAACGTGTAGCGCGGCGTGACGAAGAACTCCACATGCCCCGTCCCGAAGAACGCCAGGTCGCCCCGGCGGGCCCGGGACTCGCTCTCCCTGACTAGCCGCCATGAAGCGAGAATCTCGTACGTGGACCGGCCGAAGTGCAGGCCCTCACGTGCGTAGGCGGCCACGATGAGCCCGGAGCAGTCGAAGCAACTGGGCCCGGTACCGCCCCAGCAGTATGGGTCGCGCACGTGATGGTAGGCCCAGACGTAAGCCGCCATTCGCGGTGCCCGGATGCTCGCGGTGGCGGCCTGGTTGGACGTGGCTATCGGAAGCGCCACTATGGATGTTGAGATCAAGAGAATGGTGAGCAGACGGTAAAAGCAGCGAGGCGTGCCCACGACGGGGCTCCCAAATCGCAGGGTGCTTTCCGCTGCGATGGCCACGGGATCACGGTGACCAGCGAAGGTCAGCAGGAAAGCCCGACAAACTCAGCACCCTAACAGCACGGCACGGGTGCGGACGAAAAGTATTACAATCTCAGCTCGCTACAGGATTCGCAGAATGCACATGCGGCTCTCGACTGCCCGGGCGCAACAGGCGTCAGGGCAGGGTCCATCGCTGGTTGGCGTTACCCGTGCAGTCCCAGATCTGCAGCTGAGTCCCCGGCGTGGTCGACCAGTTCGTGTCATCGAGGCACTTACCTGATTGCGGGTTGTAGAGAGATCCATTGGATTGCGGGATAAAGACCTGCGCGGCCGTATTGTTGCAGTCGTAGAGGTCCACGGTGGTCCCGTCAGCGGTGCCGCCGCCGTTGATGTCCATGCACTTGCCCAGCGCGTGCAGGGTGCTGCCCGCGGCCACGACCGTCCACTGCTGCGCGGCCGTGCCGTTGCAGGTGTAAACCTGAACCGGATTGAAGTTCGCGGTGCTGGCGGACCGGTCGTCAACGCACAGGCCGCCGTAGCCGACGATCGGGCCGGAGCCGGGCGGGGGTGGCGGCGGGGTAGCGGACGACGACGTCTGATACGCCGCGACGTAGGCCACGGTCATCGCGGCGCCCGAACTGGTCGCGCCGGTGGGGGTGGTGCATCCGCAGACGCCGTTGGGATAGCCGCCGCCCATGGCCAGGTCGAAGATGATGGAGAAGTTGTGGTCCACCGCGGCCTGCCAGGTCGAGGTGCCAACCTGGCTCTCGCTGACCGTGTAGTACTGGTTCCCGTCGAGATACCAGGTGATGGACTCATTGGCGGTGTTCGTGCGGTTGACGATCACCGTATAGGTGCGGAAACCGGTCTGGCAGCCGGAGCAGGACTGCAGCCCACTGCCGAGGCCGTTGGTTTCATTGCACGGGCCGCCGGGGTCGGTGCCGCAGTGGAAGGTCCCGGAGTGCTCGGACAGGGCATTGACGTCCTCCATGATGTCGATCTCGCCGTTTTCCGGCCACTGGCCCGGCCCGAGCATCCAGAACGCCGGCCAGTAGCCGAGCCCGCCGGCCGGGTTGGGCTGCTCGATGGACGCGGTGACCTCAAGTTCTCCGCCGGCCGGTGCTCCCACGTTGGCGGTGGTCGTCTGGATGCGGCTGGACGTCCACGAACTGCCGGCGCCGATCGCCTTGAGGACGAGATCGCCGCTCCCGTCCTGGTAGCCGTTGCTGGTCGAGTTGGTCATGGTCTCGATCTCGCCGGTGCCGAAATTGGCGCCGGGCCCGGTGTCGTACATCCAGCTGGCTGACGGCGAGGTGCCCGCAGACCCAGTGAAGTCGTCGCTGAACACCGTCGACCAGCCGGACGGCGGCCCTGGCACCGCGGCAGGCACAGCGGCGAGTTGCGCGGCCCCGGCAGCGGCAGGAACCGGGGCAGGAGCAGAACGGGCGGTCACGGCCCCCGCGCGCGTCGCCGCGACGGCAGCCGCCGCGGCAGGCACAGCGGCGGCAGGCAACGCGAGGATCGGCACCAGGGCGGCGATCATCGCGGCCAGCCGGCGCCGGCCAGAGCGCGGCCAGGGCGTTCCTGGCCGGACAGCATGCCGCCATAGTCCGACCATTTCGCCAGCCTCCGTTCAGACTGTAAGGAAAGTTTCCTATTAGTTAGCGTGAACGTACCCCGGGGCCTCCGCGACGTCAATAGCGCGGCCATAAGTCACGCCCTGGCCGGGGATGATCTCCCCGCCATGGCAGCGTGCCGTCGGCCTGTGCCACCCGCCATTACGGCGGTCACCTGCGGGCCAGGCCTGCTGGTACGACATCCGCACCTCGCGGCCATTCAATCGGGTTCCCGCGGCGTTTCATGGCGACGCACCCACGCCAATCTGCGGACCTGCAGGTTGCCGCATATCCGGGTCCCGCCGGACGCCCAGGGGCACGCGGGCCCATTGCCCGCGGCCCGCACCGGGCATCCTCCCGGGCCGCGCAGGACGACGCCGGGCGTCGTCTCGCCGCCCCGTCGCCGAGAATAAATGTGCTGGTCACAGCGTCGAGGCGGGCAGCGGTGAACCGCACGCCCGCCGATCTCGTGGAGAAGCACGAGCGGTCCAGCGTTCTCCGTGACAACCGATTGGCGAGCCTGGGCGTCAGAATCACCAGGGAAGGTGATCTGTGATGGCATTGGCACAGCGGCAATCTGACTATGAGCAGCCTCGTGGGGATTTGTTTCTCACCGAGCGCACTATGTCGGACCTGACCGCCGGCCGCCGTGGCAGGCTCGGCAAGCGCCTGGTGCGGCGCCACGTGAGTCACGCGTTCTTCCAGATGCTCAGGACCGCTCTGAAGTCCTAGACACGGACTGGCGCCGTACCCAGCGCTACTCCGCGGGGATCAGGCCCCGGCCCCCGGTGATCAGACACCACTCCCTGGGTGATTCGGCCCCAGGCCCGGGGTGATCAGGCCCCAGTCTCAGGACAGCCGGGGATGAGCCGGGCCGCGCTTCCGTGATGAGCCGATCAGCAGCCTCCGGCCGTCGCCTGCCCGTAAACGACCTTCCACGGCTTATGGCCGGCAGCGACCTCAGCTTCTGGCCGCAACGACCTCCCGCGCCTCCCGTGAACCGGATCCGCCGACCATCCGTTACTCCTCGTGTTTAGACAGCCACGCCATGTGCATATCGGCTACAGAGGAGTCACCATGGTGCTGAGTACCGTCCTGCGCTGCCGTGCCCTGCTCGCCATAGCGACGGTCATGCTCGGGGCAGCGGCATGCTCGTCAACCGCGCATCCCCCCGCCACCCGCTCCCCGTCGGCGGCCGGGCTGGCCGGCCAGCGTCCCTACCTGCTGCGGTTCCACGCAGTGAGCCAGATCGCCAGCACCGTGCCCGCCAACGGCGACGTCAACCCCTACGGGGTCACGGTCGTGCCGCAGACGGCGGGCAGCCTGGTCCGGGGTGACATCCTGGTGAGCAACTTCAACAACAAGGCCAACGTGCAGGGGACCGGCACAACCATCGTCGAGATCTCCCCGAACGGCTCCATGCGGCCCTTTGCGCGGCTCGGCTGGCTGCCGCCGTCGGCTCGGTGCCCGGGCGGGGTCGGGCTGACTACCGGGCTGGAGGTGCTGCCGGGCGGCTGGGTGGTCGTCGGCAGCCTGCCCACGACCCGTGGCGGCACATTGCCCGCGGTAAATCCCACCGGTTGCCTCATCCTGCTCGACAGCCACGGAGCGCCGGCCGAGACCTGGGTGAACCAGGACATCAACGGCCCGTGGGACATGACGATGCGGGCCCAGGCCGGTCATGCGGCGTTGTTCGTGTCGAACGTGCTCAGCAGGACGGCGAGCGGCAACTCCAGGCCCCCCGCATCGGGGCTGTGCACAGTGGTGCGCATCGATATCTCGCTCGCTCCGGGCACCCGGCCGCGGCTGACGAGGGTGACTGTCATCGGCAGTGGATTCCCCTGGCGGCAGGACAAGGCAGCGCTCGTCCAGGGTCCGACTGGTCTCGCCCTGGGGCGTGCCGGGACTCTCTATGTCGCCTCAACGATCAGCAGCAGCATCTCAGCGATCCCGGACGCGATCACCAGGACATCACCGATCAAGCCGGATGCCGGATTCCTGACCAGCGGCGGAGCGCTCAACGGCCCGCTCGGCCTGGCCATCGCCCCGAACGGTGATCTGATCGCCGTCAACGGCAATGACGGCCGGGCAATTGAGATCACCCCCGCCGGGCGCCAGGCGGCGGTCGTCACTCTTGTTCCGCATGGAGCCGGCGACCTCTTCGGCGTGACAACCCCGGCGGACGGACAGGGCCTGCTGTTCGTCAACGACGGCAGTAACGCGCTCGATCTCTACAGCGCCTGAGGCGCGGATATGACAAACATTGCGGTGCCGTGCAAAGCCTCCCTAAGGGGGCCAGAATCGGCATAGGCCACTGCCCGACATGGAACGAGGAGGACGCCTGGTGATGGTGACCACCGGCAGACGCCACGAACCCCGGCAGACGCCACGAAGCCGGGCCGCTGCCCCGAACCCGGGCCGCCGCCCGTCCCGTGCCCCGCTGCCTGCGGGCCCGGGCTGTCCGTCGCGGAGCTACCGGCGGTGGCACGGTCGGTGGTTGAGCGCGCCCTCGCCCGCCGGTGGCCGGACCTGATGGTCAACCGAGGCGAGCCGTGAGGTGGCGCAAGGTATTTCCGGGCCAGGAGGATCAGATCCGCCAGGTCCGCAGGTTTGTCGCGGAGTTGCTCGCTGACCATCCCGACTGCGACGACATCGTGCTGTGCGCCGTCGAACTCGCGACCAACGCAATCCGGCACACGGCCAGCGGCCGTGATGGCTTCTTCGCCACCGAAGTGAGCTGGACGGGGAAGGCGGTGTGCATCGCTGTCGCCGACAGCGGCGCCCCCACCGCCCCGTTCAGCCGCCAGCCTGACCCGGACGAACTGACCGAGACCGAACGCGGGCTCGTCGCCGTCGCCCAGTTGTCGGCTCGCTGCGGCGCCGAAGGCGACTACCGCGGCCGGGTGGTCTGGGCGGAATTCCGGCTCACCCCGGAATCCGGCCTCTTCGAGGCCGGCCTGCCGCTCTCGCCCCAGCCGGCCACCACCGCCGATGCCGCCGCGCTGGCCAGTCGGTACGCCGCGTGGCACACCTGGTTCGGGTACTGGACCCGCCAGTGGTGGGCGCTGCCCAGGCAGTCATCCGGTCCCGCGGTCTTGATCGGCGAACCGACCGCCGGAGCCCTCGCCCGACGCCTGGACGCCCTGCAGGACAGCGACCCGCACGTGCGGGCCCCCGTGCTGCCTCGGAGCTGATTCCGCCGGGGCTGGCTCCGCCGGGGCTGGCTGCACCGGGTGGCCGTCACTGGCGGATGCGGACGAGCACCAGGGTGATGTCGTCTTCGCCGTGCTCACGCAGCTTCTCGGTGACCGTCTCGCAGGCGGTACCCAGCTCGGCACCAGGCTGGGCCAGGGCCGAGCCGAGGGTCTCGCGGAGCGCGGACATGCCGTCGTCGAATGCCCGGGCGCGGCTTTCCACCAGCCCATCGGTGTACAGGGCGAGTGTGGCGCCCGGTGGCAGGCTGATCCGGCTGGCCTGGAAGGTTCCGGCGTCGAGGCCGAGGGGAAGCCCGGGCGGCAAGTCGAGGACCTGCGTCGCCCCGCCGGGCAGGACCAGCACCGGCGGCAGGTGACCAGCCTGGGCGATCACACATGAGCCGTCGGACGGGTCGATGACGGTGTAGACGCACGTCGCGAACGGCGCGGCAGCCAGCCCAGCCGCCATCCGGTCAAGCCGGTGCAGCACCTGTTCCGGCGGCAGCTCAAGGTCGGCGAGGGTATGCGCCGCGGTCCGGAGCTGCACCATGACGGCCGCGGCCTCCGGGCCATGGCCCATCGCGTCGCCGACGATCAGCGCCGCCCGGCCGCCTGGCAACGGGACGAGATCGTGCCAGTCGCCGCCGACGACGCTGGCGCCGACCGGCACGTAACGGTGCGCGACCTGCAAGCCCGCCGGGACCTCCGGCCGACCGGGCAGCAGGCTGCGCTGCAGGGCAAGCGCGGTCCGCCGCTCCCGGTTGTACAGCCGGGCATTGTCGATGCACACCGCGGCGCGTGAGGCGAGCTCGACGGCGAGCGCCGCGGCGCCGGGGCCGAAGGGAGAGCTGGCCCGGGTGCGCCCGAACGAAGCGCAGCCCACCACGGCACCGCGGGCGACAAGCGGCACCGCCAGGAATGACGTGTAGCCGGCCGCGACCTGCGGGCCGCCCGGACGGCTGGTGATCCGCTCGATGGTCTCGCCGTCGAGGTGCTCGAACACAACGGGGACGCCCGACGCCATCGCCTGGAACCAGGGTGTGTCTTCGCTGAAGACCAGTACCTCACCGGGGCGCAGCAGGCCATCCGTGACAGCCGAGGACTGGTCGGCCAGCCGGGCGGCGAGCCGCCGCACGACCACCGCGTGCCCGGCCCGGTGCGAGGCGAATTCATCAGCGGCCAGCAGCCGCTCCGGCACGTAGATGGCGCACGAGTCGGCGAAGCCGGGCACGGCGACGTCAACGACCTCGCGGGCGGTCTGGGTGAGGTCGAGCGTGCTGCCGATGCGCGT
>CAYPQM010000242.1:0-7243 GCA_964412845.1 uncultured Streptosporangiaceae bacterium
GTCGACCCGCGGCGAGGTGAGCAGCTCCACCGGCCTCCCCTGGTCAGGGCCGTGCGCGGACCGAAATGCTCCGCGCTCTGCGACCATACCGGCGGCCTTAACGCCCGGACAAGGCCACTGTCCTGGTGGCTCAGTCGCACCCGCGGACGGCCACCGGCCGGGACGGACGGCCGGACAAGATACCTGTCCTGGCGGACATGGACGGCCCGTATCGGCGCAACCACACTGGGACCACATGTCAGGCCATCGTCAGGCTTCGCTGTACTCAGTTGAAATGCTGAGCTGGAAGGAGAGTTCCCTCATGGCGAATTTCCTGGTCACCTATCACGGCGGCGGGAAGCCGGAGACCGAGGAGGGCCGCAGGCAAGCGACGGCCGACTTTGGCGCGTGGGTCGGCAAGGTCGGTGACGCCCTCGTTGACCCGGGTGCACCGCTCGGGCCGGCCAAGACCGTGTCCGCGGATGCGGTGCGCTCCGGTTCCGCGGCCGGGCCCGCCACTGGTTACTCGGTGTTGCGGGCCGGCGGCCTCGACGCGGCGGTTGACCTGGTGCGCGATCATCCATTCATCGGGCGCGGCGGCTCCTTGCAGGTTACCGAGGCGGTTGCGCCATGATCGGCGGGTTCTGAGCGGGCCCAGGAGCACACGGGGCTTTCGGAATCTGGATTCCGGTTGCTAGGATCCGTAATCGGAAGCAGGGTTCCGTTTCGGGAGGTCTTCGTGGCCGTCAGTAGCCGGCGCGCGCATCATCAGGTGACGTTCGCGGTGTTGTCCCTTGGCGTCGCGGCGTTCGCGCTGTTGCAGTCGCTGGTAATTCCGGTGCTGACGACGGTGCAGCACGAGTTGCATACGACGCAGGGCGCCGTGACGTGGGTGCTCACCGCGTACCTGCTGTCGGCGTCGATCATGACGCCGATCCTGGGGCGGGTCGGCGACATGATGGGCAAGAAACGGGTCTTCGTCGTCACACTGATCGCGCTGGCGGTGGGTTCGCTGCTGGCGGCGGTCGCGCCCTCGATCGGCGTCATGATCGTGGCGCGGGTGATCCAGGGGGTCGGCGGCGGGATGGTGCCCGTGGCGTTCGGGATCATCCGGGATGAGTTCCCGGCCGGGAAAGTGACCGGCGCGGTGGGTGTTCTCGCGTCATTGACCGCGGTCGGGGCGGGCCTTGGCATCGTCCTGGCAGGCCCGATCGTGGACGTGCTGGACTACCACTGGCTGTTCTGGCTGCCGATGATCCTCACGGTCGTCGCGGCGGTGTCCGCGGTGCTGTTCGTTCCTGAGTCGCCCGTCCGTACCCCGGGGCGGATTAGCTGGCTGCCGGCGGTGCTGCTGTCCGGGTGGCTGGTCGCGCTGCTGGTCGCGCTGAGCGAGGCACCGGACTGGGGCTGGGGCTCCGGCCGGGTGACCGGCCTGCTGGCCGGGGCCGTGGTGCTGGCGGCGGCCTGGGTGTTCGCCGAATTGCGCGCGGCTACCCCGCTGATCGACATGCAGATGATGCGGCGGCCGGCCGTGTGGACGAATAATCTGGTCGCGTTGCTGATCGGCGTGGGGATGTATGCGACATTCGCCTTCCTGCCCGAGTTTGTGCAGACGCCTTCCGCCGCCGGGTATGGGTTCGGCGCGAGTATCACCCGTTCCGGGCTGATGCTGCTGCCCTCTTCGTTCACTATGTTCGCCGTGGGCATGTTCGCGGGCCGGCTCGCCCGGCTGCTCGGAGGCAAGGTTCTGGTGATCGCCGGGTGCCTGATCGGGTGCGCGGCCATGGCGATCCTGGCCTTCGCGCACGGGCTGGAATGGGAGATCTACCTGTCGACCGCCATCATGGGCGTCGGGTTCGGCCTCGTCTTCTCAGCGATGTCGGCGCTGGTGGTCGCTGCGGTTCCGGCCTCCCAGACCGGCGTCGCGAGCGGCATGAACGCGAACATCCGCACGATCGGCGGCAGCATCGGCGCGGCGGTGATGGCCAGCATCGTCACCTCTCAGCTCGGGCCGTCCGGGCTGCCGAAGGAGTCCGGATACATGATCGGGTTTGCGGTGCTGGCCGCCGGGCTCGTGCTGGCCGCGCTCGCCGGCCTGCTGATCCCGTCCGCGCGCGGCCTGCGGCGGACGGCCGAACCGGAGCATGCCGAGATGGCGATGGTCGCCGGCGGCACGGTCGTGGGGGACAAGAGCGAGTGACCGGCCCCGCGCAGCAGGCGGTGGGACCGTACCGGGAAGGAGAGACGTGAGCGGTCAGGCGCCGCCGCGGGGCGCACCCCAGGACCGGACCCTGGCGACCCGGCGCGACGCCATCCGGAATTATCACCGTGTCCTGGCCGCCGCGCGCGAGGTGCTCGGCGAGTCCGGCGCCGACGCCTGCATGGAGGAGATCGCCGCGCGGGCGGGCGTGGGCGTCGGCACCGTGTACCGACGGTTCGCCAGCAAGGACGCCCTGATCGATGAACTGCTGCGGCTGGCCTTGGAGGAGGTCCTGTCGTCCACCGAACGGGCGCTGGCGCGCACCGACGGACACGGGCTTGAAGAGTTGCTGCGCGCCCTCGGCCAGTCCTTCGCCGACCATGCGCGCTACGCGAGCCTGCTCCTGCAGCGTCACGCCGACGCCGCCACCGCACGCCGGATGCGAGCCGCGATCGACGAACTGACCGCACGCGCCATCACGGCCGGCACGGTGAACCCAGGCACCACCGCCGGAGACATCATGGCGCTCGTCTGGGCGATGCGCGGGCTGGTGCAGGCCACCGGGGAGATTGCCCCCGGAGCCTGGCCGCGATTCCTCGATATCCACCTGGCCGGCCTGCGGTCCGCCGGGCCGGTCAGCGGCACACCTCCCCTCTCCTCCCGGCAACTGTCGAAACTAGCCCCGTGACGCTGTTCGAGTCGGGTGTACCTACGTTGGCCTGGCGGGCCGGCCCCGGGTCGCAGGGCGGAAGGACGAGGCAGTGGAAAATCAGCTGAGGTCGCGCGGACGATTTCACTCTCGCGCGCTCATTCGCCTGATCCGTCATTGCAGTATTATCCAGACTTTCCGGGAATAACTGCCAGGCGTTTTACCAGTATTAGTACTAAGGCTGATAGTGCAGATCGTGTTGCGGAATTTCCCTCTAAAGTTGCCTTCTCGGCGTACGGTGGATGCCGCAAAGGCAAACCATGGGGAGGGCTACCAGATGCGGCATGCTGGGTTATTCGGCACAGCCATTGGCTATCGGACACGGCCCATCTGGTGGAAGCGGGGCCGGATCGCCGCTGCGGGTGCAGCGGTAGTCGCCGCTTTAGCGGGCACGTCGATGGTTGGCGTCCCTGCGGTGTCGGCGAGCCCGGCTGAGATGGTCATTGTCACCGCGGACGGGCTCTTAAGCCCGGTCGCGGCGGTGCTGGAGGTGGGCGGCACCGTCTTGACGCAGTACCACCTCATCGAGGCGGTGGACGCTTTGATCCCTCAGGCGGCGGAGCCGCTGCTCGCGGCGTTACCGGGGATCACCGTGACTCCAGATATATCGGTGAGTGTCCAGGCCGCGACGGAGTCGACCGGGCCGCGCGCGCCTTCTGACACGTTCTTGCAGGAGACCGGGGCCGCGCGACTGGCGTCCGGTGGTGATGCCGGCCAGGGGGTCACCGTGGCCGTGCTGGATACGGGTATCGACAACCTGCCCGACTTCTCGGGGCGACTCGTCGGCGGGGTGGACCTGACGGGCAGGAACAACCCGTACCAGGACAGCTACGGGCATGGCACCTTCGTGGCCGGCCTGATAGCCGGCAGTGGAGTCCTGTCCAACGGGCAGTACTCGGGTGAGGCCCCTGGCGCCAGGCTGGTGTCCGTGAAAGTGGCGGGGTCGGATGGCACGACCCACCTGGGGACTTTGATCTCGGGCCTGCAGTGGGCGGTCGATCAACGGAACCGGTACGGCATCAAGATCCTCAACATCTCCCTGGGGTTCAGGCCCAGCCAGTCCACGGTTATCAACCCCTTGGACCGAGCGGTGGAGGTGGTGTGGAACTCGGGTATCGCGGTGGTGGCCTCGGCGGGCAACGCCGGGCCGTTCAACGGCACCATCCTTTCCCCGGGCGACGACCCGCTGGTAATCACGGCGGGTGCCTTGGACGACATGGCCACGGCGCCGGTCACTGATGACGAGATGACCGACTTCAGCAGCGCCGGGCCGACCTCGCCTGACGGCTGGGTCAAGCCTGATCTGGCCACCTCGGGCCGGTCTGTGGTGAGCCTGGCCGCGCCGGGCTCGACGATCTACAACAACTACCCTTCGGCCCGGGTCGGCGCGGCAAACTTCGTCGGCTCGGGTACCTCGTTCAGCGCGGCTATCACCAGCGGGGCAGCAGCGCTGGTCTTGGCCGACAATCCGGGTCTCACCCCCAACCAGATAAAGGCCCGACTGCTCGGCACGGCCAACCCGGGTCCGGTCGGGAACCCTTTTGTCGACGGCCACGGGGCCCTCAATGCCTATGCCGCGGCCACCTCGGGCCCGATGAACTTTAGCCAGTCAGCCGCCAGGCTGACCCCGACCTGGCCTGGCACCACGGTCTCGCTGTCGCCCACCCGCCCCGTCGACACATGGAACACGAACCTGTGGTCGGGGATGTCTTGGAATCAGCCGCCAACCACGGGCTGGGCGTGGAACGGCACAGGCTGGAACGGCGGAGATTGGAACGGCTGGGCCTGGAACGACGCGGCATGGAACGACGCGGCATGGAATGGTGCTGCATGGAACGGCGGAGACTGGACTGGCTGGGCCTGGAACGACTCAGCCTGGAACGGCTCTGGCTGGGCCGGCTCGGCCTGGGTCGCCGGGGCCTGGAATAGCTCAGCATGGAGCTGACCGTGCCCGATGCGATAGTCAGGCCATGAAGGTACCGCGTGCCACCCGGGCCGTTGTCGCGGCGTCGGTCGTAGGTGGGGCGCTTACCTTATTCGTTGCTGTATGGAGGCAATCGGCCTCGTGGCATCTCGCCGGGAGCCAGTGGATTGTCGCGGCTGCGGTGGGCGCTCTTGCCCTGGGGAGCTGGACGTGGCCGGTCGTGGTGTACCGGGGAGGCGAATCCGCCGCCTTCAATATGGACGAGGGTTTCTTTGTGATCCTCGCCCTCCTCGTGCCACCGCTGGTCACTCTGGGGACCTTTGCCCTGGCCACCGTCTTGGCTCAGGTCGCCCGTCGGCGCCCTTTGCTCAAGTCGGCCTTCAATGTTGGGCAGGTTCTGATCGCGGCGGGTCTGGGCCTGGCGGTGAGCCGCAGTGTCGCTGCTCCCTCTAATTCTCTCACCGCAGGTGAGATTGCAGCCATCGCGCTCGGGGTGGGAGTGTACTTCGTCATCAATACGTTTCTCGTAGCCGGCGTTGTGGTCTCGATGGGCACGACCTGGGGAGAGTTCACCAACGATCTTCCGATCCAGGTAACGGATGCTGGCGCGGGGGCATTGGTTGGCGTGATATTGGCATTGGCGATACAGGCTAATCTGTGGGCAATGGTGCTGGCCATCCCAGGGCTGATTGTGGAGCGTAGGCTGATCGCTGCCCGTTTCGCGGCGTTGTATGACCGCGCCCGGATGGAGGGGTTGTACGAGGTTACGTTGGAGGCAAACCGGGGGCTGCGGCGGCAGGCGGTGATCGAGACGATCTTGGAATCGGTGCGGCGGCTGCTGCGTAGCCCGGAGGCAACCCTGACATCTGACGCCCCGGGCACTGGCCAGCTGGCGGCGCCAATGACTGTCGCCGATCGGCAGCAGTGGCTGGTGGCGTCGGGCCGGCGACGGGATGAGCCCTTCGACGACGCCGATCGGAGCCTGCTCAAAGCCCTGGCCGCCGTGGGCAGCGGGGCGCTGAGCAATGCCGAGCTGTACCAGCAGGTCCATGTCGGGCGCGAGAGGCTCTCCTCGATCACCCTCAATATCGGAGAAGGCGTCTGCGCCATAGACGCAGACGGGAAGCTGACTTTCGTCAACCGGGCCGCGGCCGACATGATGAAGCTGCCGTCGCTCAACATAACGGTCGACGACCCGGTAAGCGGTGGCACGCTCACAGCGCCCGACTTTCTGCTCGTACCAGCCCGCGCAGCCATGCGCACGGGCCGCACCATCCGGGAGGACGACGCGCGGTTCCCCGGAAAGAACGGCGGCACCATCCCGGTTGCGTATACGGCCTCTGCGGTCATGAGCGACGGCGCACCGTCAGGTGCGGTGATCGCCTTTCGCGACATCACCGAGCGCAAAGCCTTCGAGGACGAACTCAACCATCACGCCTGCTACGACAGCCTCACCGGTCTGGCCAACCGCCGACTGCTGGTGGAACGCCTGGATCAGGCGCTGCGGCGGTCAGCCCTGGACCGCAAAACCCACGCCCTGATCTTTGTCGATGTGGACCGCTTCAAGAGCATCAACGACAGCCTTGGTCACCTGACCGGCGACGAGTTCCTGGTGGCGATCGGGACCCGCATGAAAGGGGTGGTGCGGAGCCGCGACCTGCTGGCCCGCTTCGGCGGCGATGAGTTTGTGGTGCTGCTGGAGGACGTGGCTGGAGTGGACGTGGCGGTCGCCGCAGCGGAGCGCATCTGCGCCGCCGTCGGGCAGCCAATGGCGCTACCCGGCGGTTACGAGCTGGTCGCCAGCGTGTCGGTCGGCATCGCCCTGACCGAGCTAGGTAAGACACCCGATGACGTGCTCCGCAACGCCGACGTGGCGATGTACGACGCCAAAACCAAGGGCGGGGGCGGCATCTACAAAGTGTTCGACCAAGTTTCCATGGGAAGCCGCTCCTCCGCGCGGCTCCAGATCGAAGCCGATCTGCGCAAAGGCCTTGAGCGAGATGAACTCGAGGTGCATTACCAGCCGTTCTACTCCCTGGACGAGCAGCGCATCGTCGGCGCCGAGGCGCTGGTGCGGTGGCGCCACCCGAAGGACGGTTTGATCAGCCCGATGAGGTTCATCCCGATGGCGGAGGAGACAGGGCTGATACTGCCGTTGGGTCGTTACGTTCTGGGCAAAGCGTGTCGGCAGGTGCGCTCGATCCGGGACCGGTTGGGCGTGGACCTGCCGATCAGCGTCAACCTCTCACCCCGCCAGTTCCAGGAGGGTGGGCTCTTGTCGCAGGTGACCGCGGCCCTCGATGCGACCGGCCTGCCCTCGGAGTTGCTCATATTCGAGATCACCGAGACTGTGGTCATGGAAGACCTTTCCGGTGCTCGCGAGGTCATGAAGAAGCTCAACGGGCTGGGTGTGCGCCTGGCCATCGACGAC
>CAYPQM010000243.1:0-7241 GCA_964412845.1 uncultured Streptosporangiaceae bacterium
GATCTGCTCGACCTGATGACCGACTCGACGGCGGCCGAGTACTCGCTGACCGCGCCGAGTGGCTACTGGCTGGCCGACCTGGTCGAGATCGGCGAGCAGGCGCGCGCGATCATGCGGCGGCACCCGTGGCTGGTCATCCTCGTGGCCACCCGTCCCACCCTGGGACCGCATGGCGTCGCCCTGCTTGAGCACGTCCTTGACGTGCTGCACCCGCACCCCGCGGACCCCGCGGCCAAGCTGGAGGCGTTCGCCATGCTCAACGCCATCACGGTGCTCTTCGTGCAAAGCGAACTCGCCGGGGGTTCAGCCGCGCAGCAACGCAATGCCGCCTACCTGCAGCACATCGCGGCCACCGGCGGCTACCCGCGAATCGCGCAGCTCTTCGGCCAGGCGCTGCCCGCTCCGGCCGACCGGTATGCCGGCATCCTCACCCGGGTCCTCACCGGCCTGCTCGGACCAGCGCCGCCGGCCCGCTGAGCGGGATCAGAAAACGACGAGCTCCGCCGGCCTGGCCCCGCTGAGCTGGTAGGCGGCCGGATCGGCGGGCCGCCCGGCGTACAGCCTGACCAGGCTGCCCCGGTCGGCGCGCAGTTCGGCCGGTGGGCGACCCGGCCCGGGCACCCCCAGCGACAGGCAGACGTCCGGCAGCGTGGCCAAGACCAGCGGGGCCGCCCGGCGGCGGGTCCGCTCAGCCAGCAGAACGCAGGCATCGTGGAATCCCTCGCCGGCGAAAGCCAGGGGCAGGCCCAGCGCCTCGCGCACGTCCCCACCGTGCACCCATTCGCCCAGGGCGATGCCATCCAGCCGGCCGCCTGCCTCGGTGATCACCGCCGCGGCGCCGGCGTAGCTGCCGTCCAGCTCGTCCAGCAGCCGGGACAGCGGCCAGCCGCGCCGGTCAGCTACGTCAGCTTCGTTGAGTTCGGGGGTGAATGCGTGCAGCTGATCCTCGATGACCCGGGTCAGCGCGGCGGTGCAATGGGCCAGCACGTCCCGCACCGACCAGCCCGGGCACATGGTCGGCCGATCGAACGCCGCCACGGGCGTCTCGCGCAGAACCGGCAGCAGGGCGTCCCGCTCGGCACGCAGCAACCGGGCCGCGCGCTGCGGATCCCGGACCGGCCCGGCACTGGGGGACTGGTTCACCGTCACGCTGCCTAATGATGGCATAACGCCGTCAGCCGCCTGGTGTTCAATAAGCAGTGTCATCATCGCGGCCCGGCGGCCGAAAGCCCAGGAAGGCAGAACGGATGTCATGAGCGGGTCTTTGAGCTACGGCGGACTCGGCGCCATCAGCCCGGACCGGACACGCACCCTGTTCGGGCAGACGATGGGGTATGTCGCCGCCACGGCCGGTTTCTTCGCGCTCGGCGGCTACCTGGGCCGCAACCTCGGCTATGGCACGGCCATCATCTGGTTCATCGCGGCCTTCGTGGGCCTGATGATCATGAATTTCACGGTGCGGCGGTCCGGGTCGCTGACCGTCGGCCTGCTCTTCGCGGTGGGTCTCCTGCTCGGGCTCGCGGTAGCGCCCACGCTCGTCTACTACGCGCGGGCGGAGCCGCAGGCACTGTGGCAGTCCGGTGGCGCCACCGCGCTGTTCGTCGCAGGCTTCGGTTCGGCCGGCTACGCGACCCGGCGGGATCTGTCCGGGATCGCCAGGCTGTGCTTCTGGGCCCTGCTGGCCCTGATCGTGTTCGGCATCGCGGCGATCTTCGTGCACATCCCGAATGGCTCGCTCATCTACTCGGTTCTCGGCCTGGTGATCTTCGCGGGCCTGATCATGTTCGATTTCCAGCGGGTACGGCGCTCGAAGGACCTTGACTCCGCGCCGTTGATCGCGGCGTCGATCTTCCTCGACGTGTTTAACGTGTTCCTGTTCTTCCTGCGGATCTTCTCCGGGCGCGACTGAGCACTGGGTTGGCCGCGGCGGCGGTCACGATACGGGGAGCAGGTGGTCGATGAGGCTGTCGATCTCCTCATCCATGTCGGGCCAGGGGAAGTTGCGCCGCGCGGCGCGCAGCGTGACCATGCCGTGCAGCGCGGTCCAGACGTGGATGGCCAGCATGCGGGAGTCCACGTCCGGGCCGGCCAGCGCGGCGATCTCGCCGCGCACCGCGTCGAAGACTTCAACCCCGACGTACAGGGCCCTCGGCACGAGATGGGGCGGCAGCGTTTCCGAGGTGAACATGACCCGGTACCGGCCGGGGTGCTGCATCCCGTACTGCACGTAGGCGCGGGCCCGGGCGCGGGCCCGCGGCAGCGGGACGTCGCCGGCCCCCCGCGCCGCCGTCTCCAGCGCGGCGCCGAACTCGTCGAAGTAGCGGATCTTCACCGCCAGGACGAGTTCGTCCAGGTTGCGGAAGTGCAGGTAGATCGAGGTCGTCGCGACGCCTACCTCGCGGGCGACGGCGCGCAGTGACAGCTCGCCGACCTCCCCGGTAGCGCCCAGCAACTCACTGGCCGCGTCCACGATCTCGGCCCGCAGCCGGTCTCCCTCGCCGCGCCGCGCCCGGCGCCGACGCCCGGCCGGGCTGTCGCTGGGGTCGGTGGCCGCCGATGCCGTCCCGGCCGGGGTGTCGCTGGGGTCGGTGCCCGCCGATGCCGTCCCGGCCGCATCGCTGGCCTGCTGGGTCAGGTCGCCGCGCATGGTTGCTGCCTCCTCCACCGCCCGCGCTCGGCCCGCCGCACTCGGTAGCTATGAGTTGACAGGCGTAGCGCTACAGGTGTACATATTGCTCGTACGAGATAACACTACACCCGTTGCCCTACTTCACGCCGAGGGCGGATCACGAAACGCGAGGCTGTCATGACACAAGACCTGGAGGCGCGCAGGAATCCGCGGCTGACCCTGGCCGTGGTCTGCGTCGCGACGTTCATGCTGCTGCTGGACGTGACGATCGTCGCGGTGGCGCTCAGCAGCATCCAGGCCGACTTCAAGTCCGACCTCGGTTCCCTGCAGTGGGTCGTCGACGCGTACACGCTGCCGCTGGCCGGCCTGCTGCTGAGCGCCGCGACCCTGGGTGACCGGATTGGCCGCCGCCGGATCTTCCTGGCCGGGATGGCGCTGTTCACGGCAGGCTCGCTGGCTTGCGCGCTGGCCTGGTCGCCGCTGGTCCTGGACCTGACCCGGGCGGTGCAAGGCGCGGGCGGCGCGCTGCTCTTCGGGGTCGGGCTGCCGCTGATCGCCGCCGCGTTCCCGGAGCCCCGCGCCCGGGCCGGCGCCATCGGCGCCTTCGGCGCTACCCTGGCCGCCGCGACCGCCGTCGGTCCCCTCGTCGGCGGAGCCCTGGTGGACGGCCCCGGCTGGCGCTGGATCTTCCTGATCAACGTGCCGATCGGCATCGCGGCCCTGGTGGCCGGCTGGCGCTGGCTGGCCGAGTCGCGCGCTGCGAAGGCTCAGGCCACGGACTGGCTCGGCACCGCGCTGCTGTCGGCCGGCCTGCTCGCCCTGCTGCTGGCGCTGATCCGGGGCAACGACGATGGCTGGGCATCGGCCATGATCGTCGCGCTGTTCGCCGCCGCCGGGGTCCTGCTGGCCGGTTTCATCGTCAGGGAAGCGACCGCCGCGGAGCCCATGCTCGACCTGCGGCTGTTCCTGCGCCCCTCGTTCGCGGGCGTCTCGTTCGGCGCGCTCGCGCTCTCCGGGTCGCTCATCGCCAGCACCTCCTACCTGGGGCTCTACCTGGTCAACACGCTCGGCTACAGCCCGTTCCAGGCCGGCTTGCGGTTCCTGCCGCTGACCCTGGCCTCCTTCGTCGCCGCCCCGATCGTGGCCCGGCTGGCCGACCGGGTGCCACCTCGATTCACCGTCGGCGGCAGCCTGGCCCTGGCCGCGGCCGGCCTGTGGATGGCCGCCCACCTGGATGGTGACTCGCGGTGGACCGCGCTGCTGGCCGGCTTCATCATCGCGGGCGTCGGGCTCGGCGCGGCCAGCGCATCGACCTCGCAGGCCGCCCTGGCCACCGTGGACAACTCCCGCGCGGGCATGGCCACCGGCGCGGTGAACACGATGCGCCAGATCGGCGTCGCGGCCGGCGTGGCCGTGCTCGGCGCGCTCTTCCAGCACCGGGTCTCCGCGGAGATGGCCAGCCGGCTGCGCGGCGCCCCGGTCACCCCCGGGCAGGCCCACGCGCTGGCCAGCGCGGTCGGGTCCGGCGCGGGAACCCGCATCACGGCCACCGCCCCGGATGCCTTCCGCGGATTCCTCGCGGCAGCCGCCCGTTCCTCCACCGCCACCGGCCTCAACGAAATTCTCCTCACCGGCGCAATCCTGGCCGGTGTCGCGGCCCTCATCGCGCTCATCGTCATCCGCCGCGAACCGGCTGCCGCCGCGCCAGCGGCCCTCGCCGCCAGCGACACGCAGCCGCAGACCGACCAGGCCGTCACCGCCTTCGCATCGTGACTTGATCGGGAGAACTGCGGCGGGAGAGCATCCGCCGCAGTTCTCTTGGGTGCTGCCCAGATACCTTTGCCCGTGCTGCTGGCGGCGTCGGGCTCGGCGTGGCGTTTTTGCCGGCCCGGTGAACCTTGCTGGACAGCCCGCTACGTTGCGGTGCCGCCCTGGTCGAGTTGCTCACCGGACTGCGCGCCGAGGGTGTCCAGGACCTGCTGGCCGTACTTGGCCAGTTTGTGCTCGCCGACACCGCTGATGGTGCTCAGTTCGGCCAGGGTCGAGGGGGACTGCGCCGCGATCTGGCGCAGAGTCGCGTCGTGGAAGATCACATATGCGGGCACGCCCTGTTCCTTGGCGGTGGCGCCGCGCCAGGCGCGCAGCCGCTCGAAGACTCCGGCGGCCGCTTCGGGCAGGTCTGCGGCCGCGGCCGCGGTAGCCGCGGCGCGCCGGGCCTTGGCCGGCTTGGCCGGCCGCTCGGGCTCGCGGCGCAGCAGCACCTCGCGCTCTTTACGCAGCACCTCAGCGCTGGCGTTGGTCAGCACCAGGGTGCCGTAGTCACCCTCGACCGCCAGCAGGTCCTGGGCCAGCAACTGGCGGACCACGCCGCGCCACTCGGTGTCGCGTAGCTCGGTGCCGATGCCGAACACCTTCAGGGAGTCGTGGCCGTGCTGGCTGACCTTGGGGGTGTTCTTGCCGAGCAGGATGTCGACCACCTGCCCGGCGCCGAACTTCTGGTTCCGCTCATGCTTGAGCCGGTACACCGCGGACAGCAGTTTCTGGGCCGCCACCGTGCCGTCCCAGGTCTGCGGGGGCGACAGGCACGTGTCACAGTTGCCGCACCTGGTGCTCTGCTCGCCGAAATAGCCGAGCAGTTGCACGCGCCGGCACTGGACCGTCTCGCAGAGCGCCAGCATGGCGTCGAGATGGGTGGCCAGCCGCCGCCGGTGCGCAGCGTCACCCTCGGACGTCTCGATCATCTTGCGCTGCTGGACCACGTCCTGCAGACCGTAGGCCAGCCAGGCGGTGGACGGCAGCCCGTCCCGCCCCGCCCGGCCGGTCTCCTGGTAGTAGCCCTCGACCGACTTGGGCAGGTCAAGA
Source organism: uncultured Streptosporangiaceae bacterium (assembly GCA_964412845.1). Taxonomy (GTDB): domain Bacteria; phylum Actinomycetota; class Actinomycetes; order Streptosporangiales; family Streptosporangiaceae; genus JAWWPY01. The sequence goes on from CAYPQM010000243.1 coordinate 5,492, forward strand.
TGGGCGACGAAGCGCACGTCGGGCTTGTCGATGCCCATCCCGAACGCGATGGTGGCGACCATGATGACGCCGTCCTCGCGGAGGAACCGGGACTGGTTCGCGGCGCGGGTGCGCGAATCCAGGCCCGCGTGGTAGGGCAGCGCCACGATCCCGTTGCCGGCCAGGAAGTCAGCGGTCAGCTCGACCGAGGACCGGGACAGGCAGTAAACGATGCCCGCGTCCCCGTCATGCTCGGCGCGCAGCAGGTCAAGGAGCTGCCGTTTGGGATCGTTCTTGGGGGCGATGCGGTACTGGATATTGGGGCGGTCGAAGCTGGCCACGAAATGACGGGCTTGCGACAGGTTCAGCCGGGACGCGATCTCGGCGTGGGTGGCTTGGGTCGCCGTCGCGGTGAGCGCGATGCGGGGGACCGAGGGCCACCGCTCGTGCAGGGTGGACAGCGCGAGATAGTCGGGCCGGAAATCGTGCCCCCACTGGGACACGCAGTGCGCCTCGTCCACCGCGAACAGCGAGATGGTGCCCCGGTCGAGCAGCCTGAGCGTCGACTCGGCGCGCAGCCGCTCCGGGGCCAGGTAGAGCAGGTCCAGTTCGCCGGCGACGAAGGCAGACTCGACCTCGCGGCGCTGGCCGGGATCCTGGGTCGAGTTGAGGAAGCCGGCCCGGACGCCGAGGTTGGTCAGCGCGTCGACCTGGTCTTGCATCAGCGCGATCAGCGGTGAGATGACCACGCCGACGCCGGGCCGGACCAGGGCGGGGATCTGGTAGCACAGCGATTTGCCGCCGCCGGTCGGCATCAGCACCAGCGCGTCGCCACCACCGATGACGTGGTCGATGATGTCCTGCTGGCCGGCCCGGAACGAGTCGTAGCCGAAGACGCGGTGCAGCACCTCCGACGCGTCGCTCACCCTGGAACCGATGTCGGGAAATGCCACCCGGCCACTCTACGAGGATCCAGCGACACTCACCCGCCCGTCGGCCCAGCGAAGCGGCCCCCGCGAAGCGCTCCCCGCATCAGCGCGGTGCGTTATGCCCGCCTGCGCGCTCAATGCACCGCGTTGTTGGGGGGCGAAATCAGCGCGGTGCGTTGTGCCCCGCCTGCGCGCTCAATGCACCGCGCTGATTTGCCCGCGCCCGGGTCAGCCGCTGAACGGGGTGCCGGTTTCCAGGAGGGTCTTGAGGTCGCTGAGGATGAAGCTCCAGCCACCGCCGGCGTTGGGGATCTCGCCGGTGACGAACGCCGCCGTGGTCGGCGCGCCCTGCAGGTCGTGGGTCACGGTCAGCTTCGTGACGCCGCCGTCGCCTTCCTCGATCTCCCAGGTGACCCGGGTGAACGGTTCGGCGATGGTGTCCGGGCCGAACAGCGCGTGCCAGGTCTGGACGAGCTTGTGCGGTGGGTTCGCCTCGACGACCTCGCCTTCGATGGCTACCTCCGGGGAGCCGTGGGCCAGCATTTCGGCATTGGCCAGAGACCGGTAGGCGCCCCCTGGCCGCAGGTCGTACTCGCTCCGCGCGTGGTAGCCGTACTTCGCGTTCCACTCCGGGCTGGTGATCGCGTCCCAGATCGCCTCGGGTGTCGCCTTGATGTACACCCGCTGCATGTGCGTGGTCACGGTGGTCCCCGTCGTCGTTGTCATGCCTTTTCCTCCAGCTCGTTCTTGAGATCCACGAGCGCCGACACCTGGCGCTCGGTGTACTTGTCGATCCACCGGTCGTGGATCAGCCGGATCGGCACCGGGTTCAGGAAGTGCAG
>CAYPQM010000244.1:0-1324 GCA_964412845.1 uncultured Streptosporangiaceae bacterium
CTTCGCGCAGCGGCGGGTCGATCCGGTCCAGCGCACGGTCGCTGCACACGCCGAGCCCAGATCCTCCGGACCTGCCCTAGCTTCGCCGACTGGAACGATACTCTCACCGCATGGGCTATCCGGATGATGAGGGCATCAGCCCGCCGCCGGACAGCCGGCCGGACCGACCGCCGCGACGCCGGTCATCGCATGCGCAGCCCGCCGGTGACGGGCAGCCCGGGGGCCAGGAACGCCCGGAATATGCCCCATCGGCATATACCCCGTCGGCGGCCCAGTCGGCGGCGCGGTCGCCCGGAAACTCGTCCGCGGGCTACTCGCAGCCCGCCGGATACTCCCAGTCGGCCGGGGACTCCCAGTCGGCCGGGGACTCCCAGACGGCCGGATACGGCCAAACGGCCGGATACTCCGAACCCGCCCGGTACTCCGAGCGTGCCGGACGCGGCCGCCCGGCCGGAGACTCCCAGACGGCCGGATACGGCCAAACGGCCGGATACTCCGAACCCGCCGGATACGGGGCTACCGGGTACACCGAGCCAGGCCCGGGCCAGCGCGGCCGTACCGCGAGTCCTGGCCGGGACTCAGGTACCTCCCCCGGGCCGCCCGGACGAGGCGGGCAGCGCCACTCGCGGCACGCGGCACCAGAACCAACCCCGCTGGCGGCGCCGACCGACCCGGCCGGCTCACGGGAAGGCACCTGGCGCCGACCGGCTGGCCGGCCGGAGCGCGAAATACAGGGCGGTGTCGGGCAGGGATCCGGCGCTGCTGGCGATCGGCCGGGCGCGGGCGGATCGCTGTGGGGTGTCGGCGCGTTCCGGACCGCGGGCCCGGCTGGGAGAGGACCGTTGCGCGGCTTTCCCCCGGCGCCGGGAGCGCCGGACCCGGTGTACCCGCCGGGACAGTTCTCGCCGTGGAACGCTCCGGCCGTGCGCTCCGCTGGGCCGGGAGGCCGCCCCAGCGATGGCTCATGGCCCGACCTTGACGCGTCGCAGCCGTAGTACTCGCAGCTCGCGGTGAGCGACCCGTCCGCCGATGCGACGGCCACCCAGACCTGGGCCGTCCTCGACGCAACTCAGCTCGGCGAGGGTTGGACCTCCCCGCCGGCCGACCCGCAGCCGACCGCGCGGAGCAACGGGCCGGCCACCGGCGCCCGTGAGCCACTCCCGGCACCAGCCCCGTCGGCCCCGGGCAGCCGGGTAGCCGGCTGGGGCGCAGCTGACAATGGGGGCCCAGGGGTCAGTTCGTGGCACACCCAAGACACCGGGACCACCGGCACCGGCCCGTGGGCGGCAGAAGACGCCGAGACAACCGGCACCGGCGGGTGGGC
>CAYPQM010000244.1:1424-7223 GCA_964412845.1 uncultured Streptosporangiaceae bacterium
GCACCGGCCCGTGGGCGGCAGAAGACGCCGAGACAACCGGCACCGGCGGGTGGGCCACCTCAGACACCGGGACCACTGACACCGGCGGGTGGGCCACCTCAGACACCGGGACCGGCCCATGGGGTACGCCGGACACGGCGGCTGCTGGCACCGGCCCCTGGGGTATGCCTGACGCCGAGACAACCGGCACCGGCCCGTGGCCCACGCCGGACACGGAGACGACCGGGCGGTTCCCGGCGCCTGCGGGGAGCGTCAGCCGATACCAGGCGAACGCGGCCGACGCGGGCGGCGGGGGGACCGGAACGCGGGTGTCCCGGGCCGCCGCCCGGGGCCGCAAGCCACGCAGGCCGCCGAGCCGCGCCCGGGTGTGGCTGCTCCCCATCCTGATGGCGCTGGCGGTCGCCGCGCTGGTCACGGTGGCCTATCTGCACTTCGTCAAGGGCCAGCCCAGCGGAGCGGGCGCGTCCACGCCATTGCGGACAGCGGTCGCTTCCGCCAGCCCCACGCCATCTCTGGGGCCGTGGAAGCACATCACCACGCGGAGCGAAGATCCGGTACCGCTGACGCTCACCGAGCTGTTCCCGGCCCGGTTCTCTTCGAGCGGGACAACCGGCACGCAGACGATCGGCAAGGCTGGCACGAACTGCCCCGCCGCGGTGATCGGGGCCGCGCTCCAGGCGGCGGTCAAGAAGGCCAAGTGCACGCAGGTCCTGCGGGCCAGCTACCTGACCACTGACCAGAAGATCATGGGCACGATCGGCGTCCTCAACCTCGTTGATGACGCTGGTGCCCAGCGGGCCGGGCAGGCGACCGGCGCTACCGAGTTCATCGACCAGCTGCCCGCTGCGCACGGGCCCACGCACAGCCTGACCAAGGGAACAGGCCTGGAAGAGGCGGTGTACAAGGGCCACTACCTCATCCTGATCTGGGCCGAGTTCGCGAACCTGAAGGCGCCGACCACGGCGGCCCAGCGCACCACGTTGAAGACGTTCTGCGACAACCTGGTCAGCGGCACCGCGAATGTGAGCCTGACCAGCCGCATGGTGATCGGCAAACCGCAGGCTCCCTAGCTGAGCTGGGCCGGCCGTGTCCCGCAGATCTCCGGTCCGCCGAGCGGTGCCCACGCTCCACCCGACGTGGCCCGACCGCCGGCCGCCCAAGACGCCCCCGACCGCCGGCCGCCGAGAACGGCGCTAACCGCCGGCCGCCGAGGATGGCAGGGCCCGGACATGCCTGGTCTCCTCGGCACGGCCCGATAGCTGCCCAGGCGGTGGGTAACGGACCTCCTCCAGGCAGAGCCCGTGCGGCGGCGCGACCGTCACACCTGGATCCCGGACCTGGGCCGCGAGCACCTGACCGGGCCAGCCGACCGGCTTGCTTCCCTCACCGACCTTGAGCATGGCACCCACCAGGGCCCGCACCATGTTGTGGCAGAACGCATCCGCCACGACAGTGGCCGTGGCAATCGACGGAGATGTCCGCGCCCAGTCCAGCCGCAGCAGTTCCCGTATGGTCGTCGCTCCCGCACGGCGGCGGCAGAAAGCCGCGAAGTCGTGTTCGCCGGTGCAGGCCGCTGCGGCCTCGTTCATGACCGCGACATCAACCTGGTGGCGGTACCACAGCGTGTCGTGTCTGCGCAGCGGCTCAGCCGCCGCCGGATCGTCGCAGACGCGGTAGGAGTACCGCCGCCACAGGGCGGAGAACCGGGCGTCAAAGCCGTCCGGAGCGGGGCCGATCCGGTGGACCCGGACATCGCCCGGGAGCAGCCGGGCCAATCGGCGTGCCGCAGTCGGACCGGCCGCCGCCCACGCCTCGGCGGCCACATCGACGTGGGCTACCTGGCCACGGGCATGCACCCCGGCGTCAGTCCGGCCGGCCACGGTGAGCGCCGGCGGCCCGGGCCTGCGCAACAGACGGCCCAGCGCCTCTTCGACAACGTCCTGAACGGTCCGCCGGGCGGGCTGGCGAGCCCACCCGGAGAAGCCCGACCCGTCGTAGGACAAGTCGAGCCTCAGCCGGATGGACCTGTGGTCCGCCGAGCCGCCGGAGTGAGCTGCCTGGCCGGTGCTGGCCTGCTCGCTAGTCGTCGGCCTTGTCCGCTGGCCCGCCGCTCGCCTCGTCCGCCGACTCCTCGTCGGCCGACTCAGCGTCCGCCTGGTCGCTGTCCGCCTGGTCGCTGGACTCGGCCACGCTGGCCGTGGCGTCGTTGTCGGTCGCCGCCTCGGCGGCAACCGGCTCCTCGGCTACGTCGTCCTGCGCCGGGGCAGCTTCCTGAGCGGCCGCCTTGACCCGCGGCGTCCTGGCCGGCTGCGCGCGCCGGGCACGCCGCCGACGCGGCTTCGCGTCCGTTTCCTCGCTGACCAGCTCGATGACCGCCAAGGGCGCGTTGTCCCCCTTGCGGGGCCCGATCTTGGTGATCCTGGTGTATCCGCCGTCACGCGTCTCGAACCGGGGTCCGATCTCCGTGAACAACGTGTGCACCACGCCCTTGTCGGTGACGACGGTGAGTACCTGGCGGCGAGCGTGCAGGTCACCCCGCTTGGCGAAGGTGATCAGGCGCTCGGCGTAGGGCCGCAGCCGCCGGGCCCGGGACTCCGTCGTCGTGATCTTGCCGTGCTCGAAGAGCGCGGTGGCCAGGTTCGCCAGCATGTGCCGCTGGTGGGCCGCGCTGCCACCCAGCCGATGGCCCTTGGTGGGCGTGGGCATCGAAAGATTCTCCTAGGTTCGGTGCTGGAGGTGAGTCCGGCCCGTCAGTACTGCTCGGTCTCGACGTAGCTCTCGTCGTCGTCAGCGCCGTAGCTGTCGGCCGCACTCCCCGGGTCGAATCCCGGCGGTGAGTCCTTCAGCGCCAGCCCCATGTCGGTCAGCTTCTGCTTGACTTCCTCGATCGACTTCGCGCCGAAGTTACGGATGTCGAGCAGATCCTGCTCGCTGCGCGCGACCAGCTCACCCACGGAGTGGATGCCCTCGCGCTTCAGGCAGTTGTACGAGCGGACCGTCAGGTTCAGCTCCTCGATGGGCAGGGCCAGGTCGGCGGCCAGAGCCGCATCGGTGGGCGACGGGCCGATGTCGATGCCCTCCGCGTCCACGTTGAGCTCCCGGGCCAGGCCGAAGAGCTCGACGAGCGTCTTACCCGCGCTCGCCACAGCGTCCCTGGGACGCATGGACGGCTTGGTCTCGACGTCGAGGATGAGCTTGTCGAAGTCGGTCCGCTGCTCGACACGCGTCGCTTCTACCTTGTAGGTGACACGCATCACCGGCGAGTAGATCGAGTCGATGGGCACCCGGCCGATTTCCTGCCCGGGCTGCTTGTTCTGGGCGGCGGACACGTAGCCACGGCCACGCTCGACCGTAAGCTCCATCTCCAGCTTGCCCTTGCTGTTCAAGGTGGCGATGTGCAGGCCCGGGTTGTGCACCTCGACGCCGGCCGGCGGCGCGATGTCCGCTGCGGTGACTTCCCCGGGACCCTGCTTGCGCAGGTACATCACCACGGGCTCGTCCTGCTCCGACGAGACGACGAGTTCCTTGAGGTTCAGGATGATGTCGGTGACGTCCTCAGCTACTCCCGCCACAGTGGAGAACTCGTGCAGCACGCCTTCGATCCTGATGCTGGTCACGGCCGCACCGGGAATCGAGGAAAGCAGCGTACGCCGGATCGAGTTCCCGATGGTGTAGCCGAACCCCGGCTCGAGTGGCTCGATGACGAACCTCGACCGGAACTCGTCGACCTGCTCTTCGGTGAGAGTTGGACGCTGAGCGATGAGCATTGGTACCCCTTCTTCCCGCGACGCCCGCTATTTGACAGTCGCGACCTGGTGACGGCAGCCGCCGTCCCCTGCCCGGTAGGCCGCCCGTGCGGCGGCCCAGGCAGGAAGTTACTTCGAGTAGAACTCCACGATGAGCTGCTCTTGAACCTGCGTGTCGATCTGAGCGCGGACCGGAAGCGAGTGCACCAGCACGCGCATCTTGTCCGGGATCACTTCGATCCAGGCCGGTGTCTGACGTTCGCCTGCCTCCGCCCGGGCCACCACGAACGGCGTCATCTCGACGGACTTGGGCGCCACTTCGATGATGTCGCTCTCGTCGACCCGGTAGGACGGGATGTCCACCTTCCTGCCGTTGACGAGGAAGTGGCCGTGCGTCACCAGCTGACGGGCCATGTCCCGGCTCTTCGCGAAGCCGGCCCGGTAGACCACGTTGTCGAGCCGGGTCTCCAGGATCTGGAGCAGGTTCTCGCCGGTCCGGCCACGCTTACGGGTGGCCTCCTCGTAGTAGCCATGGAACTGGCGCTCAAGGATCCCGTAGACCCGGCGGGCCTTCTGCTTCTCCCTGATCTGGAGCAGGTACTCGCTCTCCTTCGGACGGTTCCGGCCGTGCTCACCCGGAGGGTAGGGCCGGATCTCGATGGGGCACTTGGGCGAATCGCACTTGGACCCCTTCAGGAAGAGCTTCATCTTCTCGCGGCGGCAGAGCTTGCAGTCCGCGCCCGTGTATCGAGCCATGTGTCGCTTTACTCCTCAGACCCGGCGCCGCTTCGGCGGGCGGCAGCCATTGTGCGGAACCGGGGTGACGTCCTGGATGGATCCCACCTCAAGGCCGGTCGCCTGCAGCGACCGGATGGCGGTCTCCCGTCCCGAGCCAGGGCCCTTGACGAAAACGTCTACTTTGCGCATCCCGTGCTCCATGGCGCGGCGCGCGCAGGCCTCGGCCGCCATCTGCGCGGCGAACGGTGTCGATTTGCGCGACCCCTTGAAGCCGACCGCGCCAGAGGAAGCCCATGAAATGACGTTGCCGACCGGGTCGGTAATCGACACGATCGTGTTGTTGAACGTGCTCCTGATATGGGCGTGCCCATGGGCGACGTTCTTCCGTTCCTTGCGGCGCACCTTCTTGGCGCCGGTACGGCTCTTCGGAGGCATCTGCTCCCTGCTCCTGGAGGTCGTCGGATCGCGATGTGGGGTCGCGAACTACTTCTTGCCGGCCTTCTTCTTGCCGGCCACTGTCTTCTTCCTGCCCTTGCGGGTGCGCGCGTTCGTCTGGGTGCGCTGGCCATGAACTGGCAGCCCACGACGGTGACGAATGCCCTGGTAGCACCCGATCTCCACCTTGCGGCGAATGTCGGCCTGCACCTCGCGGCGCAGGTCTCCTTCTACCTTGTAGGTGGCTTCGATCCAGTCACGGAGACGGACAATCTCGTCGTCTCCCAGATCGTGGACGCGCATATCGCCGCTCACGCCGGTCGCTTTCAGCGTCTCGAGCGCGCGGGTACGGCCGATTCCGTACACGTAAGTAAGGGCGACCTCCAGGCGCTTATCGCGGGGGAGGTCAACACCAACCAGTCGAGCCATCTGAGGGCAGTTCTCCTTCGTGTCGAGGAGGTCTGCGCATCGCCCCCTACCCCTGCCCGGGTAAGGCCCCGGCCTCCTACCGGGGGTGACCCGCGCCAGCTTGCTGGCCGGCGCGGGATGCGGTGCGTGTGGAGTTGTTACGCCACGGCTGGGTGACGCGTCAGCCCTGACGCTGCTTGTGCCGGGGGTCGGAGCAGATGACCATGACACGGCCATGACGCCTAATGACCCGGCACTTGCTGCAGATCTTCTTCACACTTGGCTTAACCTTCATCGTGGCCTCCTCCGGAGCCGGGCCGCTACGTGCCCCGCGCCGTCAGTTGTTACTTGTACCTGTAGACAATCCGGCCACGACTCAGGTCGTACGGGCTCAGCTCTACGACGACCCGGTCATCGGGCAGGATGCGGATGTAGTGCATCCGCATCTTCCCGCTGATATGGGCGAGTACCT
>CAYPQM010000245.1:0-7205 GCA_964412845.1 uncultured Streptosporangiaceae bacterium
GCGAGGGGTTCCAGCAGCCGCCGGATCGTCATCACGTCCGCGGGCGCGAACCCGCCCGAGTTGTCGGCACCGAGCCCGCCGGCGCCGTCGAGGGACGGGCCCAGCGAGCCGCCGCCGAGCGCCCCGCTGTCCGCCAAGGCGCCGGCCGCGGTGCCCAATGCGCTGTGCGCGGGAACGTCGCGCAGGAACGTGCCGCGGCCTACCTCCCGGGAGATGTGCCCGGCGGCCTCCAGGACAGCCAGGGCGTGCCGCACGGACGAGCGGGTCATCCCCAGGTCCACCGCGAGCTGCCGTTCGGTGGGCAGCCGCGACCCCGGTCGCAGTCCCACCTGGTGTGACTCGGCCAGAATGCGCTCGGCCAGCCGGCGGATGCTGTCCGCTGGAATCGCCGGCGTGTCCCCGGCTGATCGGCCCATCTGTCTCCACCTGCCTGTCCGGAACCTTCGGCGCGAAGCCGTCTGTGCAACCAATCGTACCAATCGAGATCATACTGTGACGCCGTAGGGGTCTTTAGTTCTGGTTAAGACTATTGACCAGGTTTTAGCGTCGGACCTATGCTCAACCAATCCGTCAATATCAACCAATGAGTAGTCCCCGACATCGCCCGCCGCAAAGGAGATCTGCCTCGTGAGGTTCGCCACGATTGCCACCCCGGACGGGCCGCGTCTGCACGTGCGGGCGCGCTCGGGCTATGTCGATGCGGCCGCGGCGACTGGAGATGCCCGGTTCTCCTCGCTGCAGTACGTTCTCGATGCGGGGCCAGCTGCGATGGACGCGGTCCGGGACCTTCAGCAGCAGGACGGCCGTGAGGTGGAACCGGCCGACTTCGGGCCGGCGGTGCCGGCCCCGCCACGCATCCTGTGCCTGGGCCTGAACTATAGCGAGCATGCGCTCGAAGGCGGCCGGGCGGTGCCCACCTGGCCGGACGCGTTCGTGCGCGGAGCCGACAGCGTGCTCGGCCCGTACGCCGACCTGGTCAAGCCGGCGCTGACGGACCGCTTCGACTACGAGGCGGAACTCGGCATCGTCATCGGCTCCGGCGGCCGGTACATCACCGCTGACAAGGCACTGGATGCGATCGCGGGCTTCGTCGTGCTGAACGACGCCTCGGCCCGCGACTGGCAGCGGGCCGGCAGCCAGTGGACGGCGGGCAAGAACTTCGAAGCCAGCATGCCCATCGGCCCGGAGGTCGTCACGACCGACGAGGTGGACGTCAGCGACCTGGCCATCAGCTCCACCCTCAATGGCCAGGTGATGCAGTCGGCGCGGACCTCGCTGATGCTCGTCGACGTCCCGAGCGCCGTTGAGTTCTTCTCCTCGTTTACCCGCCTGGCGCCGGGCGACGTGATCGCCACTGGCACGCCGGGCGGTGTCGGGTTCGCCCGGACGCCACCAGTCTGGATGCACCCCGGCGACGTCATCGAGGTAACCGTCGAGGGCGTGGGCACCATCCGCAACCGGGTCGTCGCCGAGGAGGGCGCTCCGAGCGACTGGAGGTGGCGGCCCGGAGCCCCGCTGAAGAGCGGGTTCTGAACCGCGCCCGCACCCCTGACCAATGACCGTTCCGGCACAACCAATCCAGTCAATTCGCTCCATCAATGCACCGCGGAGGGACAATGACGTTCACGACCCTCGGTCCCGTGGCTAGAGCTGCGGGCGACACCAGACGCACGGCAGGCAGCCAGGCCCGGCGCGGGCGGCCCGTCCGCGCCGGGGCTGTGCTGGCGACTGCCGCACTTGCCGTCGGCCTTTCCGCGTGCGCCAGCAACAGCAGCGGGGCATCCGGCGGCAGCACCTCAGGCGGTTCGTCCGGGTCGACGCTTACCGTCGCCGACGTCGCACCGTTCAGCGGCGCGGACGCCGCCCTCGGCCCGACATACCTGGCCTCCTGCTACGGCTCGACCGCCGCCATCAACAACGCGGGCGGCGTCCTCGGGCACAAGCTGGCCTGCAAGAGCGTGGACACCAGGGGTGACCCCGCGGACGCGGTGCCGGCGGTCAACCAGATGTTCGCCAGCACGCCCAACCTGGCGCTCGTGATCGGCTGCACCTCGGACGAGGCGGCCGCGGTGGTCCCGATCACCAACAGCCATAAGATGACCTCCTTCTGCATGACCGGGCAGTCGGAGTTCGACAGCACCCACTTCCAGTACTTCTACCGGCTGGTTCCTCCTGACCTGGAGGAGTCCTACGCCATGGTCGCGATCGCCCAGCAGTTGCACTACAAGAAGATCGCCCTGGCGTTCGGCAACGACATCGGGTCGCAGACCTTCATCCAGCCCGCGATCAGCGCGCTCAAGAAGGCCGGGATAACCCTGACGACCAATCAGACGCTGGACCTGAAGGCCACGACGTTCCGCACCGAGGCTGAGGCGATCGTCAGCTCGCACCCCGACGCCATCATGACCGAGGCCCTGGGCGCTGCGGACCCCACCTTGTTCTCCGAGATCAAGCAGCTCAACGGCGGCAAGATGATCCCGATCATCGGCACGTCCGCGGCCATCTCCCCGTCGTTCTTCAAGTCGTCAGCGGCCGCCGTCACCGCCTCGGCGTTCGTGTCCAATTTCCACGCGGACAACCTGGTTGTGGAGACCAGCGGCCCGGCCTACCAGGCGTTCTCCAAGGCGCTGCTGTCCCAGCAAGGGAAGGTTCCGGGTGCCACGGGCGACTTCACCACCTACCTGAGCGCCCCCGGCGGCGTGCACCTCTACGACGCGGTCAACCTGTCGGCACTGGCCATGCTCATGTCGAAGAGCACCAGCCCGAGCGTGTACGGGCCGGACATCATCAAGATCGGCAACGGCGTTCCGGGTGCCCAGGTGTGCTACTCCTTCGCCCAGTGCGCTCCGGAAGTCAAGGCGGGCAAGTCCATCAGGTACGAAGGACCTGGCGGGCCCACCAACTTCGACAGCTTCCACGACTCGACGGGAATCTTCCAGGTCGATACCTATAGCGCGTCCGGCCAGGTCAACGTCGTCGGCAACCTGACAGCCGGACAACTGCGGGCACTCGCCGGATGACTGCTCGCTCCCTGCGCCCCGCCGCCGTCCGGGCTTCCCCACCCTTCGGGGGAAGCCCGGACGGGCGGGGGTGCCTGGCTGCCCCGCGGGCAGGCCGCCGGTGACGATCTTCCTGTCCTCACTTGGGTTCGGGCTGGTGACCGCCTCGGTCCTGGCGATCGCCTCGGTCGGTTTCACCCTGCAGTTCGGGGTCACCGACGTGCTCAACCTGGCGTATGGCGCCATCATGATCGCCGGCGCTTTCGTCGCCTACCTGGTGAACCAGGCGGGCCTGTCGGTGTGGATCGGCCTGCTGGTCGCGGTGGTCGTCTGCTCGCTCGGATCGGTGCTGCTGAACTCCGGCGTCTACACGCCGTTCCAGCGGCGCGGCACGTCCGCGATCACGATGGTGATCGTGTCGCTCGGGATGACCCTCATCATCGAGTTCGGCGTGCAGGCACTGGCGGGCGGGACGGCCGTCTCCTACACCATGAGCCAGGGGGCCACGCTGCAGGCTGGCGGGCTGACCCTGACCGTGGTGCAGATCGTGGTCATCGCGCTCAGCGTGCTGGTCATGGCCAGCGTTCATGTGCTCTTGCGCTACTCGAAGCTGGGCAAGGCCATGCGCGCGACCGCCGCCAACAAGACCCTGGCCCGGAACTGCGGGATCAGGACGGGCCGGGTCATCACCATCACGTGGGCGCTGACCGGCGCGCTGTGCGGACTGGCGGGCGTGGTCTTCGCGATTGACGCCGGCAGTTTCGACGCCACGGCCACCGACCTGTTCCTCGTGCTCATCCTCGCGGCGGTGTTCCTGGGCGGCCCGGGCCAGGCCTACGGGGCCATGCTCGGCGCTGTGATCATCGGCCTGGCCACCGAGATCAGCGCCGCGTACATCACGGCCGACTACAAGTACGTGATCGCCTTCGTGGCGCTGCTGGTCATGCTCGGCGTGCGTCCCACCGGGCTGCTCGGCGCCCGGACATGACAGTCAGGCAGGGAGACGGATGAACACGTTCTACCTCATCAACCTGCTGATCTACGCGGCCGTGGACGCCACCGCCTGCCTTGGGCTCAGCCAGCAGTTCGGGGTCGGCGGCGTCACCAACTTCGGCTTCATCATCTTCCAGGCGGCAGGTGGGTACGCCGCGGCGGTCCTGGCCATGCCGCACGACTCGGCGAACGGGGGATTCCAGTCCTACATCGGCGGGTGGAATCTGCCGTTCCCGGTTCCGTGGATCGGCGCGGCGGTGGTCGGCGGTGTCATCGCGCTGCCGTTCACCTTCCTGGTGGGCAGGCGACTGCGCGGCGACTTCGCCGCGGTCGGCCTCCTGGTCACGGCGGTGCTGCTGAACCTGCTGGTGACCAACTTCCGGCCGCTGTTCAACGGCGACGCGGGGCTGTCTCTCATCCCCGCCCCGCTGCAGGGCGAATTCAACCCGCAGTCAGCCAGCTACCAGTGGGGCTTCACGGCCGTCGCGCTCTTCCTCTGCGTGCTGGTCTACCTGCTCCTGCAGCGGATCACCCAGTCGCCCTACGGCCGGTCGCTGCGGGCCATGCGTGACAACGATGTCGTCGCTGACTCGCTCGGCAAGAACCTGCTGTCACTGCGGACCGCGATGCTCGTGCTCGGCGGGGCCATCGCCGGGCTGAGCGGGGGCATCCTGGTCTCCTACATCTCGACGTGGTCCCCGGCGGCGTGGGGCTACGCCGAGACCGTCGTGCTCTTCGCCGCGGTGATCATCGGCGGGGCGGGCAATCATCGCGGCGCAGTCCTCGGGGCCATCCTGGTGCCGGTCGGCTTCGAGGAAGTGACCAGGTTCATTCCCACCTCCAACAACCTCCCGCCGAACCTGATCCCGTCGCTGCAGTGGGTCGCGATTGGGCTGCTGATCGTGGTGTTCCTGTGGCTGCGGCCGCAGGGGATCTTGCCTGAGCGCAAGCGGGTCATCGGGGGGGCGGCGCAGGTCGGCCAGCCGGACACGGGCTGGCGCAGGTTGGCCCGGGCTGGGGTTGCACGGCCCGAGGCGGGTGCGGCAGACAGTGGCGCTGGGCTACGGGACGACCGCTTTCCGGCTGACCGGCCTGCGCCTTTGGCGCGGGCGGAGCCGGAGGGCGGGTCATCGGATCGATCAGCGGCTTTGGGGGGTGCGGGGCAAGGGTCGGTGGGGGATGGTGAGCGGCGGGAGGGTGACGGGGTACCCCCGGCTGCGGCTTCGCGGGGGGATGGGGAGGCATCCGCCGTGGTGCTGGAGGGGGTGGGGGTGGTGCGGGAGTTTGGCGGGGTGCGGGCGGTTAATGGGGTGTCCTTCCAGGTGCGGCGGGGGACGCTGACCGGGCTGATCGGGCCGAACGGGGCGGGGAAGTCGACGCTGCTGGCCATGCTGGCGGGCACCTTGCCGGTCACCTCTGGGAAGATCGTTTACCGGGGGCAGGACATTACCGGGGTGCCCGCGTTCCGGCGGGCGCGGCTCGGGCTGGTGCGGACGTTCCAGCTGGCCAGCGAGTTCAAGCGGCTGACGGTCATGGAGAACTTGCTGACGGCCGTGCCGGGGCACCGGGGAGATTCCTTCCGCGGCGCGATCCTCGGGAAGCGTTACTGGCAGGCCGACGAGGGGGCGGCGATCACCCGGGCCGAAGCGGTCCTGGCCCGGTTCGGCCTGGAGAGGCTGGCCAACGAGTACGCCGGCGACCTCAGTGGCGGGCAGCGCAGGCTGGTCGAGATCATGCGCGCGCTGATGGCTGAGCCCAGCATGCTGCTGCTCGACGAGCCGATGGCTGGGGTACACCCGAACCTGGCGCGGCAGATCGGCAACGAACTCGTGGCCCTGTGCCATGAGGGGATGACAATCCTCATGGTCGAGCATGAGCTGGCCATCATGGATGAGTTCTGTGATCCGGTCGTGGTGATGGCCGAGGGCGCCGTCCTGGCCGAAGGCACCATGCAGCAGCTACGCGCGCGCACCGAGGTAGTGGAGGCCTACCTTGTCGGCTGAGCTGACGCTGCCCGGCGTCCCGCTGCGGGCCCAGGGCATCACCGCCGGCTACGGCGGTGACCCGGTGATCCGCGGCATCACCGTGCATGCCATGCCCGGTGAAGTGGTCTCCCTGGTCGGTCCCAACGGCTCCGGCAAGAGCACCCTGCTCAAGAGCCTGGTCGGTATCGTGCAGATCTCGTCCGGGACTGTTCTGGTCGGCGACCGTGAGGTGACCAACCAGCCGCCGGAAGAGATCGCCCGCGCGGCCGTGGGTTACGTGCCGCAGGTGGACGACGTGTTCGCGCCGCTGAGCGTCAAAGAGAACCTGGAGATGGGTGGCTACCTGCTGCACCGTAAGCAGGTAGCCGAGCGGGTGGACCGGGTGCTGGCGGTCTTTCCCCAGCTGGCCCCGATGCTCGGCCGCGCCGCGGGCAAGCTGAGCGGCGGGGAGCGCAAGATGCTCGCCATGGGCCGGGTGCTCATGCTCAGCCCGGGCGTGTTCCTGCTGGACGAGCCGACCGCGAACCTTGCCCCCATGGTTGCCACGGCGCTGCTTGAGACGCACGTCCGCCAGCTCGCGACGAGCGGCGCGTCCGTGCTCATTGTCGAGCAGCGGGCGCGGGCGGTGCTGGCCATCTCGGCCCGCACCTACGTGCTCGGTGGCGGGGAGGTGCGGATGGAAGGCACTCCCGCGGAGCTGTCCGCCCGCCCCGATTTCGTGGATTCCTTCCTGGGCGGGGGGCGTGACCGCGCGGTCACCCCCGAGTGATCCGAGGACGCGGATCCTGAGCATCGACCCGGCGCCGTCCCGGCGACCAGCACGGCCTACCACGCCGGGTCATCGGCCCGCGGGGCCGGGCCCTCGCAGGCGGGCCCGGCGTCTGGGACGCTGGTGGGCGTGATGCAGATCCTGCCCGATCCGGCGCTGGTCGTGCTGGTGGGACCGGCTGGGTCGGGGAAGTCCGCCTGGGCGGCCGCCAGGTACCGCGCCCAGGAGGTGGTGTCCTCGGACCAGTTGCGGGGTGTGCTGGGCAGCGGCGAGCACGACCTCGACGCCTCGGCGGAGGCGTTCGCGCTGCTCGACCAGATCGTCGCCGCCCGGCTGCGCCGGAGCCTGACCACCGTGGTCGACACGCTCGGGCTTGAGCGCGCGCGGCGCCGCGGCTACCTGGAGCTGGCCCGGCGCGCCGGGCTGCCCCCCGCCGTGGGGCTCCTCGACGCCGATCCG
>CAYPQM010000246.1:0-7181 GCA_964412845.1 uncultured Streptosporangiaceae bacterium
GCTGCGGCCATCCCCGGACGAAGCCCCGCGCGGTTAACGATCGGCGGCAGAAGCGGAAGGTGCAGTCCGGCTCGATCAATCTGTCTGGCGTGCGCATGAAAGCCGGGCTCTACCCGAGCCTGACCGACGCGCGCCGATCCCACTCCCAGGCAGCTATCGCCGCCACTCATCGCACCGGCTACCTGAAACCTCCGACCGTGCTGTGGGACATGCTGGATGAGGCCGTCATCACGATCGAATGCGAGGCCCACGATCCAGCAACCGCGGCCGGGACTGTCCGCTCGATCATTAGGCGGAACGCAGAGTACGTTGCCCAGATGGGAGTCCGCGAGATCGAAGTCATCAAAATCTCGCATTGCAACTAGCGAGCGCGCCCGAAGGACGCCGAGCGGCAGATGCGGACGTGTGGCTAGGTATCCCGTCTTCGTTCTCGCTCATGTCTTGGCCTCCAGCCGTGCGAAGACCGGCGTAAGCGGCGCGATCGAGCCACGGTGAGTGTGGAATTTGTTGCTGAGGGCCGATGCGCCGACGGGGATGAACGGATGCTTTTGGACAGTTTTGCCCCGTTCACGCTCAAGTACTCGTGCACGTAGATAGCGCTTGGAAAGGGCTGTCTTGCGGACAGCAGGAGCGCGAGCCAGTAGACGGTCAGGGTGGCCGGGGACAGGAATTCCCCACCCGTTTGCGCGGGTGGCAGGACGGGAGACGCTGAAGTCGGTGAGTCCTGCCCGGATGAAGGCGAGCACCTCGTTGCGGCGGGCCAGTTCTGTTCTCCCTGCCCTTGCCCGGTCATCGGCTGGTGTGTCGTAAGCGGATCGTCCAGCGGATCCGTTAGTGACACGGCAGCCGCGCCTGTGGCAGTCTGTATGGGCTGAGTCGAGAGGAGGTGCGACACCCGTGTCAATGCTGGTTTCCGCGCCTCCTGGAGCTGACTAACCGAGCGCAGCCGCAGGTGGCGCCACCTTCGAAAGGTGGCCCCAATGGCCGTATGTATCAAGAGCATCACCTTCGACTGCGCTGATCCCTACCGCCTGGCGCAGTTCTGGAGGCAGCTGACCGGGTTCAGCGAAGACCCGGGCCACGGCAACGCTCCCGGCGCCCCGGAGGCTCTGCTGCTCTCGCCGGACGGGTCGCTGGCGCTGCTGTTCATCGCCGTGCCGGAGCCCAAGCACGTCAAGAACCGGGTACATCTTGATCTCGTGCCGCTCACGAGCCGGCGCGACGAGCAGGTCGGCCAGCTCCTGCGTACCGGTGCCCGGATCGTCGCCGACCAGCGCCAGCCAGACGGCGGCGGATGGGTGGTTCTCTCCGATCCGGAGGGCAACGAGTTCTGCATCGGGCGCAGTGACGCCGAGCGCGCGCCTTTGGCCGGGCAGCTCGGCCGTGCATTCGACGCAGTCGCTGGCCTGATCAGCAACATCCGAGCCGACCAGTGGTCAGCGCCGACCCTCTGCACGGACTGGACGGTACGCCAGATGGTCGATCACCTGACCGGCATGAACCGGGTCTTCGCCGCGCTGCTCGCCGGCCAGCCGCCTCCGCCCAGGCCGTCCGCGGACCATGTCGAAGACGACCCGCTCGGCGCCTACCGCGACTCCGCAGCCGCGCTGCAAGCCGCGTTCAGCCAGCCCGGAGTCCTCGAACGCACCTACCACGGCCCGCTCGGGACCGCCACCGGCGCCGAGCGGCTGAAGATCCGGCTCTACGACCTCCTCGCCCATGGCTGGGACCTCGCGCAGGCCACGGAGCAGCCCGCCGACCTGCCTGATGATCTAGCCGCACAGTCGCTGGCGTTCGCCCGCACCCAGCTGACCGAGCAAGCCCGCCCCGGTCGCTTCGGCCCGGCCCAGATCGTCGCCGACCAGGCCCCTGCCATCGAGCGGCTGGTCGCCTTCCTCGGCCGCCCGGTCAGCACAGGACGCTGAGCAGATGACTGATCCGGCGACCCAAGACCTCGTCCCCGCGCGGCTGCGCTGCGGCATCGTCGTGCGTGTCCGGGAGGATGCCTGCGAAATTGTCAGGGCCCGGCAGCTCTGCTCCGCCCGGTACGCGACGCTGTTTCCGTCACCGCGGACCGAACGGGTGTCACCTGGTCACCTGGTTGCCACCGCGACCGCGCCGGACGGCACCGAGGCGGTGGTATGGCGGTGGTATGACGCCGTCGTGCTCGGCGCGGAGGCCGGCTTGATCAGGCTGTGGGAGCCCTCGCACGGCGAAGTCCTGGCCCAGCCACGGCCCGCGCACCAGTCTCCACAGCCCGGAACTCGTGCCTACCTGTCCGCCGGCCTACCCGGCGCCGACTGGTGGGTCGCCGGCGCCGCCGCTGCCAGCGCGGAGGACGCCGACGTCGAGCTGGACCAGGTCAAACAGCTCTACACCGAGCGCGATCTCTGGAACACCCTGGTATGAGATCCGGAGAACTCAGGCCCCATGAACGCACCTGAAACATGTCCCGCAGGCGGACACCCTCCACAGGAAACTTGCAGATGGGAGGCCATGCCCGCTCAGGAGCGTCCCGGATACCCGGCCCGGTGAAGATTCTCCCGGGGCGCCTATCCGGGGAGAAGTTCCGCACTGGCCCGTCGGAGTGCCGGCCGCCCGGACGACGATGAGGGTGTGACGCATCCTCAGGTGCGGCCCGATCCGGCGGTGGGGCTGCTGAAGCTGTACGACGATGCGCTGCCGCATGTTTACGGTTACCTGCTGGCCCGCTGCGGCGACACCGGCCTGGCCGAGGACCTTACGGCTGAGTCGTTCCTGGCTGCCGTGCACGCGGTCCGCAAGCCGGGCGCGGCCGATCCGTCGATCCCGTGGCTGATCGGGGTGGCCCGGCACAAGCTCGCCGACCACTGGCGGCGGGCCGGGCGGGAGCAGCGCGGGTTGCGGCTGCTGGACGGCGGGCCGGCGCGCGCCAGTGACCCGTGGGAGACGGTCGTGGACCGGATCCGTGCCCGCGAGGTGCTCGGCCGGCTCGGCGCGCACCACCGGGCCGCGCTCACGCTGCGCTACCTCGACGGGCTGCCGGTGCCCGAGGTGGCCCGGCACCTGGACCGCACCGTGCACGCCACCGAGGCGCTGCTGGTGCGGGCCCGCGCCGCGTTCCGCCGGATCTACGAGGGAGAGGGGGGCTCGCGATGACGGATCCGTTCGAGGCTCTGCGCGAGCCCGTCACGCCGGTCGGTCCCGACCCCGGCTTCGCCGGGCGGCTGCGGCTGCGGCTGACCCGGGAGGCCTTCGCACCCCCAGGAGGAACCATGTCCCAGCAGACCGCCGCGGCCCGGGTCGAGCGCGAGCCCGCCTGGCCTCCGGCGCTGACCCCCTACATCGTCGTGTCCGACGCCCGGCGCGCCATGGACTGGTACGCCGAGGTGTTCGGCGCGCGCCGCCGCGGCGGGCTCCACGTCAACGCGGACGGCACGATCGGCCACGCCGAGGTCAGTATCGGCGGCGCGGTGCTGATGCTCGCCGAAGTTTCCGGCCTGTGGCCCGACGTGCCCGTGCGCGCGCCCGATTCCCCCGTGACGTTCAGCCACACCCTCCACCTGGAAGTCGGCGACGTCGATGCGAGTACCGACCGGGCCCGGCGCAGCGGCGCCTCAGTGGAGCGGGAGCCGGCCGACCAGCCCTACGGCCGCGGCTCGGTGATCGTCGACCCGTTCGGGCACCGCTGGATGCTGCTCAGGCGCCCGGCGCGGGCCACCGGGCTGCGCCACGGCGACGTCGCGAACGTGACGATGGTGGCGCGGGACGCGCACCGGGCCAAGGAGTTTTACGAGGCCGTGCTGCAGGTGCCGTTCTCCTCCGGTCACCCCGGCGCGTGGCGCACCGGCGAGACCAGGCCGCCGCTGGGCATCTGGCCGTCGGAAGGCGCGGAGCCGCAGGTGCAGCTGTCCTACCGCGTCGACGACATCGCCGCTGCGGCCGAGCGGGTCCGGGCGGCCGGCGGCCACGCGGACGAGCCCGAGCGCAAGCCCTCCGGGCTGCTCACCGAGTGCGTCGACGACCAGGGCGCGACGTTCCGCCTCTGGCAGCCGGCCGGCTGACCGAAGCGCTAGAACGCGACGCCGAACCGGTGGCGCAGCCCGGCCGGCGCTCGACCGGAACGGGCACGCCAGCACGGCTTGACCGCTGACAGCGCCAGGCAAGAAAGACCCCTAGTGCCGGCAACGGCCCGCGACTGGATACTGTGGGCCGTTGCCGGCGGCGGAGTGGAAATGCTACCGGCAGCGTACAGATCGTCCCGTTCGGGAGGCCCTCAGGCCGCGCGGCGCCGTTGGGCAACTCACCGGGAGCTGGCAGCTTGAGTCCGAGCTCGACGAAGAACGCGTCGCGGCCGCGAGGTCTCGACCACGATGCCCACGTGCTCCATGCGTTGGATCGTCATGCGCCCGACGGTAGCAACACGACGGCCCCAGCTAGGGCGTCCCTCGGTTGCCGATCGGCTGGTGGGAACGCGCCGCTCGTTGGCCTGAAGAGACCAGCGATGAGTTGCTCGGCTCAAGCGGGTCATGCTGGGTACGCGAGCCTATGGAGGACGCTCAGTGAGACGACTGTTCCTACATAGCTCGGCGCCCCCGCACGTGGGCGGCCTGGCGGACTAGGTGGTCGCGCTCGGCGACGTTCGTGGCCCGGCGGGCCGCCGCGGCGTATGCCGCGGCGGCGGCGGGCAGGTCGCCGCCGAGCTCGTGCAGGTGGCCGCGGACGGCGTGCCAGCGGTGCCGCTCGCCGATCACGTCGCGAAGCCGGTCGGTCTCGCGCAGCCCGGCGGCGGCGCCGAGGACGTGGCCGACCGCGACCGCGCGCCCGAGCACTGCGGCGGGGTCCTGGCGCACCGGGTCGTCGGTGAGGGCGACGAGGTCGTCGTACCAGGCCAGGATCTGCGGCCAGTCGGTCTCCTCTGCGCTTGCCGCGTCGTCGTGCAGGGCGGCGATGGCGGCCTCGACCTGGTAGCGGCCGGGGCGCGCAGCGGCCAGCGCCGACTGCAGGACGCGCACGCCTTCGGCGATCTCGCGGGTGTCCCACAGGCCGCGGTCCTGCCGGTCGAGCGGGACGATCCGGCCCTCGGGGTCGAGTCGCGCCGGGAGGCGGGCGTGGTTGAGGAGCATCAGCGCGAGCAGCCCGCGCGCCTCCGGTTCCTCGGTGGCGAGGGTGAGCTGGCGGGCGAGCCGGATCGCCTCGCCGGCCAGGTCGACCCGGCCCGCGTGGCCGGCCGTGTAGACGAGGTAGAGCACGCGCAGCACGACGGCGAGGTCGCCGGGCTGGTCCAGGCGGCGCCTCTGCAGGGCGCGCTTGGCCCGGCTGATCCGCTGCGCCATCGTCGCCTCCGGGACGTAGAAGGCGTCGGCGATCTCCCGGGTGGTGAGGCCGCCGACGGCGCGCAGGGCCAGTGCCACCTGGGAGGCGGGCGTGAGGTCGGGGTGGCAGCAGCAGAAGAGCAGGAAGAGGGTGTCGTCGCCCGCCTCGGTGGCGGCGGGCCGCGGCTCGTCGTACGTCGCCTCCTCGCGGTGGTGACGGGCGGCCTCGCTGCGGCGGGCGTCGACGAGCCGCCGGGTCGCGACCGTGGTCAGCCACGCGCGCGGGTCGCGCGGCGGGTGCTCGGGCCACACCCGCAGCGCCTCCAGCAGCGCTTCCTGGAGCGCGTCCTCGGCGGCGTCGAAGTCCTCGCCCCGCCGGACCAGGCCCGCGAGCACCCGCGGGACGAGGACGCGCAGCGCGCCCTCGTCCCGCCCTCGCACCGGCTCGCCGGTCACGGCGGGTCAGTCGTCCGAGGGCGCCCCGGACATGACCTCCCGGACGTCGATCCACTCATACAGCGGCTTCCCGCCCGGGCCGGGCTCGGAGGAGACGTAGGCCGCGAGCTCGACCGCGCGCTCATGCGACTCGACGTCGATCATGTACCAGCCCGCCACGAGATCGGTGGTCTCGGGCAGCGGGCCGTCGGTGGTGACGGGCGCGGCGTCCGGGCCGCCGTAGCGCACCCAGGTCCGCGCCGGTGTGAGCGCCTGCGCGTCGACGTACTCGCCGTTCTCCTCGAGCAGCTCGCTGACGTGCTTGAGGAAGCCCATGTGCGCCTCGACGTCCTCGGGGGCCCACTGGTCCATGGGGGGCACGGCACGGTGCGGCTCCGGGCCGCCGCGGTAGTGCTTGAGGAGCAGGTACTTCGGCATCGTGGTCTCCTGTGTCTTGGGCCGCGCCTGTCGTGGCCCTTCACCTGGTGAGCGGAGCCGGTCAGAGCTTCTCGACATGAAATCACTCAGCTAGCTCCAAGACCGTCGCGTAGGGGGAACGGCGTCAGGTCGGCGTGGCTGCTGAGGGCCCACCGAACCGCTAGGCACGGCCGACGGATTCTGGGCACCCACCGGCCGAGGCGCGCAGATCGGGGCGGTCTGCCGTGCAACGATCACCGCAGGACAATCCCCATGTCTACCGGAGTCGACCCTCTGCAGTGACCCGGGTGTAGTAGTTCCGGCCGGCTACTCGAGGAGGCGGCGACCGATCGCACTCGGCTCGCGCCCGGCGAGCAGCCAGCCCCCGACGACTGCTGCGACCGGCATGCCGACGAGAATGAGTAGCAGGTTGGCCACTGGGATGCTAGTCAGCGACGACAGCGTGTCTAGCTGGCTGGCCCGGAAGAAGCCAATCGCTGCGATGTACCCGGCCACGATGCAGGTAGGCGCCGCGCCTGCGTCTGAGCGTGAAGGTCAGCGGGGACGCAATCGTGATGGCGACCTAGTCGCTGGAGCCCGCGGCCCTGCGTTTGTAAACGGCACGAAAGATGAGCCCGATGGCGACCGCAATGGCGGCCACCCCGATCCCGCCAATGATCGAGGCGACCGCCGAGGCTCCGGTCGCGATGGCAATGACGAAGTAGATCACCCCGGCGACCAGGCCCGGGATCACCACAGTGGTCATGGAGGCATTGATCTTCATGCGATAGCCCTTCTCGCTGCGAGGGCTATCTAGCCCTGCATGCAGGCTACGCGCATCGATCAATGCGAAGGGGATGATGGGCCGACGTATTCGCCCTGACGAGACGTCCCGCATCCGGAACCCCTCACGACGCAGATCGAGCCGGTTTATTGGACGATAGGTCGCTCCCGTCGTGTCACAAGCGGATCCCCTGCCGGGGTTCCATGTCTTCGGGGCCGTAGCGGCTCATGAAGGTGGCGACGCCCTGGGTG
>CAYPQM010000247.1:0-7146 GCA_964412845.1 uncultured Streptosporangiaceae bacterium
AACCTCGCCGTGGATCTTTACGCGACCGTCTCGCTGGGCGAACTCGGGCCGGTCCGGGCGGGACTGGCCTGGTACCCCCGTGACGCCTGGCTCTACATCCTGGCCTGTCAGTGGGGCCGGATAGGCCAGGAAGAGGCGTTCGCCGGGCGCTGCGCCGAAGTCGGTGACGAGGTCGGGGCGGCCGTGGTCGCCGCCCGCCTGGTCCGCGACATGATGCGGCTCGTCCTGCTCATGCACCGCCGCTACCCGCCCTACAGCAAATGGCTCGGCACCGCCTTCGCCCGGCTGCCGATCGCGCCTGCCCTGACACCCGCGCTGACCGGCGCGCTGTCAGCGAGCAACGGCCGGGCCCGCGAGCATCACCTGTGCGCCGCCCTGGAGGCCACCGGCACTCTGCACAACGAGACTGGGCTCACCGAGCCCGTTGACCCGGCGGTCCGCTTCTTCTACGACCGGCCGTTTCGCGTGCTGGACGCGGGCCGGTTCGCCGCGGCCCTGCGGCAAGCCATCGCCGATCCGCGGCTCCGCCGGCTGCCGCCCACCGGCGCGGTTGACCAGTTCGTGGACAGCACCGACGCCCTCGGCGATATCGGCTTCCTCCGCTCCGTGCTGGCCACCAGCCTCCGGCCCACCTGAAGGCGCGCGGCCGACAGGTACCCGATCTGGCCGAACCTCCGGTCTTGGAGACGATGAAGCTGCCGACGGGGCTCTCGATGCCGCTGCCGATGACACCCGCGCTGACGCCGATGCCGCCGCCGGCACCTCCGGTGACCGAGCCGACCATCACATCCCAGGCCGTGTCCCAAGGGTCCACGCCGCGGATGTAGTCGTGGATGAAATTGCTCAGCGCGCCGGACCCGGCGCCGATCAAGACCTTTGTCGCCGGGCTGAGGCCACGGCTCGCCTTGTCGGAGTCATCGACGCTGTCCTGGCCGGTCTTGGGCAGGGTCTGGTCGGACAGCCAGGGGGGCCACAATGATAGAAGTGTGCCTCGGGCCGCCTCGACGGCGGCCCGGAGGCCGATCGAATGTGCATCCGGGAGTCTCATGTCTGCACCGCAGTCACGCCGGAATCAGTCACGGTGGCGCACAGCCGGGCGGCTGGACTGGGGCGCCAGGGACGAACGGAAAGCAGCCGCGTGACGGCCGATGCGGACGGATCTTTCGGGGCTCGGCTGCGGGCCTGGCGCCGATCGGCCGGATTGTCCCAGGAGGAACTGGCCGAACGATCCGGACTGAGCGTCCGCGCCATCAGCGACCTGGAGCGCGGCCGTACCCGCTGGCCCTACCGGGACTCGCTGCAACGCCTGGCCGATGCGATGGAGTTGCGCGACGCGGACCGGGCCCGGTTCCTGGGCGCCCCTGGCCGGCGGCTGGCCCCAGCCCAGAACCCTGGCCGCACCAGGGCTTCGCCCGGCGAGGCCGATGGTAGGCAGACCCGCCGCGCCAGCCGACGGGGGGTGCCGCGCCACCTGCCGGCCGCGGTACCCGCCTTTGCCGGGCGGCGCGATCAGCTGGCCACTTTATCGCGGGTGCTGCACGAGCCAGGCGGCACCGCGGTGGTCACCGCGATCGGCGGGACTGCCGGGGTCGGGAAAACCGCGCTCGCGGTGCACTGGGCGCATCAGGTCGCCGGGCACTTCCCCGACGGGCAGCTGTTCGTGAACCTGCGCGGATTCGACCCCGCGGGAAGCCCGGTGGAGCCCGCCGACGCCGTCCGCGTGTTGCTCGACGCCCTGCAGGTCCCGGCGGACCAGCTGCCCCAGACGCTAGAGGCGCAGCTGGGCCTGTACCGCAGTCTGCTGGCCGGCCAGCGGATGCTGGTGCTACTGGACAACGCGCGTGACGTGGCGCAGGTCCGGCCGCTACTGCCGGGCTCACCGACCTGTAGTGTCGTCATCACCAGCCGAAGCCAGCTCACGGGCCTGGCGGCGATCGAGGGCGCGCACTCGCTGACCCTGGACGTGCTGAGCGGCGCAGAGGCCCGCGAACTGCTGCAGCGCCGCCTGGGCGCCAGCCGGGTGGACGCCGACCCCCGCGCGGCGGCGCAGATCATCGAGGCGTGCGCCCGCCTGCCGCTCGCGCTGAGCATCATCGCGGCCCGCGCGACGATCCGCCCGGACCTGCCCCTGGCCCGCGTCGCCGCCGCTCTGGCCGTGCACCCGGGCCTGGACGCCTTCACCGATGCGGGTGACCCGGCCGCTGACGCCCGCGCCGTGTTCTCCTGGTCTTACCGGCAGCTCGGCGCGGACACCGCCCGCGTCTTCCGGCTGGCCGGCCTGCATCCTGGGCCCGATCTGGAGTCGTACGCGGTCGCCGCCCTGGCCGGCACGACGGCGGACCAGGCCGGCCACCTGCTCGATGCGCTAACCCGCGCGGGCATGCTCCAGCCCGCCGGGCCGGGCCGGGACACCATGCACGATCTGCTCCGCGGCTACTCCTGCGAACTCGCCGCCGCGCACGAGGGCGGGGACACTCGCGCCGCGCTGACCCGGCTGTTCGATTACTACTTGCATACCGCGGCCACCGCAATGGACACTGCGTTTCCCGCCGAACGCCGCTATCATCCGCCGATACCGCCACCGGCCACCCCCGCCCCAGCGATTACGGATGAGGCAGCGGCCCGGGCCTGGCTGGCTGCGGAGCGGCCCAGCCTCGTAGCGGCCGCCGAGCACACGGCCGGGCACGGATGGCCGGTTTATGCCGTCCATCTATCCGCCATCCTGTTCAGGTATCTCGATGTCGGGGCCCATTACCCGGAGGCGGTCGCCATCCACGGCTCTGCGCGCCGGGCCGCGGGACAACTCGGCGACCGGCTAGCGGAGGCGAAGGCGCTGAACCGCCTCGGCGCGGTGGGCCTGCGCCAGCGCCGCTACCAGGAGGCTGTCAGCTGCTACGAGCAGGCGCTCGCCTTGAACCGCGATGCGGGTGATCCGGCCGCCCAGGCCCACTCGCACTCCGACCTCGGCTTCGTCATCTTCTTGCAGGGCCACTGTCAGGAGGCCGCTGATCACCTGGAGCAAGCCCTGGCGCTGTACCGAATGACCAGCGACAAGACCGGTGAGGCTTCCGTGCTGGCCAAGCTCGGCTTTGTCGACCTGCGCCAGGGCCGCTACCAGCAGGCCGGGGACTACCTCCGGCTGTCGTATGCCCTCTACAGCGACGCAGGTGACCGGGGCGGTGAGGCCTTCACGATCGGCAATCTGGCTGAGGTGGAACTGCGGCAGGGCGACTACGAGCAAGCCGCCAGTCACCTGCGGCAGTCGCTGGCGCTATGGCGCGAGTTCGGCGAAAGGAGCAATCAGGCCGACGTCCTGGCCTCCCTGGGCACGATCGACCTGCGCCAGGGCCACTACGAGCAAGCCATCAGCCACCTGGAGCAGGCCCTGGCCCTGTGCCGCGAGACCGGAGACCAGTCGACCCAGGCCACCGTGCTCAACGGCCTGGGTGAGGTGCTGCTGGCCACCGGGCGCCCGGTGGACGCGCGCACTCACCATGCTGCCGCTCTGGAACTAGCCTCCTCGGTGGGTGAGAAATACGAGCAGGCTCGCGCCCAAGACGGCCTCGGTGACAGCTACGAGGCCAGCGGGCCAGCCGCCCGCGCCCTCCGGCACTGGCGGGAAGCCCACACCCTGTACGCCGGCCTGGCTGCCCCGGAAGCTGATCTGATCCTCGTCAAGCTCAGCCAGACCAGCGCCGCGGCCAAGCGCCGTTAGGGCGTGGAATGAGAGGCCACCAGGAAAGAGGCCGGTGTCCCGGTCCCCGCCTGAGCGGGAACCGGGACCAGCCCTCCTGCGGGGAGGCCAACCTGGGGCTGGTGGCCAGCCGGGACCGGCTGGCCGGGCTGGTCAGCGCCTCCCCCAGCCATCGGCAGCGCGTGCGTGATGGAGTCAAACCGGTGGCGTGCGAGGTGACGAACATCCCGGCGTCCTGCGTGGCCGCGCGATGGTGGTCCGTGGTGGTGTGCGGCACGGGGCACGCGCCGTTAGTCCAGGGTGAAGTACTCGGCTGCGGCGTATGCGCCGGTGAGCTGCTTGCTGCGCTGCATGAGCAGATCGTTGAGCAGGCTGGAGGCGCCGATCCGGAACAACGCCGGGGTGAGCCACTCGGCGCCCGTGGTCTCCCGTACGAGCACCAGATAACGGATCGCGTCCTTGGCGGTCCGCACACCCCCCGCCACCTTCACGCCCACCCGGTGCCCGGTCACCTCGGCGAAGTCGCGGACAGCCGCCAGCATCACCAGGGCCACCGGGGGGGTGGCGGCCGGTGACACCTTGCCGGTGGACGTCTTGATGAAATCGGCACCGGACAGCATCGCCAGCCAGGAGGCCCGGGCCACGTTGTCCAGGGTGACCAGCTCACCGGTCTCCAGGATCACCTTGAGGTGCGCGCGGCCGCACGCCTCGCGGACCACGCGGATCTCCTCGCTGACCTGCCCGTACCGCCCGGCCAGGAAGGCGCCCCGGTCGATGACCATGTCCACCTCGTCGGCGCCGGCCGCCACCGCGTCCGCGACGTCGGCCAGCTTGACCGCCAGTGAAGCTCGTCCCGACGGGAACGCCGTGGCCACGGACGCCACCAGGACTCCGCGGCCGGCCAGCCCCCCGTGGTCCAGCCCCCCATGGTCCAGGGCGCCGTGGTCCAGGGCGCCGTGGTCCAGGGCCCCGTGGTCCAGGGCACTGCGGGCGGCCGGCACGAGGTCCGGGTATACGCAGACGGCCGCGACCGGCGGGACCGCGGGGTCAGCCGGGTCCGGCCGGCGGGCCTTCGCGCACAGCCCGCGGACCTTGCCCGGCGTGTCCGCGCCCTCCAGCGTGGTGAGGTCGACCATCCGGATCGCCATGTCAAGCGCCCACAGCTTGGCGTCCCGCTTGATCGACCTGGTCGCCAGGGCGGCCGCTCGCTGCTGGGTGCTCACCTGGTCGACTCCGGGCAGCCCGTGCAGTACCTGGCGGAGCGCGGCGTCGGACGCGACCATCTCCGCCCACGGGCGTCCGGCCACGAGGTCCGCTCCGGCGCGGCCGGCTTCCCGGCCCGTATCTGAGGCGGCTTCCCGCCCGGCTACCTGCGCCGCTTTCTGCCCGGCCGCCACGCCGGTCACCTCCGCCGTCCGTCGATCCGGACGACCGCGTCACTCGCCGCCCGTGCGGTGGCGAATCCCGGCTTGATGACCGTGTTGATGATCCGTAGCCGCTGGTCGAAGTGGGCGAACGCGCTCTTCATCGCGTTGATCGTGAGCCATTCGATGTCCGACCAGCCGTAGCCGAAAACCTCCGCGAGCCGGGCGAACTCCGAAGACAGGCTCACCCCGCTCATCAGCCGGTTGTCGGTATTCACCGTCACCCGGAACGACAACTGGCGCAGCAGCCGGATCGGGTGAGTCTCGATCGATGTCGCCGCGCCGGTCTGCACATTCGAGGTCGGGCACATCTCCAGCGCGGTCCGCCGGTCCCTGACGTAGCTGGCCAGCCGGCCAAGCACCGCGGTGCCGTCCTGGGTGACCCGGATGTCGTCCACGATCCGCACCCCGTGGCCGAGGCGCTCCGCGCCGCACCACTGCAGCGCCTCCCAGATGGACGGGAGCCCGAAACCCTCCCCGGCATGGATCGTGATGTGGAAGTTCTCCCGCGCCACGTACTGGAACGCGTCGAGGTGCCGGGTCGGCGGGCTGCCCGCTTCGGCCCCGGCGATGTCGAATCCGACCACGCCGTCATCGCGGTGCCGCACCGCGAGCTCGGCGATCTCCAGCGAGCGCGCAGCAGTACGCATCGCCGTGAGCAGGCCATACACCGTGATGCCCCGTCCGACGCTGCCGATGCGGAAGCCCTCAAGCACCGCAGCGACCACCTGTTCCAGGGTGAGCCCGCGGGCCACATGCAACTCAGGCGCGAATCGCACCTCGGCGTAGACCACCCCGTCGGCGGCGAGATCCTCAGCGCACTCGGCCGCCACCCGGGTCAGCGCCTCCGGGGTCTGCATGACCGCCACGGTGTGCTGGAACGCGTCCAGGTAGTACTTGAGATGACCCCGGTTGGCACCCCGCCGCAGCCACCGGGCCACCTCCTCGACGTCGGCCGAGGGCAGCCGGTCATAGCCAATGTCACGGGCCAGTTCGACCACGGTGGCCGGCCGCAGGCCACCATCAAGGTGATCATGCAGCAACACCTTGGGAACCGCCCTGATCTCCTCAAGGGTCGGTGGCACGTTAGCCATTGTCACAGATGAGACGCTCCATGACGAGCGAGCCGGCCGCCGACGGGCCCCATGGTCACCGACCCAGCCGGTCGATGACGAGGGAACCCACGGCCGGTGGCGGCTCCGGGGCGATGTCGATCGCGTCGGCCAGGACCTCCAGCGCGCGCTCGAAGCGGGCCTCGTCGTCCGCCAGCAATTCCAGGACAGGCTGGCCGCTGGTGACCTGCTCCCCTGGCTTGGCCAGGCAGCGCACGCCGGCCGTGGCACTCACTGGATCCTCCTTACGGGCCCGGCCCGCGCCGAGCCGCCAGGCGGCGACCCCGACGGCCCGCGCGTCCAGCCGGACCAGCCAGCCGGATGCGGCCGCCGGAATCTGCCGGGACGACGCGGCTTGCGGCAGCGGCGCATCGGGGTCGCCGCCCTGCGCCGCGATCATCGCCCGGTAGGCCGCCAGCGCCCGGCCGTCGGCCAGCGCCGCCGCGGGATCCGCGTCGATACCAGCCAGCCGGAGCATCTCCGCGGCCAGCGCGAGGACCACCTCGACCAGGTCCGGCGGCCCGTGGCCGGCCAGCGTGGCCACGGCCTCCTCGACCTCCAGGGCGTTGCCGACGGCCCGCCCGAGCGGCGTATCCATCCGGGTGAGCAGCGCTGACGTGCGCACGCCGTGCTCGTCACCGAGGGTCACCATGGTCTGCGCCAGCAGCCGGGCGCCGGCCACGTCGGTCATGAACGCGCCGCCGCCGACCTTGACGTCCAGCACCAGCGCCGCGGTACCCTCGGCGATCTTCTTGGACATGATGGAACTCGCGATGAGCGGGATCGACTCGACCGTCCCCGTCACGTCGCGCAGCGCGTACAGCCGGCGGTCGGCCGGGGCCAGCCCCGGGCCCGCGGCGCAGATCACGCAGCCGGTCTGCCGCAGCACCGTCAGCATCTCGCCCGGCGGGAGCGC
>CAYPQM010000248.1:0-7061 GCA_964412845.1 uncultured Streptosporangiaceae bacterium
CGCCGCGCCGCGCCGTGCCCGCCCGCAGCCGGGGGCTGCGGCCCGTCCCGCTGTCCCGGACAGCTCCGCTGGCCGACGTTGGCGTCAGGGCCAGCACGGCCGGGCCGGGCAGCGCGCCCCGGCGGAGCTGGAAACCGCCGGCCGCCCACACCCGGACCACGACCACCAGGTACAGCATGAACGGGCACACCAGCAGGTCATAGCCGACCGCGACCGGGAGCACCTGGCGCACCGCGGGCCAACTGACACCCGGATCGCTGAACAGCATCCCGACCGCCGCATACAGGGCTTCGCCGCCCGCGGCGCCCGCGGCCACCGCGCCCAGCGGCAGCCACGCGGCGCGGTCCAGGCCGTCGCTCAGCCGGCCGGAGGCGTACCCGGCCAGGCAGAACACCAGCGCATACTGGCCGACCAGGTGGCTGGCGGGCGGCGCGATGTCGAGCGCCAGCCCGGCGAAGAAGCCGACCAGAGTGCCCTCCATCGGGCCGGACGTCAGCGCGACGGCGACCACCAGGATCAGCACGAGGTCCGGTGCCGCGCCGCCGGGCAGCGGCAGCCTGTTGACCAGGGTCAGCTGGAGCAGGATCGCGGCCAGCGACGCGACAGCCAGCAACGCGGCGCGCCCCACGTCAGCCTCCTGATCCCGGCGGGCCGGCGGGCGGCGCCGCCGCCGCGCCGATGCTGGCCGACCCGGTGGGGCTGGGCGTCGGCGTAGCCGGCGGGGTGTTGCTGGGCGCCGGTTTCGGCTTGGGTGGCAGCACCGAGTCCCGCGGGTTGGTGCGGGGCGGGACGACCACCACCCCCACCACGCCGAGGGTCGAGATGGTCACGAACGGCCGGACCAGCGCCAGCCGGGTCAGCGAGCTCGTGCTGCCCTCGACCCGGGTGATCACGCCGACCGGCACGCCGGGCACGTACGGCCTGCCACCGACGGAGCCGAAGGTCACGATCTGCTCCCCGGGCCGGAGCTGGGCGTTGGCGCTGAACACCTCGAGGCGCAGCAGCCCGGCACTGGACAGCCTCTTGCCGGTGCCGGTCACCGCGCCGATCAGCCCGGTGCCGGCCAGCCGCACCCCGACGGTCGCGCTGGCGTCCGTGGTCAGCAAGACGGTGGCGGTCCGCGGGCTCACCGCGGTGACCGTGCCGACCAGCCCGGAACCATTCAGCACGGTTTCGTTCGGCTTGATGCCGTCCTGCCTGCCGATGTCGATGGTGACCGTGTCCGCGTAGGCCGGGCTGGCCGCGATCACGTTCGCGGCGACGATCCGGTATCCGCCGCGACCCGCCAGCTGGAGCAGGCGGCTCAGCTGGGCCGACTGGGCCCGGCTCAGCTGCTGCTGGCTGAGTTCCGCCCGCAGCCTGGTCACCTGGCGCTGCAGGGCAGCGATCCTGGCCTGCGAGCCTGACCCTCCGGTGATCCCGTCGGCGAGCCGCCGCACCGGTGAGGTGACCAGGCTGACCGCGCCTTCCGCGGACCCGAGCACCGAGCCGCCGAACGAGGTCAGGCCGCTCAGCGGCGACCCGGCGCCACCGCGGTAGCCGACCGTGATCAGCGCCAGCGCGACGACCAGCGCCGCGCCAAGGACCAGGCGGGCCCGCCGGGTGTCGTGCACCGGATCCCCTCATTCCCTGCCGCGACTGCGGCTGACATCCCTGCGGAGGTCAGCGCCTGGACTCCGGCACCAGCACCTGGCGCAGCGTGTCGAAATCCTCCACGCATTTGCCGGTGCCGAGCGCGACGGAATCGAGGGGGTTGTCAGCCGTGTGGACCGGCATACCCGTTTCTTCGCGGATCCGCTCGTCCAGCCCGCGCAGCAGTGCCCCGCCGCCGGTCAGCGCGATGCCCCGGTCCATGACGTCGCCGGCCAGTTCGGGCGGGCACTTGTCCAGCGTGGTCTTGACGGCGTCCACGATCAGCGAGATCGGCTCCTCGATGGCCCGGCGGATCTCCTCGGCGGAGATCACGATGGTCTTGGGCAGGCCGCTCACCAGGTCCCGGCCGCGGATCTCGGCGTGCGGCTCGTCCACCGACGGGAACGCGGAGCCGAGGGCCATCTTGATCTCCTCGGCGGTCCGCTCGCCGAGCATCAGCGAGTACTCCTTCTTGCCGAAGGTGATGATCGCCTGGTCCATCTCATCGCCGCCGATGCGGATCGACTGGGAGGTCACGATGCCGCCCAGCGAGATCACGGCCACCTCCGTGGTGCCACCGCCGATGTCGACCACCATGTTCCCGGTCGGCTCGTTGACTGGCAGGCCGGCGCCGATGGCCGCCGCCATGGGCTCCTCGATGATGTACACCCGGCGGGCGCCAGCCTGATGCCCGGCCTCCTTGACCGCGCTCTGCTCCACCCCGGTGATCCCGCTCGGCACGGCCACGACGATCCGCGGCTTGGCCAGGTGCCGGCGGCGGTGCACCTTCTGGATGAAGTAGCGCAGCATCCGCTCGGTCACGTCGAAGTCCGCGATGACCCCGTCCTTGAGCGGGCGGACCGCGATGATGTTGCCGGGAGTCCGGCCGATCATCCGTTTAGCCTCGACCCCGACCGCGACGATCTGGCCGTTGTTGGTGTTCAGGGCGACCACGGACGGCTCGTTCAGGACGATCCCGCGGCCCCGGACGTAGACCAGGGTGTTCGCGGTGCCCAGATCGACAGCCATGTCACGGCCCAGAAACGCCAACGCGTTGCTCATGAGGAACGAGACCTTCCAAGATGGGTCCTGCTGGGCGATCTGTGGTAAATCCGCAGCTCAGGCCCTCCCCTGGAGAACCGGCCGCGGCCTTATGTTGGTTCATCGGCCAGCGCCGGGCTACCTAAACGAGGTCAGGAAAGAAGATCTTGATTTCCCGATCGGCGGACTCCGGGCTGTCAGATCCATGCACAATGTTCGACTGCATTATCAACGAGTAATCGCCGCGGATCGTGCCCGGCAATGCCCGGACCGGGTCGGTGGCGCCGGCCAGCGTCCGGAAGGCCTCGATGGCCCGCGGGCCCTCCGCGACGACGGCCACCAGCGGCCCCGAGGTGATGAACTCGACGAGCGGGTCGAAGAAAGGCTTCCCGGTGTGCTCCGCGTAGTGTGCCGTCGCCGTTCCCACGTCGAGGGTTCGCAGGTCCATCGCCACGATCCGGAGGCCCTTGCGCTCAATCCGGCGCAGCACCTCCCCGACCAGCCCGCGCCGCACTGCGTCGGGCTTGACCAGGACCAAAGTACGTTCAGACAAGAAATGCTCCTCTTCGGGGGGCAACGGCGTGACATCACTCAGTGACAGGTGATTGACCCACCGCGCAGGTAATCCTATCGGTGACGGGCCAGCCAGATTGGGGCCCGTGCAGCGTAGACCCTACCCAGCACCCGCCGCGCTGATCAATGTGGCGCGTTGTGCGCGCATACGGGGCACTCTGCACCGCGGTCATGTGCGGGCGGTGCGTCAGGCAGATTCCGCCCGGCGGCCCATCCAGATCGCCAGCACCCAGAACCCGCCGAAGATGGCGCCCAGCGCGTACATGACGGGGATCAGCGCGCCCGCCGCGATCACGCACACCTGGAGCACGCTGCCGGCCACCAGCGCCCAGCGCAAGCCCGGCCGGCCGGCCACCGCCGCGAGCAGCACCGCCGCGACCGCCAGTGCGCCGCCGGCCAGGCCGGCCGCGCGGGGCGTGGCGTGCTCGATGGTGATGGCCACCGGGATGGCGAGCCCGATGATGATCGCCTCCATGATCAGCACGGTGCCGCAGAGCCGCCTCATGCCTGCTCCGCGGCGCCCCGGCTCGGCGAGCTGAGCAGCAGCCGCGCATCACCCGCCGTGATCACCGAGCCGGTGACGAGCACCCCGGGCCGGCCCAGGCCATCCGTCCCGGCCGCGTCGTCAGCGAGCCCGACAGCGATCTCCAGCGCCTCATCCAGCCGCTCGGCCGTGCGTACCCGCTCCGGCCCGAAGACGTCCACGGCCAGTTCGGCGAGGGAATCGGGATCCATGGACCGGTCCGAGGAGTTCCGGGTGACCACCAGCTCAGAGATCACCGGCTCCAGTTCGTCGAGGATGCCGGTCACGTCCTTGTCCGTGCTGACCGCCAGCACTCCCACCATGGCGGTGAACGTGAACGCCTCGGTCAGGCCCGCCACGGCGGCCGCCATGCCGGCCGGGTTGTGCGCCGCGTCCACCAGCACCACGGGGCTGCGCCTGACCACCTCCAGCCGCCCGGGCGAGGTCATCTCCCCGAACGCCTTCCGCACCAGCCCCGGATCCAGCTGCCCCTCAACCAGGACGCTGCTGGCGTCGGTGCCGGCCGGCCTGCCGACGGGTGTCCGGTAGCCGGCCCAAGCCGCCCCCACGCCCGTCTCGGGCGTGACCTCGGTCCCGTTGACCTCCTCCGGCCAGCCCGCGGCCGAGGGGTCGGCTCCGACGTCGGTGGCACTCGCACACGCCTCCACCGCGGCCAGCGCGCAGGCCGCGTTGCCGGCCTGGTACTCGCCGAACAGGGGCAGCAGCAGGTCGTCGTAGTTGCCGCGCAGGCCGTGGATGTTCAGCTGCTGCCCGCCCACGGCGAGCTCCCGGCTGGTCACCCCGAACTCCAGCCCTTCCCTGGCCACGCTGGCGCCGACGTCGGCGGCCCGGCGCAGCAGCACCTCCGCCGCGGCGACCGGCTGTTGCGCGATAATGGCCACCGAGCCCGCCTTGATGATGCCTGCCTTCTCGGCCGCGATCTCCTCAACCGTGTCGCCGAGGTACCGGGTGTGGTCGATGGCGATCGGGGTCACCACCGCCACCGCACCGTCGGTGATGTTGGTCGCGTCCCAGGTACCGCCGAGGCCGACCTCGATGACCGCCACGTCCACCGGTGCGTCGGCGAACGCCGAGAAGGCCATCGCGGCGAGCACCTCGAAAAATGACAGACGGACCGGCTGGCGCTCGTCGACCAGGGCCAGGTACGGCGCCACCTCGTCGTAGGCGGCGATGAAGGCCTCAGCCGGCAGCGGTTCACCATCGACCGCGATCCGCTCCCGGATGGACGACAGGTGCGGGCTGGTGAACAGCCCGGTGCGCAGCCCGCGGGCGCGCAGCAGCGTCTCGGTCATCCGGGCGGTCGAGGTCTTGCCGTTGGTGCCGGTGACGTGGATCACCGGGTAGGCCCGCTGCGGATCGCCGAGCAGCAGGGCCAGCTCCGCCATCCGGTCCAGGGTCGGCTCGATGTCGTGCTCGGGACGGCGGGCCAGGATGTCCCGCTGCACGCCGCGCAGGCGCTCCTCGGTGGTCAACCGTCCTCCCGCGCCGAGCCGGCCAGCGCGGCGAGCCGCCCGGTGATCCGGGCCATGTCGGCGCGCGCGGTTGTCAGCCGGTCTCGCGTCTTGTCCACCACGTCGACCGGTGCCTTGGCCAGGAAAGACTCGTTGGCCAGCTTCCGCTCGGCCTGATCTGCCTCTTTGCTGGCGGCGGCGAGATCTTTCTCCATCCGGCGGCGCTCGGCGGCCACGTCGATCCCGGCGGCCGTGTCCAGTTCCGCGGTGACCCCTTCGGCCTGCACGGAGGCGGTGGGCACGAACCCCTCGCCCGCCGGGGTCAGCCGGAGCAGCGACCGGATGCTGGCCTCGTGGGCCGCGAGTGGCGTGGACCCGATGCCGGCCAGTACCGCCGGCACCGGCTGGCCAGGCCGCAAACCCTGATCAGAACGGAACCTGCGGACCTCGGTCACCAGCCGCATCAGCATGTCGATCTCGCGCTCGGCGGCAAGGTCGCGGGGGGCCGCGGCGGCGCCCCGGCCGACCTGGGCACCGGCCCGCTGCCCGGGCCAGGGCGCGGCCATCACCGTGTCCCCGCCGGCCAGCGCGGTCCACAACTCGTCCGTGACGAACGGGATCACCGGGTGCAGCAGCTTCAGCAGCCGGTCGAGCACATAGCCGAGGACGTCACGGGTCACCCCGGCCGCCGCCGCACCACCCCCGGCCGCACCGCCGGCCGCCGCATCGCCAGCGGTGCCGCTGGCGGCCGCCGACAGCGGCAGCTTGGCCAGCTCCAGGTACCAGTCGCACACCTCGTCCCAGGCGAAGTGGTAGAGCGCGTCGCACATCTTGCCGAACTGGAACTGCTCGTACAGCGCGTCGACCTCGGCGGTGACGGTGGCGAGCCGGGACAGCACCCACCGGTCAGCCACCGACAGGGACTCGCGCGGCGGCAGGGCGGCCGGCACGCGTGCGCCGTTCAGCAGCGCGAAGCGAGTCGCGTTCCAGAGCTTGTTGCAGAAGTTCCTGGCGCCGGTGACCCACTCCTCGCTGACCGCCACGTCGCTGCCGGGGCTGGCCCCCCGGGCCAGGGTGAACCGGGTGGCGTCGGCGCCGAACCGGTCGATCCAGTCCAGCGGGTCCACCGTGTTGCCACGGGACTTGGACATCTTCTTGCCGTGCTGATCACGCACCAGGCCGTGCAGCGCCACGGCCCGGAACGGGACGGACTCCGCTGGTCCCTGGTCAGCCATCGCGTACAGGCCGAACATCATCATCCGGGCGACCCAGAAGAACAAGATGTCGTACCCGGTGACCAGGACGCTGGTCGGGTAGAAGGCGCGCAGGTCATCGGTGTCGTCCGGCCAGCCGAGCGTGGAGAAGGGCCACAGCGCGGAGGAGAACCAGGTGTCGAGCACATCAGGGTCCTGCCGCCAGCCGTCCCCCGGCGGCGGGTCTTCGCCGGGGCCGACGCACCTGACCTCATCGCCCGGCCCGTACCAGACCGGGATCCGGTGCCCCCACCACAGCTGGCGGCTGACGTTCCAGTCGCGGATCTCGGTCAGCCAGTGCTCCCAGACGGCCTCGAAGCGCTCGGGCACGATCCGGGTCTGGCCGCTGCGGGTCGCCTCGAGTGCCCGTGCCGCGAGCGGCGTGGTGCGGATGAACCACTGCGTCTTGAGCCGCGGCTCGATGATGTCGTCGCTGCGCTGGCAGCGGCCGATCAGCATCTCGTGGGGCACCGCCGCGACGAGGTCGCCGCGGGCGTCGAGGTCCTCGATGATCCGCCGGCGGGCCTCGGCCAGGGGCAGGCGGGCGTAGCCTTCGCCGCTCTCGTT
>CAYPQM010000249.1:0-7008 GCA_964412845.1 uncultured Streptosporangiaceae bacterium
GGGGGGGGTAGGGCGTCACGGCGCTGCGCCTGGGGCGGTTCACGGGCGGCGCCGCCATCCCCCGCCCACGCTGGGTGGGGGGCGAGCACGGTGAGGGTGGCGGCTGTTGTGAGGGCGGCTAGGGCAGGTAGGGGGGACTTCATGGGTGCACCTCGTAGATGACGATGACCGGTTCGACAACGCTGGCCCGGCGCGACGCCCGGACTGTGACGGAGGAGGTGAAGACGGCCACGCCGTGGTACTTGCTGGCCAGCCGGCGCGCCTCGCTCGCGAAGAAGGGGGTGCGCGCCGCGGTGTAGGAGTCCCACACGATGTACTGGAAGACGCCGTCCCGCAGCGCCCGATCGGGGTTGGGCACCGGGGAGTAGGCGGGATTACGGTTGTGCCGGCTGGGGCTCACCGACAGCGCGGACACCGTGCGATGGCCGTAGAACTCCAGGACGTTCGCCGCCGACGGGCCGATGGCGAGCAGCCGGGCACCGCTGGGCACGTTGCGGGCCACCCAGTCACCGGCCTGGCGGCCGCCGTTCAGCCCGCCGCTGCCGGCCAGGAACGTGGTGCTCGACGAGGGCTCGATGCGGCCCCAGGCGGACACGGCCAGGCTTCCCACCGTGATCGCGGCCAGCGCCGCCATCGCCGCGCCGGGCCGCCACCAGGGCCGCAGCCACCCGCCGCGAGGCAGGGTGAGCGGGCGGGCCAGGGTGCGGCCGGCCAGGATCACCAGCGGGGGCGTCACCGGGAGCAGGTACTCGAAGCCCTTGACCGGCCAGAGCGTGAAGAAGATCACCGGCACGACCAGCCAGGCGAGCAGCAGCCGCTCCCGCCAGCTCGCCTCGCGCCGCAGCCAGATCAGCCCGCCGAAAGCGGCGATGAGCACGGCGACGCCGAGCCAGGACG
This sequence comes from uncultured Streptosporangiaceae bacterium, assembly GCA_964412845.1. Lineage (GTDB taxonomy): Bacteria > Actinomycetota > Actinomycetes > Streptosporangiales > Streptosporangiaceae > JAWWPY01. The sequence goes on from CAYPQM010000249.1 coordinate 898, forward strand.
GCAGCACGGTGAAGTAGAACCAGGTCCCGTGGTTGGGCCGCCGGAAGATCTGCCAGAGCAGGTAGTTCTGTCCCGTCTGGTTCTGGCCGGCCAGCCGCAGCGAGACCGGCCACATGGCGACCTCGAGAACCATGACTCCCGCGGCGGGCAGGAGGTGCTTGGCCCGGGTCCGCGCCGCGGGGGTCAGCGCGAAGAACGCGTACAGGCCGCCGAGCAGGATGACCGCCGTCTCCTTGGACAGGATCGCCGCGCCCATCATGGCGCCGCCGGCCAGCAGCCAGCCGGGAGCTCCGTCCTGCAGGTAGCGGACAACGCAGTAGAGCGCGGCCGTCGCGCAGAGCGTCATCAGCCCGTCGAGCAGCACCTGCCTGCTGACCACCACGTGGTAAGGCATGACGGCGAGCAGCAGCGCGGCGATCAGGCCGGCCCGGCGCCCGTAGAGCCGCCGCCCGAGCAGGAACGTCATGCCCACCGCGGCGACCCCGATCGTGGCCGCGAACGCCCGGGCCGCCCAGTCGCTCTCGTGGACGCGCAGCACGATCGACAGCAGGGTCTGGAACAGCAGCGGGTGGGCCCGGAATACCGGGAACAAAGTGCTCAGCGTGGGATCACCGCTGAGTGACGCGGCCGTTCCCGTGTACACCGCCTCGTCGCCGTTGAAGCCGACGGCGGCCAGCTGCCAGAACCGGAAGAACAGCGCCACGGCCAGGATCGCGGCCAGCGGCAGGCCGACCGACAGCGGCCAGCGCCGGCCGCTGTCGATGGCATCGCGCACGGGCGGGGCGAACTCGGCGCGCCCGCCGTCGGGGCGGGAGGCTGGGCTGCCGCCCAGTTCATCCAGGTCAGATGCGGCCGGGCGGGCCAGTGCGGGCCGTGTACTCACGAGTACCTCCTGGGGATGGCCGGCTCGCCCCAGCTGGGCCACGTCCCGGCCCCGGCGGCGCTGGCCGCCAGGTCGGGGAGGCCGGATGAAGGCGGCACGCCGGGCGCGATGAGGCCGGGAATCTCATCGGCCCAGCTGAAGGTGTTCGATGCCAGGGTCCGGACCCGCACGTTGGACAGGAACCGGGCCAGGATCTCCCGTTCGGCCATCCGGAGCTGCTTGTAGTTCCGGCCCCCGATGCTGATCGCCGGGGCGAGATAGCGGAACGGCGGGAAACCGTAGGCGTCATCGGTGTTGACGATCAGTTGCTTGAGCGCGCTCGGCCGGTCGAGGTCGGCGAGACGGGGCGCGCCGCGCTCGATGATGAACAGTTCCCTGACCCGGGTCGCGCTGGTCATCTGGCACGGGACGAGACGGTCCACGGAGTACTTCGGCGGCGGGATAAGCATCTGGGTGATGGCGTTGATCCCCATGATGGGCAGGTTGAACCGGGCCAGCGCGATGCCGATGGAGCGGCCGCCCTTGGAGTGCAGGCGGCTCTGGATCTGCAGCCTGCGCCATTCGCCACGGGTCAGGTCGTCGGCCCGCACCGCGCGCAGGGTGTGCGCGCTGATCGTGAGCGGCTTGGGGAAACACCACGCGTTGCCGTCGCCGTCGATGACCGTCATGTCATCGGACAGGAAGCGGCCGCCGTGCTCGCGCAGCAGCCGCAGCACGGTCCCGGTCTTGCCGGTGTCGGTCAGCGCGGAGAGCATCACCCCGACGCCGCCGATCTCGACGCAGGCCGAATGCAGCAGCATCCGGCCCCTGGCGACCATCACGAATCGCAGCAGCGGCTCGATGATGTTGGTGTAGACCACGTGCTCCGAGCGCGCGAGCAACGGGCCCACCTCGACCGAGATGCGGTCGCCGAGACAGGCGCGGAAGTTGGCGCCCAGGCGGCCCAGGTGCTCCTCGTAGTGGATGACGGCAGGATCGGGGTACTCGGTCATGGCCGCCCGCCGGCGCGGCGACGCACCGCCCACGTCACCCACCCGCACGGCGATGTCCACGGCGCTGTCCGACACCCACTGCGCGCGGAAAAACTCTAGTTCGGGGAGCATGATCTGGGACCCGATCGTCACCACGCCCGCCACGTCGTAGCGGTAGTCGAGGTATTGCGACCGCTTGCGATTGGCCGGGGCGGCCGCGGCGTGCCTGGCGCTGCCGCCGCCGGCCGTGATCTCAGCCCGGCCGGTGTCGACCAGGATCCGCACCGGGTCGCGGACCTGGCCATGGTCGGCCGACCCGAAGATCGCCCGGTCGCTCAGCACGAACCGGACCAGGAACAGCGCGACCAGGGTGAGGATGTTGCTGACGGGCACGGTCATCCCGGTCCTGACCAGCGCCTCCAGCACCGGCAGCCGGGCCACCATCAGCGAGTTGTTCATCACGAAGAAGCTGATCGCCCGGCGGCTCCGGGATCCGCCGGTCCTCTTGCGGTAGATCAGGGTGTCGACCAGCACGAAGTTCCAGGCCGTGGATGCCTGGGTGGCCAGGGCCGCGGACACGAGGTCGTTCCAGCCGAGGATGCCGTAGCAGAGCCACAGCGCGGCGGTGTTGACGGCCAGGCCGCTCACCCCGATCAGCCCGAAGCAGAGCATCCGCACCAGTTGCCGGAGCCGGCTCCGCGGTGTCGTCGGCCGGTCGCGTAGCTGCCGGGCCAGCCGGGTGAGACGCAACTGGATCAGGTGGCCGAGGAACCGGGTGCACTTGCGCAGCGCTCCGCCGGATTGCCCGGTGTCGTGCGCGGCGGGACGGTAGGCGACCTCGGTGACCCGGGTGCCCGGATGCCGGACCAGGATCTCCAGCAGGATCCGGAACGCCGCCGGGCTGAGCCGATCCGCGTCCACGGCCGCCCGGCGGAAGATGAAGAGCCCGCTCAGCGGGTCGCTGACCACGGCGAGGCGGCGCGGGAACATGCTCTTGACCAGCCGGGTCGCCAGCGCCGCCAGCGCGTGCCCGTCCTGGCGGTCGTGCGCTGACATGCACCCGGCGAAACGCGTGCCCACCACGATGTCGGAGTTGTGCCGCAACGCGGTGCTGGCCAGCACCGCGGCGGCGGCGGGCGGGTGTTGCGGGCCGGCGTTCATCACCAGCACCCACGCGCCGCGGGCATGCCGGGTGCCGGCCAGGATCGCGTGACTGCGGTCCGTCCCGCGGCCGGCCGGGGGAAGAGACAGCAGGCGCACCGGGACGGTGCACATCTGGGCGCTGAAGGCCAGCGCGTCCAGGTTCAGGCTGTCCCGGTCGGCCACCACGATGATCTCGGCGCGCAGCGGCGCCAGCGCAGGCCCGAGACTTTCGACTAGTTCCGCGATGCCGTGTTCGCCGCGGCGCGTGGGGATAATGACGGTAAATTGCGGTCGGACCCCATTTGGCTCATTGCTGAGGTCAACAGGAACACCGTTTCTGGTGTCCTGGCCGTGGCCATCCATTGCCTCCGTTGGATGTCCAGGCCTGAAGCTAACATCGCCCACAGGCGACGCCGGGTTGGTGCGCATTGAGATTCTGCCCCCAGGCGGTAAGACACTGACCCCATGCCGCAATAGCGGCAGCGGTGCGCGGATCATCGTTATTTGGGCGATAGCGGGGGTGCTGACCGGTGCCCGGGCGCACCAGAGACCGCCATATGGCGGTGCGCAGGGTCAGCAGGCAGGCAGCTAGCCGCGCAGCGGGCAGTAACATGCATTCCAGTTCGAATGCATGTTGTGCTGAGAGTTGCGTGACCAGGCTTGCGACGCCTCCCATCTGCCTGGCTAAGGTCCCCGTGGCCCGGCAGATGGATAAAACTTGGCCCAATTTCATGCCAAGCGGAGAACCTCCCTCGTTCTCCATATACCGCAACATATCCTCGATGTAACGTTTCCCGTGATTCGCACTATGCCGTGCTCTTGTTTAGGTGGGGACGTTAGCAGGTTTTTCCGGGTCCCGCCAAGAATCGAATCACTTGATGTTCGGTCGCTATTCACCCGGCGGCCGGCCTGCCTCGGTAAATAACTCACTTTATGTCTGGACGCCCGCTGCGTGGAATAAGGCTGCCTTAAGGTGATTAATCTGGTTGTGGCGAAATAAGAACGCCATCATGGCCGCAAGTCGCGCCCATTACCCGAGGCACGTGGTTTTGGACCGTGACCTGGCGCGCGCTGCCCGTCAGCCGCGTCGGATCAGCCGGGTGGCATCGAACGGGGGCGCCGGGATCGGCTCGCCGGCCGAGCCGTCGACTTTCCCGAAACGGATTCCCCGGTCCCAGTCGGCCGCCGCCGCCGCGATCTCGTCGGCGCTGCGCCCGACGAAATTCCACCACATCAGCACGGGCTGGCCGAGTGGCTCGCCGCCGAGCAGGAAGAGCCTGCTGCCTTCCGCCGCGGCCAGGGTGACCGACTCGTGCCCGGTGCCGAGGTAGAGCAGGGTGCCCGGGGTAAGCGTGGCCCCCTCGGCGGTGACTGACCCCAGCGCTGCGAAGATGACGTGCTCGTACCCGGGCTGCAGCGGAATCTGGGCCTCGGCGTGACGGCGCGCGCCGATCTCGGCCCCGACGAGCGCGGAATACACCGTGGCCGGGGACGTGCCACCGGCCAGCGAGCCCGCGAAGACCGTGACGTCGAACCCGTCCTGGCCGAACATGGGCAACTCGGCGTGGTGCTCGAAGGCCGGCGCCATCTCCCGGACCGGATCGGGCAGCGCCAGCCAGAGCTGGACGCCGTGCAGGCCGGGGTCATGGCCGCCCGGCGATTCCTCGGAGTGCGCGATGCCGTGACCAGCCGTCATCAGGTTGAGCTGGCCGGGGCGGATCATCTGCTCGGTGCCGAGGCTGTCCCGGTGCAGCACGTCGCCGTCGATCAGCCAGGTGACGGTCTGCAGCCCGATATGCGGGTGCGGTGGCACCTGCATCCCGGCCACGCCATCGACCGACATCGGGCCGTAGTGGTCCACAAAGCACCAGGCGCCGACGGTGCGGCGGTGCCGCAGCGGGAGCAGCCGCCGCACGGTGAGGCCGCCGACGCCGGCCTCACGTGCCCTGGTGAGTTCTGGGCTGGCCACCATGGACCGAACGATACCCGTGCGGACCGGGCGGCCACGGGCGGCCCGCGGGCCGTTACCCGGCCGCGGTCCGGCGGGCGGCCGGCGCTGTGGACCCCCGCACCACGAGTTCAGGCTCGAACAGGAGCTCCTCGGGAGCCACGGTGAGCCCTTCCACCTGGTGCACGAGCGTGCTGACCACGGCGCGGCCCATCGCGTCGATCGGCTGGCGGGTGGTGGTCAGCGGCGGGTCGGTACAGCTCATGAAGGCCGAATCGTCATAGCCGATGACCGACACATCGCCGGGCACGGTGAGCCCGAGGCGGCGCACGGCCCTGATCGCGCCGAGCGCGATGACGTCGCTGCCGCAGATGATGCCGGAGACTCCCGCGCGCACCAGCTGAGTGGCGGCCGCGTGCCCGGCTTCCAGCGAGAACATGGTGCGCTCCACCGCCCCGGCCGGATCGACTCCGGTTCGCTGGGCGATGGCCAGGAACGCGGCCAGCTTGCGGCGCGACGGCATGTGGTCCTCGGGGCCGATCACCAGGCCGACGCGCTGGTGGCCCAGGGACGCCAGGTGGCCGAAGGCCTGCTCGACGGCGGCGGCGTCGTCAACAGAGACCCGGGGGAAGCCGATGTGATCGACCGCCGCGTTGACCAGCACCGCGGGCACTCCCCGCTCCAGCAGCAACTGGTAATGGTCGTGCGGGGAGTCAGCCTCGGCGTAGTTGCCGCCGGCGAAGACCATCCCGGACACCTGCTGCCCGAGCAGCATGCGCACATAGTCCGCCTCGGACAGGCCGCCGGCCGCGCGGACGCACAGCACGGGGGTGAAGCCCTGCTGCGTCAGTCCCACGCCGACGACCTCGGCCAGCGCGGGGAAGATCGGGTTCTGCAGCTCAGGCAGGACCAAGCCGACCAGCCTGCCGCGCTCGCCGCGGAGCTTGGTCGGGCGCTCGTATCCCAGCACATCCAGCGCGGTCAGCACGGCGTCCCGGGTCGTCTGGGAGACTCCCTGCTTGCCGTTCAGCACCCGGCTGACCGTTGCCTCGCTGACCCCTACCTTCTTCGCCACATCCGCAAGCCGCCGTGTCATGCCGCAATTATACGGCGATTGACGCAAGTATTTGCAAGAGTTTGCGGCCTAGAGCAAGTCACTTTCTGCT
>CAYPQM010000250.1:0-3789 GCA_964412845.1 uncultured Streptosporangiaceae bacterium
CAGCCAGCCGGCCCTGGCCGGGCCGCTCAGCCAGCCGGCCCTGGCCGGGCCGCTCAGCCAGCCGGCCCTGGCCGGGCCGCTCAGCCAGCCGGCCCTGGCCGGGCCGCTCTGGCCGCCGGCGCTGGCCGGGCCGCTCTGGCAACCAGACCCGAGCCCGACCGCGACCCAGGACCCGGACCCCAGTCCGGCCCCGACCGCAGACCCAGGCCCGACCGAGACACCGGACCCGAACCCGAGCCCGAGCGAGACCCCGAGCGAGACCCCGAGCGAGACCCCGGATCCGAGCCCGACCGCGTCCCCGGCCCCGAGCCATCGGCACCACCCAGGCCCGAGGCACCGGCACCACCCAGGCCCGACCGCGTCGCCCGTCCCGAGCCGTTCGCACCAGCCCACCCCGAGTGCGTCCCCGGCCCCGAGCCGTTCGCACCGTCCTGGTCCGACGGCGTCCCCCACCCCGAGCCTGGCCCCGAGCCCGGCTGTGTCCCGTGGCGGCCATCAGTCCTCGCCGGTCACGCTCACCATCCGGACCGTGCCGGGCCTGCCGGGTATCCGCTTCACGTTCGACGGCAAGTCATTGGTGACCGGCCCGGGCGGGCAGGTTTCCTACACCGGCCCGCATGACTTCCGCCAGCACAGGCTCACGCTGAGCGACACCAGGATCATCACCCCGCTCCGCCAGTACCGCTTCACCCGGTGGGCTGGCGAGCGCAACCCGGACGACGCGTTCCGGTCGACCGTGCGCCGGCTGCCGATGCGGGCCAACTACACCGTTACCGCTGCCTTCACGGTCCTGTGCCCGGTAACACCGCGCTTCACTGACCAGCACGGCAGGGTGCTCAGTCCGCAGCGCATCTCCCGGGTCACCCTGAAGAGCAGCGCCGGCCGGCAGGTGAACCTCCCCGCGGCCAGCGGCAGCTGGCTGGCCTGCATGCAGCCGTTCTTCCGGAACGCCGCGCTGGTCAGCCATGACCTGACGTACTCGGTGCAGAGCGTGCTGTTCACCGGCACCAACATCGTGTACGCGGGAGTGCAGCGGTTCAGCCCGCGCGCACAGGCCACGCCCACACTGGTCGGGTACTTCCACAACCTGACCATCACCGCACACGACGCCCTGTTCGGCGGCCGCACGGGTGTCCGCGCGGTACTGACACTGCCGAGTCACTCGGTGCGCCGTATCACGCTCGGCCCCGGCCACGCCGCCACCCTGGACAACCTGCCGCAGGGTGACTACCAGGTCAACGTCAGCGTCGGCGGCGCGGTCGTGGCGACGGACAGCTTCCGGCTGTCCCGGACCAAGACAGTGGATCTCACCGCCGTGAGCGCGCCCGACCTGGCCGCGATCGGCGGTGGCCTGCTGCTGACGGGAACGGTGCTGCCCCTGCTGGCCAGGACTCGCCGCAGGCGGCTGCTGGGCCGCCTGCGGGCCGGCTGGCGGCGTGACCCGAAGGGCTCGCCCGCGTGAAGATGACCTCCGCCAGAGCCCGGAGCGCCGTCCTCGCCTGCGCGCTCAGCGCGAGCGTCGCCGTGGGCGGCGCCGGGCCTGCGGCCGCCGGGCCCGCGGCCGCCGCCGGGCATCCGGGCCGTGCGGAACCGGTGGCGTCACCGACGCCGTTACTTGCCTATTACTACTTGTGGTACGACCACAAGTCCTGGGACCGGGCGAAGACCGACTACCCGATGATCGGCAGGTACTCCAGCGGCGACGCCAGCATCATGCGCCGCCAGATCGAGGAGGCCAAGTCCGCCGGCATCGACGGGTTCATCGTCAGCTGGAAGGACACCGCCAGCAACGACCGGCGGCTGCGGCTGCTGATGAGCGTCGCGAGCCAGCAGCACTTCAAGCTCGCCCTGATCTACCAGGGGCTGAACTTCTTCCGCCGGCCGCTCCCGGTCGCTGAGGTGGCCGCGGACTTCAGCACGTTCTGCGACAAGTACGCCAGCGACCCGGTGTTCTTCCGGCTGGGCGGCAAGCCGCTGACCATCTGGAGCGGCACCTGGGCCTTCTCACCGGCCGCCGTGGCCCAGGTGACCAGCGCCGTCCGGCGCAAGATCCTGGTGCTCTCCACCGAGAAGAGCGTGCCGGGCTTCCAGCGGCTGGCCAGCGTCACCGACGGCGACGCGTACTACTGGTCCTCGGTGAACCCGGCCACGTATCCGGGCTACCCGGCCAAGCTCAGCCGGATGAGCGAAGCCATTCATCATGACGGCAAGTACTGGATCGCGCCGTTCGCCCCGGGATTCGACGCCCGGCTCGTGGGCGGCACCAAGATCGTTCCCCGGGACAGCGGCCAGACCCTGCGGGACGAGTACGCGGCCGCTGTTCGATCCTCGCCGGACGTTCTCGGCTTGATCAGCTGGAACGAGTTCAGCGAGAACTCCTACGTCGAGCCGTCCGTCCGGTACCGCGACCAATCCCTCGACGTACTGCGCCAACTGCGCGGCACGTCAGTTCCCGCGCCGCCGTCCGGCCCCGCCGCGCCGAGCGACAACGGCGGCGCGGGCGACACCGCGGCGCCTGCCGCGGGGGCCTGGCCCAGTGTCCTGCGCGCCTCGGGCTTCGCACTCGCCCTGATCGCCGGGGCGAGCGGCATCGGCATCGCGCGGCGCCGCAGGACACGGGCCGGATCTGCTGAATTCCCGCCGGGCGCACGCCCGGAGGACAACTAGTACCACTACCCACCATGGGGGGAATCATGAGTATTCGTAGGATTCGACGCGGCGGCCGCGTGCTGCTGCCCACCAGCGCGGCCGTCGCGGCGGCCGCGGCCGGGTTACTCGCGCTGCCGGCCGGCGCGCAGGCCAGCCTGCCGGGAGCCAGCGCGCTGCTGACCCGGGCACCGTACCTGACCGACCTGACCACCTCCTCGGTTCAGGTGAGCTGGGCAGCGAACAAGCAATACAAAGGCGTGGTGGAGTACGGCCCGGTGGGCTCGTGCACCGCGCACTCGGTGACCTCGGCCAAGCTGGGCAGCCCGATCACCGTCAACGGGGTCACGGAGTACCAGAGTTCGGTGGCCGTCACCGGACTGCCGGCGAACACCAGCTACTGCTACCGGATCACCACCGGCGGCGCCACCCCGGTCGACCTGCTCGGGTCCGCCGCGTCTCCGCAGTTCAGCACGTTACAGACGGCTAGCGGCAGCGGCCCCCTCACCTTCGACGTCATGGACGACTGGGGGGACACGACCAACAGCGGGGTCAACACCGGCGCGGTCAACGCGAACCAGGCCGCTGTTGCCGCCGAGATCAACACCAGCGGCGCCCAGTTCATGGTCTCCATCGGCGACATCGCCTATCAGGAGGGGACGCAGACCAACTACGGCGACCTCAACCAGAGCGGGCCCTACGTCAGTGATGTGTTCGCCCCGTCCTACTGGGCCAGGCCCGGGCAGCACATCCCGGTGTTCCAGGGAGACGGCGACCACGGGCAGACCTCGACCATCCTCGGCGTCTGGCCCGAGACCGCGACCGCGGCCGCGACCAAGACGGCAGCCGCCGGCCAAGACGCGATGATCTCCTACCCAGGGATCAATGGCCGGACGACGGCCAGCTACCCGACGCAGTATTACGCGTTCTCCACGGGCGGAGTCCGCTTCTACGTGCTCGACGCCGCATGGGGCGACCTGAACCAGGGCTCGGCGACCGGCGGCTCCTGCGGCGGTCCGTGCACCGGCTACCAGGTCGATCACGACGAGCACTGGACGGCGTCCGCGGCGGAGTACCAGTGGCTCGCTCATGACCTCGCCACCCACCCGGGCGGGCTGAAGTTCGCGTTCTTCCACTTCCCGC
>CAYPQM010000250.1:3889-6768 GCA_964412845.1 uncultured Streptosporangiaceae bacterium
CGCCGCCCGCGACCTGGCCGGCCACACCACCAAGGCGACCATCACCGTCAACGGCCCGGCCCGGTGACCGTCCGGCTACCGGGGTGATCCGCCCCGGTAGCCGACCCCGGGCCCGGTTACCGGTCAGTGCGCAGGAATTCGGCCAGGTGGCCGCAGGTGTCGCCCAGTTGCTGCACCTGCGGCCCGGTCAGCTTGTCGAAGACGTGCGCCCGGACGGCCGCGACGTGCCCGGGCGCGGTGGCCGTGAGCTTGGCCAGGCCGTCCGGGGTCAGCGCGGCGTACATGCCGCGCCGGTCCTCCTCGCATTCCACCCGGCGGACCCAGCCGGCCTGCTCCAGGCGAGTTACCGCCCTGGTCATCCCGCTCCGCGTGGACAGCGCGGCATCAGCCAGATCCCGCATGCGCAGCCTGCGGCCGGGCGCTTCGGAGAGCTTCACCAGCAGTTCGTAGTCGGTGAAGGAGATCCCGGCGGCGGTCTCCAGCTGCCGGTCGAGGACCTGGACCAGCAGCCGGGTGGCGTCCAGGTAGGCCCGCCAGGCCTGCTGCTCCGCCGCGTCCAGCCACCGCACCTCAGTCACGGTGCCCAGTCTGCCCGGCCCGCGCTACCCTCCGGCGACGTCGAGCGTGATGACCGTGCCGGTCAGCGCCTTGCTGACCGGGCATCCAGCCTTGGCGTCCTCGGCGACCTTGCGGAACGTGTCCTCGTCGATGCCCTCAGCCGATCCCCGGACGGTGAGCTTGATGCCACTGATCCGGAATCCGCCCGCCGGGTCCGGGGCGAGCGTGACATCACCCTTGACGGTCAGCGATGGCGCGCTGCCGCCCGCCGCACCGAGCAGCGCGGAGAACTGCATCGCGTAGCACGCGGTGTGCGCGGCGGCGATCAGCTCTTCGGGGCTGGTCGTGCCATCGGCGTCATCCGCCGCCCGCTTGGGGAACGAGACCTCGTAGGTGCCGGCGCCCGAACTGAGCAGTTCGAGAGTGCCGGTTCCATCCTGAAGACCGCCTGTCCATGTGGTCTGGGCGCTGCGGGTCGGCATTGCTCCTCCTTGTAACCAAGCGCTGAGGTGTCGTCGGTGACACAGCCCCAACAGTACGGGGCGCCAGGCCCTGATCGACGGGGTCATCGCCAGGCTAGGGCGCGATGTTCCATTGCTGGCAGGTGTTGCCGAGCCCGATCCACTGGTCCACGGCCGTGCCGTTCGCCGTTCCGCAATTCACCGCGTCAAGGGACAACGAGTTGCCGCGGTTGACGAGCACGTAGTGCCCGCTGCTGATTGGAACGACGCTCCATTGCTGGCAGGTGTTACCGAGCGAGGACCACAGGTCCACGGCGGTGCCGTTCGCCGTTCCGCAGTTCACGGAGTCGAGGACAGTCCCGCTGTGCACGTTGGTGATGGTGTAGTAGCCGCTGCCGACGCTGGCGAACTTCCATTGCTGGCAGGTGTTGCCGAGCGACGCCCAGAGGTCGATCCTGGTCCCGTTGGCCGTCCCGCAGTTAATGGCGTCGAGAACCGTGCCGCTGTGCTGGTTGGTCAGCCGGTAGGCGGTGCCGGCGACCGGGAAACTGGCGCCCACGTTCCCGTAGTTAACTGACACGATGTTGGCCTGCACCGAGTTGTCGGCAGCATCCGTCGGGTAGCCGGCGGTCATGACCCCTTCGAAGAACGTTCCGATGGAGGCCTTGCTATTGTCACCGCCGGTGCCCAGGACGATGGCCCCTTCCTGGTGCATGGGGGCATACCCGCCCAGGTTGGGCAGCGCACCGTTGTACCAGGTGGTCAGGCTGCCCGATTGCGAGTTGCCGCCCTTGATGGCATATGTTGTCGTCCCGTTGTCCTTGACCAGGGCGGTGACGAACGCGCTTGAGTTGCCATGGTTATTCGTGTCGGAACCATTTGCCCCCGCGAACAGCCCGTTTTCCAGGTCAGCCTGAACCCAGGGACCAGATCCGGAACACGGGCTGAACCAGCACTCCGTGCCGAAGTTGATCGCGTCCATGTGGCCGTTGCCGTTGTCGTCGCTATTCGTCTCGGCGTTCCCATAGTCGAAGCAGCACCCGTTGTTCACGTGGCTGCCGCTGGCCACCATGTACGCACCCTGCGCTGCGCTGCCGGTGGCGACGCCGTGCGTGGCGTTGTCCCGGTAGCCGACACCAGCCGTGACGTCGAGCCCGTAGACTTGGTGGCCGCCGGCCATCACCGGCAGCGCCATCGCGTTCGCGCCGACGTCCTGCCCGCCGTTCCCGCCCGGCCCCTCGATGGTGAGGTTGTTATGCTCCGCGGACTGGTCAAAGATCTCCGTGATGGTGCACGACGTGCCGGCGCAGAACGTGTTCTGCGCCGCGGCGTTGGCGTAGCCGCCCGCGGTGAGCGTCGAGATGTTGGTGGTCGCGGAATCTGACGCGCGCTTGACCTGGTAGAGAGGGCCGTTGTACGCGGCGTAGAGCGCTCGCACCGTGCTGTGCGCGGCGACGCAGGACGTGCCCGCGGCAGCGTAGATGTCGCACGGGAGTGACACCGCGGCCTGCGACGTGCCAGGCGCGCCAATCAGCGAGCCGGCGGTGAGCGCGACTACCGCGCCCGCGAACAGCAGTGCCTTTCTCAAATGCCCAGGTCGTGACCAAACAATCATCGTGAATATCTCCCATTCCGGTGGGGCGTGGCACGAATGCCTGAGGGGCCCGGGCCTGGATCGGGAATTTACAATGCGAACGACCGCCGCGGGCAGTTAAGAACACGCGGCCCGCACGTCAACAAGCTAACTCTCGGCCTGACGGCAAACAGCAGTGTGAGCGCTAACAACTAGGACGGTCGAGTGGGGCGTATAGGCCTCCGGGTGAGTTAGGCGCTCGAATAGCGCGATGCCATTACTATGGC
>CAYPQM010000251.1:0-6713 GCA_964412845.1 uncultured Streptosporangiaceae bacterium
ACTGGAGCAGTCCCTGCGGACCGGGGCGATCACCGGCCTCGCCACCACGACGGCCCTGGAGCTTGGCGTCGACATCAGCGGCCTGGACGCGGTGCTCATCGCGGGCTGGCCGGGCACCAGATCGGCGCTCTGGCAGCAGGCCGGCCGGGCCGGCCGGGCCGGCCGCAGCGCGGTAGCGGTGCTGATCGCGCGGGACGACCCGCTGGACACCTATCTGGTGCACCATCCCGAGGCGCTGCTGCGCCGCCCGGTGGAAGCCACGGTGCTCGATCCTGACAACCCGTACGTGCTGGCCCCGCATCTGTGCGCGGCCGCGGCGGAGTTGCCGCTGACCGAGGCTGACCTGACGTTGTTCGGCCCGCAGGCGGCCGCGGCCGCGGACGCCCTCATCCAGCGCGGGATGCTGCGCCGCCGGGGGCCGGTCATCTGCTGGACCCGCCGCGGCCGCGCCGCGCGATCCGGCCTGCGCGGAACCGGGGGGCGCCCGGTCAAGATCGTCGAGGTGCCGACCGGGCGGCTGGTCGGCACCGTCGACGAGCCATCCGCCCACGTGCTGGTGCACACGGGCGCGGTCTATCCGCACCAGGGCGAGATGTACCTGGTCACCAACCTGGACCTGACCGGCGGGGTGGCCCTGGTGGCGGCGGAGGACCCGGGCTACGCGACCTCCGCCCGTGAGGTCACCACCATCGAGGTCGCCGCCGAGCTGCGCCTGTCGCCGTGGGGTGACGCCGAGGTTCACTTCGGTGACGTCCAGGTGACCCGGCAGGTCACCTCGTTCGTCCGGCGGGGGCTGGAGACCGGGCGGCCCCTCGGGGAAGTGCCGCTCGATTTGCCGCCGCGCACGTTGCGCACCCGCGCGGTGTGGTGGACGATCTCCGGCCGCCAGCGGTCCGCGCTGGACCGCCTGGGCGTTGACCTGCCCGGCGCCGCACATGCCGCCGAGCACGCGTCCATCGGGCTGCTGCCGCTGTTCGCCGCCTGCGACCGATGGGACATCGGCGGGGTGTCCGCTGATGTGCATCCCGCCACGGGCCAACTGACCGTTTTCGTGTACGACGGGCATGACGGGGGCGCGGGCTTTGCCGAACGAGGCTACCGGGCCGCGCCGGAATGGCTCCGGGCCACGGCAGAGGCCATTCGCAGCTGCGAGTGCCAGGCCGGCTGCCCGTCCTGCATCCAATCCCCCAAATGCGGAAACGGCAATGAGCCGCTCTCGAAAAATGGCTCTGTCCTGCTGCTGGAGACCCTGCTGGCGGGCTGCCTGACGCGCTGAGCGCCCGCGCCCGCAGCCGGTCTGCGGTCCCAGAAACAGAGGCGGGGCCGGCCTCCATCGGAATGGAAACCGGCCCCGACCACAATGGGGCGACCCCCGCCGGGGGGGAGAGCGGGGGTCGCCATACGGTCCGGCTCCGGGGGGGGCAGAGCCGGGCCCGTCATCCAGCAAAGCCTATGCGCATGATGGCCAAGTTACCAACCAGTCACGCAGACATCGCGGCGTTTGCAGGACTTGGCTCTATGCTGCCGGACCAGGGGTAGTTACGTCGAGAGTGCGGGCAGAAACTCTTCGCAATTGTTTGACGCAACCGCCCGGATCACTCGCGAAGGCCAGGCAGCCGGGCCACCGGCTCGCCGCCGGCCGGCCCCGGAGCAGCGATTTTGGCGGCAGCCGGGCACCGGCGGGACACGTCCCCGGCCCGCGGCCGGGGACGCCTGGCGCCGCTGTCCGCCGCGGGCCAGGAGACTGGGCGGGCTCCGGTGACGGCCGCCGCGGGCAATGTGAACGGCCGGAACGATCGAGATAACGAATCCATCACGCCCAGGGCTATGCTCCCGGCCGGATCCGTCGTAGAAAGGTCTCACGGACTACACGTCCGGACACGGCAGCCGGGTACCCACGCGCGACCAGCCGCGGGAGGCGTGCCGAGGTAGGCGCGGTAACGGCCGGCCGTCGCCCGGATAGGGCGCGGCGGCCTCGCGACCTGCCCGGCAGAGAGGTGCACGCTTGGTAACCCGGGCCTGACGTGTCAGGGAACGGCGCCCCGGCCGGGGCGCCGTTCGCTGTGCGCGCGGGGCGAAACGGGGACTCTGCCCGCCGATCCCGTAGGATCGCTTGCCGTGGGGACCGGTGACCCGGGATCACGACGCTGCCCGGCAGGTCGGCGCGACTGCCAATGCCCACGCCCACGCCCACGCGCGCAGCGCGGGGGTGCGCGAGACTTGAGGGCCAGGAGCGCAGAAGGGGAGAGCATGTGATGGCCAAGCCGACAGCGCCGCCGTCCCGGGGCAGTGACAGCGAGAAGTCACTCGGCGACCTGGTTGCCCAGGCGGTCAAGGACGTCACCCAGCTAGTCAGGTTCGAACTCGACCTCGCCAAGCTCGAATTGCGCGCCGACGCCCGCCGCCTGGGCCTGGCCGCCGCACTGCTCGCCATCGCCGCCATGTCCGGCTGCCTCGTCCTGGTCCTGGCCTGCTTCGCGCTGGCTTACGGGCTGATCACGATCGGCATCTGGTCATGGGCCGCTTTCCTCATCGTGGCGGGCGGGTGCGTCCTGCTGGCTGCCCTGGTCATCCTGGTCGTGGTGATAAAGGTGCGGGGGCTGAGCGGGCTGCGCGAGACCAGGAAGACTGTTCATGAGGATTTTGCGATGCTCAAACGCGACGAGGAGAGCCCGGCCGGGCCGGCGGTCGAGGCAGGGTGAGCCATGACCCTGCGGGGTGAGGCGGCGGTTTACGTCGAGGGCCCGTGGTCACACCGGCCGGTCAGCGCCAACGGAACCCGGTTCCACATCGCCGAGAACGGCGAGGGACCGCTTGTCCTGCTGCTGCATGGCTTCCCACAGTTCTGGTGGACCTGGCGGCAGCAACTCCAGACCCTGGCGGACGCGGGCTACCGGGCGGTCGCCGCCGATCTGCGCGGGTATGGCGGCAGCGACAAGCCGCCACGAGGATATGACCTGGTGACGGCGGCCTCCGATGCCGCCGGGCTGGTCCGCGCGCTCGGCGAGGCAAATGCCGTCGTGGTCGGCCACGACTGGGGCGGCCTGGTGGCCTGGACCATGGCCGCCTACTTCCCCAAGGTGGTGCGCCGCCTCGCGATCGTCTCCGTCGCGCACCCGCTCCGGATGCGATCGGCGGTGCTGACCGATCCGCTGGGGCAAGGCAGGCACAGCGGGTATGCGTTCGGCTTCCAGGTTCCGGTCCTTCCGGAACGGCAGTTGGTCAGGGACGACGCCCGGCGCGTCGGCCGGATGCTGCGTTCCTGGTCCCGCCCCGGCTGGCCCGACCTGGACACCGAGCGGCGGTACCGGGCGGCCATGTGCATACCGTCTGTCGCCCACTCGGCGCTGGAGTACCACCGCTGGTTCTTGCGGTCCCGGGTGCGGCCGGACGGGATGCGTTACGCGAGGCGGATGCGGGCGCCGATCCAGGCTCCCACCCTGCACCTGCACGGGGCGCTGGACACGTGCGTGCTGCCGGGCACCGCGCGCGGGTCCGGCCGGCATGTGGACGCCCCGTACCGGTGGCGGCTGCTGGACGGCTCCGGCCATTTCCCGCACGAAGAGCAGCCGGACCGCTTTGACACCGAGCTGATCGGCTGGCTGGCGGACCCAGAACCGGAACGTTGACCCCCGGCGAGCCGGACCGGGACCGGGATCCCGCGGGCCGCCCGCGTAGCGCCCGGCCGCGCGACGCTCAGGGGCGGCCGCTGCGCCGCGGCGCCGCTGGGGAGGAGCGCGTTCCTGACGACCTGCTGCTGCCGCCTGCGCAGGCTCTCGCGCTGGCCCAGCGCCTGCTGGAGGCGGGCCGGCCATTCCACGCGCACGAGGTCCTTGAGGCGTCGTGGAAAGCGGCTCCGCAGGCCGAGCGCGAACTGTGGCGGGGGCTGGCGCAGGTGGCGGTGGGCCTGACCCACGCGCAGCGCGGCAATGCGCGCGGGGCGGTCGCGCTGCTGCGCCGGGGTGGCCGGGCGGTGGGCAGCTACGTCTCGGGCGCGCCGCATGACATCGACGCCGCCGGGATAGCCGAGGCATCCGCGCGGCTGGCGGCGCGGATCGAGGCGGACACCACGACGCCGGTGACGGCACGGGACCTGAGCCTGCGGCTGACGGCGGGTTAGAGCGGCCTAGTCGCAGGTGTGCGTGGACACGGGCGTCGTGGCCTGGCGCCCGTGCGCGGCGTCGGATGCGACCTCCGAGGCGGTCAGCGCATACCCGGTGTCGTTCACGCCGACCGCCGCGGCGAAGACCACACCATCGACCTTGCCGTCCGGGGCGAGCAGCGGTCCCCCCGAGTTACCCGGCTCCACGTTCGCCCGCACCTGGTAGATCTGCCGGGTCACCGTGTGCTGCTGATAGATGTCCGGGGCCTCCGCGGACTGGTCCACGCCGACCCGGGCCGCCCGCACGGTAAAGGACTTGTCCAGCGGGTACCCGGCGACTATCGCGCTGTCGCCGGCGTTGGCGGGCCCAGCGAAGTCCAGCGGCGTGGCGCCCAGGCCGGGGACGTAGAGCACCGCCACGTCCCGCTCAGGATCAAAGAGAACCACCTTGGCGGCGAACCGGGTGCCCTGCCGGGTGAAGATGTCCTGCTCCGAGTTGACCCCGGCTACCACGTGGGCGTTCGTCAGCACATGGTCTGGCGCGTACACGAAACCAGAACCCTCGATCCTGCGTGAGCAGGAAGTCGCGACGCCCATCACCTTCACGATGCTGTTGCGGACCCGGCGCAGCCCCACGGATTTCAGGACATTCGGGTCAGGTGCGGCCACCGTCAGGGTGGGCTGCGCGCCGAGCGCGCCGAAGACCTGCGTATACGGGCCGCTGGCGAGCAGGCTGCGGAAGTCGGAAAACATCGTCTGCGCTTCCGGCGGCATGGCCCGGTCCACCCCGCGGAGCACCGCGGACCGGTCGACCTGGTTGGAGATCACCGCGAACGGCGCATTCACCACGGCCGAGCCGATCAGCCACGCGATGAGCAGGACGGACAGCACGCTCACGGCCGCACCAGCGGCCGAGTCCACGAAGGTGGCCGGCCGCCAGCTCACCCGGGATCGGATCGCGGCCCCGATGGCGGAGGCCACCAACTGGCCGATCATCGCCGCCAGGAAGACCAGGACAATGGCCACCAGGGCCTGCTTGGTCTGCTGCTTGGCGATCGAGCGGGCGATCGAAGGCGCGAACAGCGCGCCGATCGCGGCCCCGCCGAGGAACCCGGCGAAGCTCAGCACACCGACGATGAAACCCTGGCGGTAGCCGGCCACCGCGAAGGCGGCTGCTAGCGCAATCAGGATCAGATCAAGCAGATCTCCCGACACCTGCCCCACCGTATAGCGCGCAACCCGATGATTGCCCCGTCCTCACGGGGCAGCCGTAAGGCGAACGTCAGCAGAATGCGAGGAAAGTCAGCTCCGGGCGGCCGACGCGAGCGCGTCCGGCGGCAGATCCTCCTCGTGACCACGGTCCCAGGGCTGTTCCCACCCGCCGAGCGCGAGCAGCAAGTCGACCAGGGCGGCGGTGAACCCCCACACCAGCATTCCCTGCACCCGGAATGCGGGACCGGCGGTGCCGGAGGGATGGCGGACGGTCAGCCGGTGGTCCGGGTTGGCCAGCTCGGCCAGCGGCACCCTCGTGCATCCGGTCACCTCGGCCGGGTCCCCCGGGGTGACCGGGCCGGGCCGCCGCCACCAGGCGAGCACCGGCGTGACCCCGAAGCCACTGCGCCTGATGAACAATTCGGGCAGCACCGCCAGCACCTCGACCCCGGATGCGTCCACGCCCGCCTCCTCGGCCGCCTCCCGCAGCGCGGCGGCAACCGGCCCGCTGTCTGCCTCCTCGATCGCCCCGCCCGGGAAGGCGGGCTGCCCCGCGTGCCGGCGCAGCCACGGGCCGCGCTGGACGAGCAGCAGGTCCGGGCCGTCCGGGCCGTCCCCGAAGAGCACGAGCACCGCGGAGGGACGGCTGTCGGCCGGCGGCGGCCGCAGCGCTTCCGGCACAGTCATCTGCGGTGCGGCAGCGGCCAGGCCGCGCAGCCAGTCAGGAACGCCGGTCACGAGAAAGGCCCCGCCCTGACCAGCGCCCGGGCCGTCTTCTCATCCGTGGGTCCCTCCCCGAACGAGGGGCAGAGCCGGGCCAGCGGGCACACCCCGCAGGCCGGCCTGCGGGCATGGCAGATCCGCCGGCCATGCCAGATCAGCCGGTGCGAGAGCATGGTCCATTCGGCCCGCGGGATCAACTCACCGACCTCCTGCTCGATTCTGACCGGGTCGGTCTGGGTCGTCCAGCCGAAGCGGCGAGCGAGCCTGCCGAAATGCGTGTCCACCGTGATGCCCGGGATGCCGAACGCGTTGCCCAGCACGACGTTGGCCGTCTTACGGCCGACCCCTGGCAGCGTCACCAGATCGCGCAGCCGGGGCGGCACCTCGCCGCCGAACCGTTCGCAGAGCGCCTGCCCGAGGCCGATAATGCTGGTGGTCTTGGCCCGGAAGAACCCGGTGGACTGAATGATCTTCTCGACCTCATCGCGGTCCGCCGCCGCGTAGTCCACGGCGGTCCGGTACCGGGAGAAGAGCACGGGCGTCACCATGTTGACCCGTTTATCCGTGCACTGCGCGGACAGGATCGTGGCCACCAGGAGCTCGAGCGGCGAGGTGAAATCGAGCTCGCAGTGCGCGTCGGGGTAAAGCAGGGCGAGCTCGCGGTTGATACGACGGG
>CAYPQM010000252.1:0-6709 GCA_964412845.1 uncultured Streptosporangiaceae bacterium
CGCGGGGTCCCCCGGGATGCGGCCGCGGACCCGGATCCCGGGCCGGCCGCGGACCCATTCCCTGCGGGGACGGCCGGCGGCCTGGCTCGGGAGGGACTGGCAGCAGCGGCACGGGTCCCGGGGGAACTCACAAAGCTGACCCGGGCCAGGCCGGCCGCGCTGCACGCCAGGGACAGCGGGCCTACCGGGGTGTCCATCGTGGCCCAGGCGCTATCCGTCACCCCTTGACGCTACCTGGCCCCTCTGACATTTCGCCCGACGCCGCTGCCGACCGGGGGTCAGCCCGGCGTTACTCGTCGGCCTTCTCGGCCAGGCGCAGCAGTGCTTTGGCGATCGGCAGCGCGGTGAGGTCCACCTGCCAGGGGCGCGCGCCGTACGTGGTCAGATCGGCGGCCACGCTGTCCGGGCTGGCCGGCTCCGGCGGCTGCCAGGCCAGCCTGCGCACCGCGTCGGGCTGGAGCAGGTTCTCGGTCGGCAGGGAATGCTCGTCGGCGAGTGCCGCGACCACTGCCCGCACCGCCGCGAGGCGCTTGGCGGCCACCGGATCGCGCTCTGACCAGCGGTGCGCCGGCGGCGGCCCATCGGTCACCGGCCCGGACGCGCCGGGCAGCGCGACATCCGCCTGAGCACGGGCACGCCGGATGGCGCCGAGCCATTCAGGCGCGTGGCGCCTGGCGCCCCGGCCCTTGAACCCGGGGAGATCGGCAAGCTCCCCGGCCGTGCCAGGTGCCGACCTCGCCGCCTCGACGATGGCGGAATCCGGCAGGACCCGGCCGGGTGACAGATCCCGCCGCCGGGCGATCCTGTCCCGCTCCAGCCAGAGTTCACGGACGATGGCCAGGCCCCGGCGGCTGCGCACGCGGTGGATGCCGGAGGTCCGGCGCCACGGATCCGGCCGGGAGCCGGCTGGCTCGGCGGCGAGCACGGCCGCGAATTCCTGGGCCGCCCACTCCGCCTTGCCCTGCTCTGCTAGCTGCGCGGCCAGCGCGTCGCGCAGCTCTACCAGAACCTCCACGTCGAGCGCGGCGTACCTGAGCCAGTCCTCGGGCAGGGGGCGGGTGGACCAGTCCGCCGCCGCGTGCCCTTTCTCCAGCGCCAGCCCGAGCACGGCCTCGACCAGCGCGCCGAGCCCCACCCGGGGGAACCCGAGCAGCCGTCCGGCGAGCTCGGTGTCGAACAGCGTGCGGGGCCGGTAGCCGAGTTCGGCCAGGCAGGGCAGATCCTGCGAGGCGGCGTGCAGGACCACCTCGACGTCGGCCAGCTCGCTGTCCAGCCCGGACAGGTCCGGGCAGTCCACCGGGTCAATCAGGACCGTGCCGGAGCCCTGCCGCCGCAGCTGGACAAGGAAGGCTCGGTGCCCGTACCGGAATCCCGAGGCCCGCTCGGCATCCACGGCAACCGGGCCGGCCCCCGCACCAAGTGCGCGGATGGCATCGCTGAGGGCGGCCGCGCTGGCCACCAGAGGCGGCATGCCATCACGGGGCTCCAGCAGCGGCACAATTTCGGGCTGGTCAGCCTGCCCGGCCACCCCGGGCTGCGCGGCCACCCCGGGCTGCGCGGCCACCCCGGGCTGCGCGGCCACCCCGGGCTGTCCGGGGAACTCAGGCTGCTCGGGGAACCTGGGCTGGTCTGGTGATTCGGGCTGGTCGGGTGGCTCGGTCTGCTCCAGCGGCTGCCCGCCGCCCATCACCGCCGCCGCCGGCTGCCGGGTGGCCTGAGCGCGGTCACTCCCGCGGCCAGGGGTGGCAGTCCCGAGGCAGAGCAGAGGGCCTCACACCACGCGGTCACGTGCCCGGCCAGATCGCCGCGCTCGGCGACGCCCGCCAGCCCGGCCGTCGGGTCCAGTTCTGCGGCCGCGCCCGGTCCGGCGGCCTGGTCCGGTGTCTGGTCCGGTGTCTGGTCCGGGTCCGCTGCGGCCGGTGACCACGAGGCCCGCAGCTCGAATCCGGTCGCCGCCGGCTCGTCGTGCTTCGCGCCGAACCCCTCGGTCACCACCCGGGTGACGGTCCCGCTCGGCTCCGCGTACCCGGCTGTCCGGCCATCGAGCGCCTCGATCAGCCAGCTCCAGCCAACCTGCCCGATGAGCGGGTCCGCGGCGATCTCCGGGTCGAGGTCCGCGCGGATGTAGGCGATGATGCGCAGGGGCCCGGACCAGCCCCGCTGACCGGCGGGGTCATACAGCAACACCAGCCGGCCGCTGGCGATCTCCTCGTCGTCCACCCGCACGGTGGCGGCGATGGCGCTCGCGTAGGGAGCCAGGGTCTTGGGCGCCGGGACATCCTCGAAGGTCAGTTCCGGGCGCAGCGTGCCCAACTGGTCACACTGTGATCTCAGATCGGCAGTCACGCGGCCGAATGCGGCGGACGGCGCCGCGCCGCCAGGGTCCGCAAGCCCGCTGACCGGCCTCATGTTCTGAGCGTACGTCGTCGACTTCAACCCTTCACGCGACGCAACCGGGCAAATCCGCAGCTCTGGCCGCGGCGTCCGGTCCAGTTAGCAGCCCGATGAACAGGGCCGCGCCGCACGCCGCGCACGCCCACTCAGGGCAGTCCCCGTCCGCGGAGTCCGGGCAGCCGCCCGGCTCGCCGTGATACTGCTCGAACAGCTGATTCCCACCGCACTCGGGGCAGAAGCGGATCATCTGGCTCAAGACCTGCGACCTCCTCACCGCCAAGGCCTCGGCCGGCGGCCCGAGGGAGCGCCGCCGCGATGCGAGGCCGATCTTGATCGTGGCACGTCGTGCCCGCTGAGCGGTGGATATACTGCGGCGTGTCCCGAGGCCACACTGGCAAATTGCACGGCGACGGGGGAGCTTAGCCTGTGAGACGATCACTGGCGTGATTGCGACGGAGGAGTCCCCCTTCCTGCGTGCCTGTCGCCGACAGCCAGTTCCGTACACTCCGGTCTGGTTCATGCGCCAGGCGGGCCGGTCCCTGCCGGAGTACCGCAAGGCCCGGGGCAGCCTGTCCATGCTGAAGGCATGCACCAAGCCCGAAGTGATCACTGAGATCACCCTGCAGCCGCTGCGCAGGTACGAGGTGGACGCCGCCATCTTGTTCAGTGACATCGTGCTGCCGCTCAAGGCGCTGGGCATGGACATCGACATCAAGCCGGGCGTCGGCCCGGTCATCGCGCGGCCGGTCCGCGACGAGCGCGATCTGGACCGGTTGCGTGATCTCGACCCGGCCGATGTGCCGTTCATCACCGAGGCGGTCACGGCACTCGTGGCTGAACTGGGCGGCAAGCCGCTGATCGGGTTCGCGGGCGGCCCGTTTACGCTCGCCTCGTACCTGATCGAGGGCGGTCCGTCGAAGAGCCACGATCGCACCAAGTCGCTCATGTACGGCAATCCCGCGCTGTGGGACGCGCTGCTGAGCCGACTCGCCGACATCGCGATCTCGTTCCTGCGGGTCCAGGTCGCAGCCGGGGCCTCCGCGGTGCAGTTGTTCGACTCATGGGCCGGTGCGGTCGGCCCGGAGGACTACCGGGCCTCCGTCCTGCCGCACAGCAAGCGGATCTTCGAGGCGCTGGCCGACACCGGTGTGCCGCGGATCCATTTCGGCGTGGCCACCGGCGAACTGCTCGGCATGATGGGCGACGCAGGCGCTGACGTGGTCGGGGTGGACTGGCGGGTCCCGCTGGACGAGGCGGTGCGCCGCGTCCACCATGGCAAGGCGCTCCAGGGAAACCTTGACCCGGCGATCCTGCTGGCGCCGTGGGAAGTGGTCGAGCGGCAGGCCAAGGATGTGCTCGGCCGCGGCCGGACCGCCGAGGGGCACGTGTTCAATCTCGGCCATGGCGTGCTGCCCGACACCAATCCCGACGTGCTGGCCCGGCTGACCGACCTGGTGCACGCGGAGTCGGCGCGCGAGCCCGGCTGACCGGCCGCGGTCAGCCGGCTGCGGACGGCCCGGCGGCCGGCGGCGTGGCCTTGCGGCGCAGCAGCCAGCGCCGCGCGCGGTAGGCACAGTACGCCGCCAGCGCGGCCAGCGCGGCGAATGGCAATGCCGTTCCGACGCCGGTGAGCAGCAGCGAGACCAGGACCCGCAGCCCATGCCAGCCTGCCTTCAGGCCGCCGGTGAAGCCCGCCAACTTCCCATGCTTCGGCACGGCCACCGGTGGCTTGCTCACCAGCATCAGCGTCACTGTCGCGTAGCTGGTCTCGTGACTGAGGGCCCGCTGGCGGGACTGCAGCGATTCCAGGTCTGACTCTTCCTGGTCGATCTGGTTCTGCACGGTGAGCAGGTCACCGACCGTGCCGGCGCGGCCCAGCAGGGCGCGCAACTGCCTGATCGCGACCTGGGCCGAGGTGACCCGGCTGGTCACGTCGGCCACAGTCTGGGTGACGTCCTGCGCCTGCTGCGACACCGATATCCGGCGGCCGAGCTGGCTGGACAGCGCGCTCAGCGTGGCCGGGTAGGCGGCGACCGGGATCTTGACCTGGAGGCTGACCGTGGATTGCGCCGGATGGGTCCGGTCGAGCAGCGTGTTCTCGCTGGCCACATAGCCGCCCGCGGCAGT
The DNA here is from genome assembly GCA_964412845.1 of uncultured Streptosporangiaceae bacterium. Lineage (GTDB taxonomy): Bacteria > Actinomycetota > Actinomycetes > Streptosporangiales > Streptosporangiaceae > JAWWPY01. The sequence goes on from CAYPQM010000252.1 coordinate 4,522, forward strand.
GGCAAGGTGCGCGGCAAGTGCCGCGGCCCGGCTGATGTCAGTGGCCCGCACGGTGAGGCTCGCGGTGTAAACGATGACCTGACCGGCCGGGGCCGGCAAGGCCGCGTTCCCGGTCCCCCCGGCGGACGCGGACTTGCCGGCCTGCCCGGAACTGTTCCCGCTCATGTCCGGGGCCCCGGGGACACGGGCCGGTACCGGGGCGGCGGCCACGCCGCCATGCGCCGCGGAGGAGGAACTGCCAGCGCCCGCTGAGCAGCCGGCGGCGAGCACGGCCAGCAGGCCGGCCGCCACGCAGACCTTGGCGGCGGAATGGGTCCCGGTGCGGCCGCGGCCGGCCCGGACGGCGACATACAGGTTCATCGGCGCTTTCATGCCGTTCGGACGCGCCATGCCAGCCACCGGTTCCGGGTCGCTGATCACAGCTTGGCATCAGGGCCGGGCGGCGGCGCGGGATCAGGCTGGTGCGGGCCGTGCCGGATCAGCCGGGCGCGGTTTCCGCCGTCAGAGGCCGGCCAGCAGATCGCTCTCGGTGATACCGGGCCCCTGCCCGTCCCGGATGAACCACTCGGTGCCGAACGCGTAGCGGAATGCCTCGTCCGGCATGGCCAGGAAGAAGGACTGGTCGCTGATCTGGCTGGCGTGCGCGCGCATGGCGCGGCGCTTGACCGCTGCGTACGGCGTCACGTCGACGGCGGCGGTGATCACCGACTCGGGTTGGCCGAACTCCGCGCGCTCGGTGACGTCGGGCATCTCGACGCCGGCCGCGGCCGACTGCTCGGCGAAGGCCTTCCGGCCCCGGATGATGTGATCGCGGTTGATGGTGCTCTGGTAGACCCGGCCGACGCCGGCCAGTTCCGCCGCGCGCATGCCGACCCGGTGCACCTGGATGTGGTCCGGATGACCGTAGCCGCCGTTGTCGTCATAGCAGGTCAGCACGTCGGCATCTTCTTCGCGCAGCAGCCCGGCCAGTTTCTCCGCGGCCTCCTGCACCGGTGCGGTCCAGAACGAACCGGGCCGGTCGTTAGCCGGGGTGCCCATCATCCCCGAGTCCCGGTAGCCGAGGAACTCGGTCCGCTGCGCGCCCAGGATCGCCGCGGACGCCTGCGTCTCGGCCACTCGGCGCTCCCACAACTGCTCCCCGCCGGCGAGAAATCCCTCCGGCACCTCGCCCTGCTCGCCGCGGGTGGCCACGACGAGCACCACCCGGTGGCCTTCGTCAACGGCCTTGCGGATGACACCGCCGCAGGCGATGCACTCGTCGTCGGGATGCGCGTGGAACGACACCATGGTGGCCATGGGGCGACGCTACCTGACCTCACCGGGCCAGGCCCGCGGCCGGATCACCCCCGGCCGCCCCGGCCGGGGTGATGCGGAGGCAGCCGGCACCGGGCGGCGGATCATCAGGATCGCGGTCACCCCCCGTCCCGCCGAGCAGGCCAGCTAAATTAGGCAGATCTGGGCTGGCTCATTCATCATGCCGAGCGCCAGCGCGTCACCAAGTGCCGTGACCAGGCAAGCCGATTGCGTCTCCGGTGTCTTTAATGTCGGTGACGAACGACCGCCAGTCATCGGCGCTGAAACGGAGTACCGGCCCGTTTTGGTTCTTGCTGTCGCGTACTGCGACCGTGCCGGGCACGTTCGTTGCTACCTCGACACAGGTATTGCCCTGTCCGCTGTAACTGGACTTCCGCCAGTTATACATATCGTTCATCTCTGTAACCTCGTATTAGATCGGCTGACTGTAGATCGTCGAGCGCGTACGACCTGAGATAGTCGAACGTCACAGAGTAAGCGCCTATCTCGTCTTGCTCTCTGATGTACCGCGCACTCCGCGTGTCTTCGAGATAGGCCATAGGCACCCGTGGCCGTTTGTTGCTGCTGTTGAAGGTCAGTATCATGAAATCCTTACCGTAGGCGCACGCCGCGCCTTTGATGTCTGGGATGACCTGAATAGCAATATGAGGACACTGGCCAACTCCTAATAGATGCTGGCACTGCGCCTTCATTACGTCCGGACTGCCAACTTGACGGTGCAGAACAGATTCATCGATGATGGCCCATAGCTTAGGTGGGTCATCTTGGCTGTCCAGTATTTGCTGTCGTGTCATCCGTAGCGTTACCGCGCGCTGAATCTCGTCCTCGGAAAGCCTGGGCCGGGTGGCGCTCACAGCATGGCGCGCGTAATCCT
>CAYPQM010000253.1:0-6467 GCA_964412845.1 uncultured Streptosporangiaceae bacterium
ACGCCGTCCGGAACGGCGGCGCACAGCAGGCCAGGTACCGCCTGGAACTCGGCGTGGTTGGCCTTGCCGGCCCCGCCGGTCGCCACAAGCTGGCCAGTGCGCAGCCCGGAGACCGCCGCGCCAACTTCCACCACGAGGCCGGCCGCGGAGTACCCCAGCGGCAGGTCCTGGCCGAGTCGGCTCCGGACCGTCCGCGCAGTAGCGGTGAGGCCCTCGATGCGCGCCTTGCTCATCACTTGGCGAACCAGGTCGGGCCGGGCTCGTGCCTTGGCCAGCAAGCTGGACTGGGCCAGCGCCGTGATAGCCCGCTCGGTGCCTGGTGAGATCACCGATGCGACCGTGCGCACCAGGACTTCGGTCGCGTTCGGGGCCGGCCGGGGCACGTCGAGCACCCTGACCTGTCCGCCTGCGATCGGCTGCACGATCTGCTTCACGCGACTCTCCCGAAACTGGTGCTGACTTCTATCGGCAGCGCGGCGTCGATGCGGCAGGTCAGCACCGGTGCTTCCACGGTGCGGTCGAACCCGGTGGCCACCAGGCCGGCCTGGCAGGTCAGTGTCGCCCCCGCAGTAGCCAGGACGCTGACACCGAACTCACCGGCCGATGTGGTGACAATGGCCCCGCCCTCGACAGGCCGCAGGACGGCGCCCGGCGCGAAGTGCCAGCGGACGGCGGCGACGTGCTGTCCGCCGCCGCCGATCAGGTCGGCTACCTGCAGCCCTGATTCAGTCAGCGACCAGCGGCGGCGGTGCGCCGGGTGGCCTGGGCGCCTGCGGAATCCGTCGTGGGAGGCCTCGATCGTCACAACACCCGGGTCGGCGCGAGTCACGAGATCACGGACACGGGCCCGCCGGGCCGCCCGGAACGCCCCCCATACCTCGGTGGAGTCCGCGTCATCCACCTCGACGGTGTTGTGCGCGGCGGTCGATCTCTCATAACTGCGACGTGAGCCGGGCTCATACGTGGAGGTGCTGGTGTCCACCAGCAACGGGGTACCGGCCACATGCAGCAGGCAGCTGAACGTGTCGGCGTGGGCATGCGCTGGCAGCTCGTCGGGGCAGGGCAGCCCGACATCGGCCAGCAGCTGCCAGCTACCGGCCGTCGCCTGCACCAAGCCGGTATCGGGGAGAACCAGCAACGGCCCGCTGCGGGTCGGCCACGGGCGCAGGGCAGTGAGCAGGCCCGCGCTGACCGGGTAGCCGTCGTTGAGCAGCGGCACGCTCCCGTCCGGGGAGAGCACGCCAGCCAGCCAGCGGCGCATCCGGCGGATGGCCACGGGGAGTTCCGGCTCGGGCGTCCGGCCCGTGGACCGCACGAGATCAGCTACGTCGATGAGGTCGGCGAGTACCTGGCAGTGGTAGGCAGGTGCCCGTTCGTAGTGACCCCCATCAGGGAGCACCTGCACAGCCAGCTGGTCCGTCAGCCGGTCCAGCGATTGTTCGAGCAGCCGGTCATCAGCGAAGAACGCCGCGAGACCGATCAGCGCCTTGAGGTTCTTGACCAGGTGGTTGCCGCCGACGTCGGATTCGAGATGCCGCCGCAGGAAACCGCAGTGGGCCGCGAGATCGGCGGCGAAGCGGTCCTCGATCTCGCCGCCAGCAACCAGGTCACGGTGCAGCCCGCACCACGACCAGGCGCGCAGCGCCGTGGGGTAGGGGAGCCACGCATCTCCCCGGCCGGCCACGACCGCCCGGTGCCAGGACTGCCACAGCGCGGCGAACAAAGCCCGGGCCGCAGAGCGGTCCGGCTCGGCCGCCAGCGCCCAGGCCCAGTCCCAGTAGTGCAGGTGGAAGCGCCAGAGCTGAGGTGCGCAGGCCTGCTCCCAGTCGGCCCGGTCCCAGTCGGGCCGGTCCCCGCCAACCCCGTCCCGGCCGGCCCGGTCCCAGTCGGGTCTCTCCCCATCGGCCCGTTCCCAGGCAGCCAGTTCCTGATCCATATCCGCCCGGCTGGCTTGATCCGGGCCGGTTGGCATGGCGAGGGTCCTGGTTAGCCCGAGTAGCTCGATCCGGCCGCCCCGGAGCTCGGCCTGGCCTGGCCAGTGCGGCCAGATTCCCGCATCGAGTGGGCTGAACTGCTCGGGCCAGCCGACCGCTGACGCCGGGTCAGGCCCGGCCAGCAGCCAGCGACCACTCTGTGGCCAGCGGCGCAGGGCCGTGCGCTGGGCGCGCAGCCGAGCCCGCTGCGCGACCTGGCCGGGTTGCAAGTGGGGGACTGTGCGGGCGAGCAGCGCGAGTTCGGTGCGGGTCACCTGGCCAGTCCCATCGCCTGGGCCTCGGCGCGGATGCCAGCGTCGAATGGGCGGGGACAGAAGCCGAGATCGCGAGCAGCGCTGTCGATCGCGAACGCCTTGTCCTCAGCCAGCCGCAATAGCTGCTCGGCCCGGATCCGGGGGTGCGGGGTGAGCCGTTCGTAACCACGGACCAGGGCCACCAGCGGGGTGAGCGGTACCGGCAGGAACCGGGTCCGGCTAGCGACGGCCCGAGCCGAGGTCCGCAGGATTTCAGCGAACGTCAGCGCCTCAGGCCCGGCGATGTCGTACGTCATGCCGGCGGCGGCCGGCCGTTCGGCGGCGCAGACGATGGCGTCGGCGACGTCAGCGACATGCACGGGCTGCTGCAGATGACGCCCACCGCCGGGGACAGGCAGCAGCGGCGCGCGGTGCAGCAGCGCGAGCAGCCGGGAGAGGTTCCGGTCGCCGGGGGCGCCGTAGATCATCGTCGGCCGGAGGATCGTCCACTTCAGGGCGGACGCGCGAATCCGTTGCTCGGCGGCGAGCCGTACTCGCTTCGTCGGCGCGGCCAGGGTTGTCGTCACAGCGGTGGTTGAAACGAACACGGCGCGGCCGATGCCTGCTTCGCTGGCCGCCGCGACGATCGCGGGCGCGTGCCCGAAACCCAGCGAGGCGAGGTTGACCAGCGCCTCGCAGCGCCCCGCGGCGAACAGCCGGCTCAGTTGCCCGGCGTCGTCAAGGTTCCCGGCAACCGGCTCCGCGCCCAAGCCGGCGACGGCCAGCGCCGCCGCCGGGCTGCGCGCCAGCGCCACCGTCTCGTGCCCACGGCGGGATGCCTCACGCAGTACATAGCCGCCGAGGAATCCGCTGCCGCCGGTGATCAGCAGTCTCATCGCCGCCTCCTGGGCATGCTGAGGATGGTGCGGTATTCCCGGGCGAGCGCTACGCGATCGAAATAGCGCTCCACGTGGGCCCGGCCCTGCCGCCCCATGGCCGCCCGGCGCTGCGGATCGTCGGCGAGCAGCCGGATCGCGTCGGCCAATGCGGCGCTGTCGTCTGGAGGCACGACCACGGCGCCCGCCTCGCACAGGATCTGCGCGGCTTCGCCGGCCACCGCGCCGACGACCGCCTTCCCGGCGCCGAGGTACTCGAACATCTTCGACGGGATGAACGTCGAGAACAACGGGATGTCGCGCAGCGGCACCAGGCAAATGTCGGCCGCAGCCAGCAGCGCCGGGACCTCCCGGTGCGGGATGCCCGGCAGCAGTGTCACGTTGTCCAGCGCCAGCTTCGCGACCCGGCGGTGCAGCCTGGGCTTGTCGGCGCCCTCGCCCACGAACGCGAAATGGACCGGCTCGCCGGCCAGCCGGGCCGCGGCGTCGGCGATACCGGGCAGCCCGTGCGAGATTCCGTGCGTCCCGAGGTACAGCACCAGGCAGTCATCGGCGCTGGCACCGAGCCGGGCACGGACCTCGGAGTCGGCGGTGGCGGCGGGATCGAACCGGTCGAGGGCGACCCCGTTGCGGATGGTATGCACCTTCTCAGCCGGCACGCCCCGCGCGATCAGGTTGGCGCGGAAGCCGTCGCTCACCACGACGACCCGGTCAGCGGCGGCGTACGCGGCCAGTTCGAGCCGTTCCAGCAGGCCGATTAGCCGGCGGTTGGTCAGCACGCCAAGCTCAACGAAGATGGCGGGCCACAGATCGCGGATCTCGACCACCAGCCGGGCCCGCTTCAGCTTGGCCAGCAGCCAGGCGGCCCCGATCGAGAAGAACGTCGGCGAGGACACGACGACCGTGTCGGCCGGCCCGCAGCGCCGCGCGCCGAGCAGCACGCTGCTGATCATGAAGCTCAGATGACCCGCGATTTTGCGGGCCATGCCCTCGTTGGGCGTGGCGTACAGCCAGGTGCGGATCACCCGGTAGCCGTCCCGGCGTTCCCGGCGGCGGATAGCGCCCCGGTAGGCGGGCGGCACCAGGCCCGTGGGGTGGTTCGGCATGCCCGTCAGCACCGTCACTGTGTCCCCGTCCGCGGCCCACGTCTTGGCCAGCGCGGACAGCCGGGCCTGCGGGGCGCCCGTCTCGGGCGGGAAGTAGTGCGTCACGATAAGGGTCCGCATAAGACCAGCTCCGGCGCGGTGGTGCGGCGCATCAGCAGCGCAGGCGACCGGAGATAGGTGGCCAACAGGCCTAGTGCGGCCAGGTCCGCGGCGACCCGCAGGGCCGGCAGGCGGGTGAGGCTGGCCGCCCCGAGCAGGCAGAGCAGGACCGTCCCCGCAGCGCTCACTGCCGTCACCCGCTGATGCGACCAGCCTTCGTCGCACCACCGCTGGTAAATGTGTGTGCGGTGCGGCTGCGACCAGCGTTCTCCCGCCCGGACGCGGCGCTGCAGGGTCCACGCCGTGTCCGCGAGATACAGCGCGAGCGGGGCGACAGCGGCCTCGACCGGCACAGCGTGCAGGACGGCGTAGCCCGCGAGCACGGCCAGGGCCGCGCCTAGCCCGTAGCTGCCAACGTCGCCCAGGAATACCCGCGCGCGGACCGCATTCCACGGCAGGAAGGCGAGGGCGCTCACGGCGACCGCCGCGCCGGCGACGATCAGGAACGGGTCCGTGCGCCAGGCCCCGAGGCAGCTGTAGACCACGCCACCGATCAGCGCGTGCGTCGCGGAGATACCATCTACGCCGTCCATGAAGTTGTACGCGTTCACGACCCCGATGATCCATACGGCGGCCACGGCGGCGACCGCCGCCAACCTGGCCGCCGTCATTTGCAGCGGGCTGACCAGGAGGCAGGCGACCACGACGCCCGCACAGCACTGCATCATTAGGCGCTGGCCAACGGACAGCCCGCACAGATCCTCGGCGAGCCCGATCGCCGAAAAGAGCGCGACCCCGATACCGAACGCGGCCGACGGCATGCTGTGCATGAGCACGGCGGTCACGACCAGCCCGGCCGCGATCGGGGCGCCCCCGCCTCTCGGTGTGGGAACGGTGTGCGATGACCTCGTGCCGGGGATGTCGACCGCGGCCGACCGCCGCAGCAGCGCAATCGTCACCGGCTCGGCCGCCACCACAATGGCGCCGGCGGACAACGCGGGGAGGAGGCTGGTCATTGCCGCTGGCGGCCCTGCCTGGTCGCCGACGCCCCGGCCGAGTCCCCGTTCGCGTGCACTGACCCGTCAGCAGCCGGCGTCGCGGCCGCATTGGAGGTGTACCCGTACCCGTAGCCATATCCGTAGCCGTATCCGTAACGGCCGCCGTACCCGCTCTGCTTGGTCACCTCGTTCAGGACTACGCCCACCACCGGGGTGTTGGCCTGTGAGAACTTCTCCGAGGCCCGCTCCAGCTCGGCTCGCCTCGTCTGGCCTGCGGCCACCACGAGCAGCGTCCCGTCCGCATAGGTCGACAAGACCATCGCGTCGGTGACAGGCAGCACCGGCGGGCTGTCGATGAGGATCAGGTCGAAGTCGCGGCGGAGCGCGGCGAAGACCTCGTGCGCGTCCGGTCCGCTGAGCAGTTCGGCCGGGTTCGGCGGGACCGCCCCAGCGGCCAGGATCCACAACCGGTCATAGTCCTTGACAGGTTGCAGGACCTGCTCCAGTGACCGCTGTCCCCGCAGGACCGTGGTCAGGCCAACGGTCTCATCGACCCCGAAGAACTGACCGATTCTGGGCCGTCGGAGGTCGCCGGAGACCAGCACGACCCGCTCGCCCGCCTGCGCGAATACCGCTCCTAGGTTGGCCAGCGTGGAGGTCTTGCCCTCGCTGGCGGCCGGGCTGGTCACCAGCAGAGTTCGCAGCTCGCGTCCTTGCCGGGCGAACTGGAGCGAGGTGCGCAGTGACCGGTATGACTCGGCGGCCGGCGACGTGGGTTTTGAGGTGGAGACCACCATGGGCTTTTTGCGGCTCTTCCAGGATGTCACCATCGGCACCAGGCCGAGCACCGGAGAACCACTGAGTTGCTCCGCGGTTTCCTTGGACGTCACCGCGTCGTCGAGGTTGTGCCGCAGGAACGCCGCGCCCAGGCCTAGCATCAGCCCGGCCAGCAGGCCGATCAGCGCATCCTGGACGGGTTTGGGAGAGCTCGGCGAGGTGGGTGGCAGGGCCGGGGTGACGACCTCCACCCCTCCGGTCGCTGCGCCCGCGGTCGCTACCGCCCCGCTCACCTGGAGCTGAGCGTACTGTTCCTTGAGCACTGCCTCCTGGTTGAGCAGGGCCGCCGCTTCCGCTGCAGCGC
>CAYPQM010000254.1:0-6436 GCA_964412845.1 uncultured Streptosporangiaceae bacterium
GCGGCCGGTCGATCAGCCGGCAGGTGAGGATCGCGTCCTCGGACGGGCGGCCCTCCCGGCGGAAGAAAGAGCCGGGAATCCGGCCTGCCGCGTACATCTTCTCCTCCACGTCCACCGTGAGGGGGAAGAAGTCGAGTCCCTCCTTGGGATGCTTGCCAGCGGTCGTCGCGGACAGCACCATCGTCTCGTCGTCGAGATACACGACGGCGGACCCTGCGGCGAGACGGGCCAGCTTGCCGGTCTCGAATCTAAGCGTATGAGTGCCGAACGGACCGTTGTCGATAACGGCCTCGGCGGTATACACACCCTCCACGGGTGAGACCTCCTTGATTGAGGTCCCGCGTCTGCCCGCCGCCGGTGGCGCGCTCCGGCCATGCAGGCCGGGCTGACGGCCGGCCCGGTCTTCGATCGAAGCCCTCGGCCCAGTCCGGCGCACCCCTGACGGGTATACGCCGCACCGACCCGAGAACCACTACCGAGGACCGGTCCTGGCGCCCTGAGCGCTCCGGGATCGGGGCCGCGGGATGATGTTTGTTGAGTTGTTCCTTGCCCTACCTGCGCAGGCCCAGCTTTCCGATGAGCGCGCGGTACCGGGTGATGTCCTTGCGCGCCAGGTACTTCAGCAGGCGCCTGCGACGGCCCACGAGCAGCAGCAGTCCGCGGCGGCTGTGGTGGTCGTGCTTGTGCACCTTGAGGTGCTCGGTCAGGTCGTTGATCCGCCGGGTAAGCAATGCGACCTGGACCTCCGGCGAACCGGTGTCACCCTCACTGGTGCCGTGCCCGGCAATGATCTCCTGCTTCACGGCTGTGTCCAGCGGCACGTGTCATTCCTATCTTTGTGACTAGTGATCGGTGGGACCCACCGCGGCAAGCCGCGCCTGGAAGCCCCCCTCGGCCAGCCGTCTGAGGGTACAGCTGGCCCGGTCGTACAAACGCCGACCGCGATTCACGGTACCACGCCGCACGACGAGCCTGGCGGCCGGCGGATTCACCTGCTTCCAGCCGGTCCTGGATCGCACCGGCCACTGTTTCGTGACCAAAGGGTCCATCAGCCTGCCATTCGGCCCTAACCTGGCCCCTGACCGGCACAAAGCTGGTGAAAAGGGGGCCGGTCTGGTCATCGGCCAGGGCCGACGATGAGCGCGCGGGCCTCGTCCACGTCGCCGCGCATCTGCTCGACGAGCGCGGCCGCCGAATCGAACCGGACCATGCCGCGCAACCGCGCGACGAAGTCCACCGCCATGTGCACTCCGTACAGGTCGAGATCGTCACGGTCCAGGGCGTACGCCTCCACCGTCCGCTCCCGGCCGTCGAACGTGGGGTTGCTGCCGACCGAGATGGCGGCGGGCCAGCGCTCCGCGTCGCGGCCGTCCTCGTCCAGGCGGGCCAGCCAGCCCGCGTACACGCCGTCGGCGGGGATCACGGTGTGCGGGAGCGTCTCCAGGTTGGCGGTCGGGAACCCGAGGGCCCGCCCGCGCTGCTGTCCCCGGACGACGACCCCCTCCACCCGGTGCGGGCGGCCCAGGTCCCGGCCCGCGCCCACGGCGTCCCCGGCCGCGAGCCGCGCCCTGATGCTGCTGGAGGAGATGATCACCCCGTCGTCGGTGAGCAGCGGCACACCCTCGGCGCTGAAGTCGTACTTCTCCCCCAGCTCGGCCAGCAGCGTGACGTCCCCGGCCGCGCGGTGGCCGAACCGGAAGTTCTCCCCGACCACCACGCGGCGGGCCTGCAGCCGGTCCACCAGCACCGCCCGGACGAACTCATCCGGTCCCCGTTGCGAAAACTCCTGTGTAAACGGCAGCACGCAGACCGCGTCGGCACCCAGCCCGCCCAGCAACTGCGCGCGGCGCCGGATCGTGCACAGCAGCGGTGGGTGCGAGCCGGGGCGGATCACCTCGGCCGGGTGCGGATCGAACGTCACCACCACCACGGGCAGGCCGAGCTCAACGGCTGATCGCGCCGCACCGGACACGATGCGCTGATGACCACGGTGCACGCCATCGAACACCCCGATGGTCACAACGGATGAGCCCCAGTCCCCCGGCACGTCATCCAGGCCCTGCCAGCGCTGCACGGTGCGGCTCCTTCATTCTCCTGGCGGACGTCACGGGCACGCCGAAGGCGTCCCACCGGTCAAGACTATTCAGGGCACGAAGACGGCCAGCGGCCTGGCGGCACCGTCCCGTTCGGCGACCAGTGCGATCAGGGTGCCTTCCGGGTCGAACGCCGCCACCGGCCCAGCCGCCGGGCCGGTCCACGGCAGGCTCACGCCGTGCGCCAGCGAGCGTGCTTCCGGCTCGGTCAGCAGCCGGGACGGGAACGCGGCCGCGGCGGCGTCCTTCAGCGGCAGCACCGCCAGCTCCGCCCCCGGCTGGTCCAGGCCCGACGCGAGTTCGTCCATGCTCCGCGCGGCGCTGAGGTCATAGGGGCCGACCCTGGTGCGGCGCAGCATGGTCAGGTGCCCGCCCACGCCGAGCGCGTCCCCCATGTCCCTGGCGAGCGCCCGGATGTAGGTCCCGCTGGAGCAGACCACCAGCACATCCACGTCCATCAGCTCCGCCGCGGGGCGCACCGCGGTGATCACGAAGGAGTGCACGGTCACCGGGCGGGCCGGCAGCACCGGCGGCGCTCCTTCCCGGGCCAGTTTGTACGCCCGCTGACCGCCGACCTTGATGGCACTGACCGCCGGGGGGACCTGCTGGATCGGCCCGGTCAGCGCGGCCGCCGCCGCCTGCACGGCCCCGGTGGGCAGCTGGCCGGCCGGGCGGCCCGCGATGACCGTGCCCTCGGCATCGCCGGTATCCGTGGCCTGGCCCAGCCGGATCGTCGCCAGGTATTCCTTGTCGGTCAGCGTGAGATAGCCGAGCAGCCTGGTCGCCTTCTGCACGCCGACCACCAGGACACCGGTGGCCATCGGGTCCAGGGTTCCCGCGTGGCCGACCCGCCGGGTGCCCGCCAGCCGCCGGATCCGGGCCACCACGTCGTGTGACGTCCATCCGGCGGGCTTGTCCACGATGATCAGCCCGCTCTGCGCGGTCACTGCGCAACGCCCCAGGCGGACGCGCAGCAGGCGGAAGATCTGCGGGACACGGCCTAACCGTCTTCGCCGAGCAGCGGGCGCAGTCGCGCCATCGCGTCGCCGGGCGTGCCGCTGGCGGTGAATCCAGCGGCGAAACGGTGTCCACCGCCGCCGAGCCCGGTGCACACGCGGCCGACGTCCACCTTCCCTTTGGACCGGGCCGACACCTGCCACAGCCCGTCATCGGATTCCTTGAGGACCACCGCAACGTCCGCCTCTTCGGTGCGGCGCACCACGTCGATCACGGCTTCGGCCGCCTCGAAGGGCAACCCGTTCGCCACCCGGTCCGCCTTGGTGATGGTGGTCCACACCAGGCCGTGCCCGCCGGCCTGGGCGGGCTCCAGCTCGGCCCGGCCGAGCGCTGCCGACAGCAGGCCGAGATAGCCGAATGGAGCACGATCCCATAGCTCGCGGGCTACCGCGCCCGGCTCGATTCCGGTGCCGAGCAGCTGCGCGGCCATCTCGTGCACCGCCGGGGAGGTCGAGGAATACTTGAACGAGCCCGTGTCGGTGACCAGCCCCGCATACAGGCCGAACGCCACCTCCCTGGTCAGCTCGGCACCCAGCGCGCCGATGAGGTCGCAGGCCAGCACTGCGGTGGCGGCCGCATCCGGATCGATCAGGTGGACCGTGCCGAACCGGGTATTGGACGGGTGGTGGTCGACCACGATCAGCTCGTCCGCGCGGGATGCGTTCGGCGCGAGCAGGCCAAGCCGGTCAATGCTGCCGACATCGAAGGTGACCATGAGCCGCGGCCGCTCCGGGTAGCTGCCCGGCGGGCTGAGCAGGTCGAGGCCGGGCAGGAACCGCAGGATCTCGGGCACCTCGAAGGGCTGGTCGCCGAACGAGGCAACCACGCGGGGGTGGCCCTGGGCGCGGAGCGCGTGCGCGACAGCGAGCATGGAGCCGAGCGCGTCACCGTCCGGGCGGACATGACAGGCCAGGCAGACTTCGTCGGCCCCCTGCAGCAGGGCGATGGCCTTGGCCCAGTCACCGGCACTGATTACCGGCCGGCCGCCGGCTGCCTGAGGCGACGCGACACTCACGCTGGCGAGTATCCCGCGCCTGGATCGCCGCCGCCGGGGGTTCCGCCCAGAAGATCGACACCGCCGTATCCCCGCTGCCAGCCAGCCTCCGCGGGGTCACGCTGGCCGTCGCCATCCGCCGGGCCGTCCTCGTCCGGCTCGTCCGGCTCCGCGGACCCCGGAGCGGGCTTGTAGGGGTCAGGATCGCCGGCCGGGACCGCGCCCTCCCGCACCGCGGCCAGCTCAGCGTCCGCGGCGCGAGCCCGGGCGACCAGATCCTCCATCCGCCGCGCGCCGTCTGGCACGGCGTCGGCCACGAACGTCAGCGACGGCGTGTGCCGCAGGCCGGTCTGGTGGCCCACCTCGGCCCGGATCAGGCCGGTCGCGCTGGCCAGCGCGGCGGCGGTCCCGGCCCGTTCCTCAGCCGATCCGTACACCGTGTAGAAGACGGTGGCCTCGCGCAGGTCATTGGTGAGCTTGGCCGCGGTGACCGTGACGAATCCCAGCCGCGGGTCTTTGACCCGCCGCTCCAGCATCTCAGCCACGATCCGGGCGATGCGGTCGCTGAGCTTGCGGGCCCGGGCAGCGTCCATCGCTTGTCACTCCTCCTCATTCAGCAGCCGTTGCCTGGCGGACAGCAACTCGATCTCGGGGCGCTGCGCGACCAGGCGCTCGCACGCGTCGAGCACCTCGACGGCGTGCGCCGCCGTCGACGCCACCACGGCCACCCCGATTTCCGTCCGCCGGTGGACGTCCAGATGGCCCGTTTCAGCCACGGAGACGCCGGGGTGGCGGCGCCTGACCTCCGCGACGACCGAGGCCACCACTGAGCGTTTCTGCTTGAGCGAACGCACGTCGCCCAGCAGGACGTCCAGCGTCAGGGCACCGACATACACGATGATCTCTCCGGCTGGGGTCGGGCGTGTCCCTAGCGCCTGCCCGGGCGCGCGGTCAGGCGCGCCCGGGGCACGCTGCTAGGCCCTCGGCTTCTCCCGCATCTCGAACGTCTCGATCACGTCACCGACCTTGACGTCGCTGTAGCCGACACCCATGCCGCACTCGTAGCCCTCGCGGACCTCGGTCACGTCATCCTTGAACCTGCGCAGCGAGTCAACGTTGAGGTTGTCGGACACCACGACGCCGTCTCGCACCAGGCGGGCCTTGCTGTTGCGGGTGATCGTGCCGGATCGCACGATGCAGCCGGCCACGTTGCCGATCTTCGGCACCCGGAAGACCTCCCGGACCTCGGCCGTGCCGAGCTGGATCTCCTCGAACTCGGGCTTGAGCATGCCCTTGAGCGCGGCCTCGATCTCCTCGATCGCCTGGTAGATGACCGAGTAGTAGCGGATGTCCACGCCCTCGCGCTGGGCCAGCTCCCCGGCGCGCCCGGCAGGCCGGACGTTGAAGCCCACGATCACGGCTTCCGAGGCAATGGCCAGGTTGACGTCGTCCTGGGTGATAGCGCCGACGCCGCGGCCGATGACCCGCAGCACCACATCCTCGCCCACATCGATCTTGACCAGCGCGTCCTCCAGGGCCTCGACCGACCCGGACACGTCGCCCTTGATGATGAGCAGCAGCTCTTCCCGCTCGCCCGACTTGAGCGCGGACTCCAGGTCCTCCAGCGTGACCCTGGGGCGCCGCTGGGCGAACATGGCGTTGCGCTCCCGCGCCTCGCGCCGTTCCGCGATCTGCCTGGCCACCCGGTCGTCGGTGACCACCAGGAAGCTGTCGCCCGCGCCGGGCACGGCGGTGAGGCCGAGCACCTGCACCGGGCGCGACGGCGACGCGTCGGGAACGGGCGAGCCGTTGTCGTCGAGCAGCGCCCGCACCCGGCCGAACGCCTCGCCGGCGACGATGGAGTCGCCGACGTGCAGCGTGCCGCGCTGCACCAGCACGGTGGCCACCGGGCCGCGGCCGCGGTCGAGGTGAGCCTCGATCGCGACACCCTGGCCGGGCTGGTGCGGGTTGGCGCGCAGGTCGAGTTCGGCGTCCGCGGTCAGGATGATCGCCTCAAGCAGGGTGTCGATGCCCGTGCCCACCTTGGCGGAGACATCGACGAACTGCGTGCTGCCGCCGAACTCCTCGGCGACGAGCCCGTACTCGGTGAGCTGCGAGCGCACCCGCGCCGGGTCGGCACCTTCCTTGTCCACCTTGTTGACCGCCACCACGATGGGGACGCCCGCCGCCTGTGCGTGGTTGAGCGCCTCAGTGGTCTGCGGCTTCACGCCGTCGTCCGCCGCCACCACCAGCACGACCAGGTCGGTGGTCTCCGCACCGCGGGCCCGCATGGCGGTGAACGCCTCGTGGCCCGGGGTGTCGATGAAGGTGA
>CAYPQM010000255.1:0-6377 GCA_964412845.1 uncultured Streptosporangiaceae bacterium
CGTTCGGCGGCTACAAGCAGTCCGGCTGGGGCCGTGAGATGGGCCACCAGGTGCTGGAGGCCTATACCGAGATCAAGGCCGTCACCGCGCAGTTGTGAGCCGGTAGTCGCACGCGCGGCCACGCCGGCCACCGCGGGTGGCGCCCCCGTCCAGGGACGCCACCCGCGTCGTGCTGTACGCCCGGGCCAGGCGGCACCGGCCTGGCCTACAGCGGTTTCTCACCCTCCAGGCGCCGCTGGATAGCCAACCGATTACTCAGAGCCACGAAAGAGCTCCCCGCTGGCCGATTTCATCACTTTGGGTGAGGCTGGCTAGCCCAAACGAGGCATTGGCTTAATTAGCTTCTCTTCTAGCCTGAGTAAAGACCGGAGATACGCAGACGGGAAGAGCACAAAATGAATTACGGAAAAATTGGCACCATGGCACCTCCGGTAACCGGCATCGTGGTCGCGCGCAACATCCTCCTCGCCGTCACAACGATCACCATGGGTGTCGTGCTCTGGCGGATAGTGCCGAGGATCCGCCGCCACCGGTCACAGGGCTAATCTCAGTGCCGAAGCTGCTGCTCAAGCTAGGTGCCTTCTTCTGCATCCTCGCAGGAGTAGGGCTCCTGGCCTACTCCGGGTACAAAATCTGGGACCCGTTCGCGGGGGCCAGGCAGCACGCGGCACAAGAGAACCTGCTCCACACCTGGGACGTCAGTAATGCCAAGGCCGTCACCTCAGCCGCGGCATCGAATGCGAAGCCCGGCAACGCCGCTGCGGCCTCCTGCACTGAGACCAACACCAGCCTGCAGCCCTCCGAGGCATTCGCCATTATCCGGATTCCCGCATTCGGCCCGTCATGGAAATTCGCCATTGTCCAGGGCACGACGCTCACCCAGCTCGCCACCGGGCCCGGGCACATCATCGGGACGGTCCTGCCCGGGCAGGCCGGCAACACCGGGATAGCCGCCCACGACATCACGGCCGGCAACCCGTTCCTGCACCTGGGGTCGCTGCGGGTCGGCGACAAGGTCATCATCACCACCAAGCATTGCGTCGTCACCTACCAGGTGACCAAGGCGCCGTACAAGGTCCTCTACACCGACATCGGCGTGCTCAAGCCGGTCGGGAACGAGCACACCATCACCCTGGTCACCTGCTGGCCAGTCAGCCTGAACTTCGTGACGCACCGGATCATCGTCCCAGGCGTCGAGATCAGCAGCATCGCCCGATAGCGGCGGGCCGCACCTTCACCACCGCCAGACGAACCGGACCGGGAGCTTCGCCCGGTCAGGACGTCGTGAGCCGCCTCCCGCGACAGCATGCTGATCACATGGACCTTCTCCAGCCTGGGCGCGGCTGACCGTGCGGATCGCGATCGGGGTCGGCGGTGAGGTGATCGGCGCGCCGATGTCCCCCCCGGACATCGTGGGCGACATCGTGCGCGCTGAGGCGGACGGGTTCGGCTCCGCCTGGAGCGTGCACTTCTCCCGGGGCGTGGACGCGCTGGACGTGCTGGCCGTGGCGGGCAGCCGGACCAGCCGGATCGACCTGGGCGTCGGGATCGTGCCGACCTACCCGCGGCACCCGCTGGCGCTCGCCCAGCAGGCCGCGACCACCCAGGCCTTCTGCGGCGGCCGGCTGACCCTCGGGGTAGGCGTGTCGCACCGGCCGGTGATCGAGGACCTGCACGGGATCACGTATGCGCGGCCCGCGGCGCACCTGCGCGACTACCTGTCTGTGCTCGTGCCGCTGCTCCGCGACGGCAGCGTGCGGCACCGAGGCGAGTTCTACCAGGTTGACGGCGGCTTTGTCGTGCCGGGAAGCAGTCCCACCGCGGTCTTGGTCGGCGCGCTTTCCCCGTTGATGGTGCAGGCCGCGGGCGAGCTCGCGGACGGCGTCGTCACCTGGCTGGCGGGCCCGCGCACCCTGGGCGAGCAGATCGTCCCCCGGCTGCACGCGGCGGCGGCCGGGCGGCCACCGCCGCGGGTCGTGGCGGCGCTGCCGGTGGCCGTCTGCACCGACGCCGACCTGGCCAGGCGCACCGCCGACGAGGTGTTTGCCCGTTACACAGGATTCGACAACTACCGCAAGCTGCTCGACCGCGAGGGCGTGGCCTCGCCGGGGGCCCTGGCCGTCGCGGGCACCGAGGACGAGGTCGAGAAGCAGCTGGGCCGGCTGGCCGGCCTCGGCGTCACCGAACTGTGGCCGATCATCTTCCCGGTGGGCCAGGACGCCACCAGCAGCACCCGCCGGACCAGGGACCTGCTGGCGGGACTCGCCACCCGGCCCTGACTAGTCGCCGCGGGCGACCTGGCCCCAGGTTCGGAGCACCTGGTCGATGGCTGGCCTGACCTGGTCGCGGGCGATCTGCCGGGGGATGCCGGCTCACGTAGGGAGCGTAGCCCGCCGGGGTTACCGGTCGAGGTCGACGATCACTGGCGCGTGGTCGCTGGGTCCCTTGCCCTTGCGGGCCTCGCGGTCGACCCAGGCGTCCGACACCGAACCGGTCAGCGCCGCGTTGCCGTAGACCAGGTCTATGCGCATGCCCATGCCCTTGTGGAACGATCCCGCCCGGTAGTCCCAGTAGGTGTATGGGTGCGGGCCCTTGGCGATGCGGGGCACGACGTCGCTGAGCCCCGTCTCGCGCAGGGCCGCCAGCGCGGCACGCTCGGGCGGCGTCACGTGGGTGGAGCCGGTGAACGCGGCCGGGTCCCAGACGTCCGCGTCGGTCGGCGCCACGTTGAAGTCACCCATGACCGCGAACGGCACTCCGCCGGACGCGTCGGCGGCGACCGCGTCGGCCAGGGCGGCCAGCCAGCGCAGCTTGTAGGCGTAGTGCGGGTCCTCAGGGGTCCGCCCGTTAGGCACGTATACCGAACGCACCCGCACTGACCCGCAGGTGGCCGCCACGGTGCGGGCCTCACGCGTGTGCTCATCGGGAAAGCCAGGATCGGCGGGCAGGCCACGGACCACGTCGTCCAGGCCCAGCCGGGACAGCACAGCGACGCCGTTCCAGCGCCCCTCCCCGTGATGGGCCACGGCGTAGCCGAGCGGTTCGACCGCGTCGACGGGGAAGGCGCCGTCAGCGACCTTCGTCTCCTGCAGGCAGACCACATCGGGGGCCGCCTGCTCCAGCCATTCCACCAGCCTCGGCAGCCGGGCCAGCACCGAGTTCACGTTCCAGGTCGCGATACGCACGCCACCATCCCACCACTCCCCACCGGGTCACGGCGGTGCCTCGGCCGCTTCAGTGAGCCTGGTATCTGGCTCGGCAGCGGTTGCGGCCGGCCTGCGCCCGGCGCGGCGTCGGCGTCATCGTGCGGGTGGCGCTGGATCAGGCCAGGTGGCCGAGGTGGCGTTGCGCCACGCCCTGAGCGAGCAGGGGGTGGGCCGACGGTCATCGCCGGCCCACCCCCTGCTCAACGTGGAGCGCAACGCCACCGTGAGCGACGCCGCGGGCTCATCAACGAGCAGCGGGCGTGCGCCCACATCAGGCACCGGCGGAAGCGGAACCTCTGCCGGGCCTGACTACCTGGCCAGCCGGATCGCTGACCGGGTGACGGTTCCCGGTCAGTATCCGTAGCCGCCCCCGCCAGCGGCGGCTGACGGGCTGGAGGCAGCCGCGGCGGGCGCGGCCGACCCGGACAGGGTGATCTCATGCCATACCCCGCCGGACACGTTGAGGCCGTTGCCCTTGGCCTGGCCCGGGGCGCTGTCCTGGACGTAGGTGTAGAGGGGATGGCCGTCGTAGGTGGCCTGCGTCGAGCCGTCCGACCGGGTGATCGTGCCGATCGTGCCAGTGACACCGGGGCCGGCGGCGGCCTTCCCCACCGGCGGCCAGTAGGTCGCGCAGGAACCGTTGCAGTTCGACTTGGTGGAAGTGTCCGGGGCGAACGAGTAGAGGGTGAAGCCCTTCGCATTGGTGAGCACGGTCGCGCCACCAATCTTCGCGGTCGCCAGGATTCCCCCGGACGAGGCCGAACTCGCGGCGGGAGCCGCGGCCGCAGGTGGGCTGCTCGGGGCGGCCGAGCCAGCAGACGAGGTTCCGCACGCGGCAAGAATCAAGGTAGCGGCCGCCATTCCGGCGGACGCCAGCCATTTGTTACGTATCACAGGTCTCCATTCACGGGGTGGAGTGGCTCCCCATACCCAGACCACGTAACCCTGGGCGCCTTCGTTCACCGCCGACGGCGATGCGGTCGCGATCCTGGGCCGATGCGCAGGCCAGCTCAGCTGGTATCGGGCGGCGGCAGGCCCAGCTGGCTGCGGATCGTGGTGACCGCCTGCTCGACCGGCTGGTTGGCCGTGCTCAGCCGCGGTTCGTACCTGGCCAGCTGCCGCAGGGAGGTGGCGGCGGCCGCGGTCGCGGTCAGCCTGTCCCGCGATTCGTTGACCCAGACCAGGAACCGGACCTGTGCCTCGGTGGCGGGCGGGAACGCGATGGCCAGCAGGCGCCGGTCGAACAAGTGCTCCGTGCTGGCCGCCGCGCGCAGATCGCCCTGCGCGGCGGCGAGGTCACGGCGATCGCGTCCGTCCAGCCGGTCGAAGTCGATCTCCAGCCTGCGGTTCGCGGGCTGGGCGATCGCCACGTATCTGGCGGCCAGCGCCCGGCGCCCGGCGCCCGTAGCGAGGGTCGGTGCCGGCCGGGCTGGCCGCGCTGGCTGGCCGGGCGCGCATCCCGCCGCGAGCAGTGCCGCACCGCACAACGCCGCGGTGGTCATCCCCCGGCGGGCACCGCTACGTCGGGCCATGACGAACAGCGTAAGGCGGCCGGGCGGTGGCGGGCATCGCCGGACGCATCCGGTGCCGGACGCATCCGGTGCTGGCTGGCCCGGTGCTGGCTGACCCCGGCCCGCGATGGGCCGCGAATCACGCCCGCCGTGCCTGCGCCGTGGCTGGCTGGTGGGCGTGGCCGCGCGACGGAGGATAATTCGGCAGGTGGTAGGCAACGAGATGCGGGAACCAGGTCAGCCGCCTGGGGTGGCCGCGGCAGCGGAGGCGGCTGGCTGGTCGCACCGGCATCGCGACGTGTCCGGCGGCTGGCTACGCCCCACCGTGTTCGGCGCGGTGGACGGCCTGGTGACGAACGCGTCGCTGATCGCCGGGCTCGGCGGGGGCGGGGTGTCGGCGCACGCGGTCGTGCTGACCGGGGTGGCCGCGCTGGTGGCCGGCGCGTTCTCGATGGGCACCGGCGAGTACGTGTCGGTGACCAACCAGAATGAGCTGGTGCACGCGGAGGTCGCCCTTGAGCGCAGGATGCATGCCCGGTTCCCCGAAGCTGAGCAGGCCGAGCTGGCCGGCACTTTCCGCGGCTACGGCGCCGACCCGGAAACCGCGACCCGGATGGCGGCCGCGGTGTCCGCGGACCCGGACACCGCGCTGCGCGTGCATACCCGCGAGGAGCTAGGCGTGGACCCGCAGGAACTGCCCTCCGGGGTGCTGGCCGGCGTCGCGTCGCTGCTCGCGTTCTCTTTCGGCGCGCTCGTGCCACTGCTGCCGTACCTGGTCGGCCTGCCCGCGCTGGCCGCGAGCCTGGTGATCACGGCGGTGGCGCTCGTCGCCGGCGGGATGGTGGTGGGCCGGCTCACCGGCAGGCCGTTGCTGCGCTCGGGACTGCGCCAGCTCGCTTTGGGCGGGGTCGCCGTCGCGGTGACGTTCGCGGTGGGCAGCCTGATCGGCAGCCACGTGAGCTGACGCCGCAGCCGGAGCGGGGAGTTCCCGGTGGCCATGGCGGCGTATCCGCGGCAGCCTGGCCTATTTCCACCCCCCGATGGCCTGGCGGCCGCGTACCGCGGCCGCCATTCATGCGTCCTTCGGAGGGCATTACGCTCTCGTTTGGCAGGGCAGGCGTTTGGCCGGGCAGGCCAGGCGCCCCGCTGCAACTCACCGATACCTCGTAAGTGGGGTGATCCCGCTGGGTCTGCAGGCGCCGCTATGGCGGGCGATCGCGGTCTTCCGTTTCGCGTCGCTCGGCTACGCGGCTGCGCTGCTCGTCGTGAACCACGCCGAATACTCGCGCCCGCCCTGGGCCTGGGGCGTGCTGGCCGTCATCACCGCGTGGACCGTCGTGACCAGCTACGCGTACTCGGCGCCGACCCGGCGAACCCGGACTCTGCTGGCCGCCGATCTCCTGGTGAGCGCCGCCGCGCTGCTGTCCACAGCCCTGCTCCAGGACACCCACAGCACCTACGCCGGGGCCATGCCGGTGACCGCGACCTGGATCGCCGGTCCCGTGCTGGCCTGGGCGGCCGCGGCCGGCCCTCCCGGGGGCCTGGCCGCGGCGGCCGTGCTCGGCATCTGCGACATCGCGCTACGGCACCGGTCCCTCGCCGATGTCTACCACGGGACCGAACTCAACGGCCCGATTCTGCTGCTGCTGGCGGGCTCGGG
>CAYPQM010000256.1:0-6301 GCA_964412845.1 uncultured Streptosporangiaceae bacterium
CGCATGCAGTGGTGGATCCGGCCCGGGCCGAGCCGCGCCTGCGCGATGGCGAAGCCGTCCCCCTCCCCGGCGATCAGGCTGTCCACCGGCACCCGGACGTCGCGGAACACGACCTCCGCATGACCGCCGTGCGGCGCGTCGTCGTAGCCGAACAGGGTCATCCCGCGCTGCACGTCGACGCCGGGGGTGTCCCTGGGGACCAGGATCATGGACTGCTGACGGTGCCGGTCACCGTCAATGGCGGTCTTGCCCATCACGATGAGGATCTCGCATTCGGGGTTCATCGCCCCCGACGACCACCACTTCCGGCCGTTGATCACGTATTCGGCGCCATCGCGCTCGATCCTGGTGGCGATGTTGGCCGCATCCGAGGACGCGACATCAGGCTCCGTCATGCAGAACGCGGACCGGATCTCCCCGTCCAGCAGCGGGCGGAGCCAGCGATCCTTCTGCTGCGCCGTGCCGAACGCGGCCAGCACCTCCATGTTCCCGGTGTCCGGCGCGGCACAGTTCAGCGCTTCGGGCGCCATCCACGGGCTGCGCCCGGTGATCTCAGCCAGCGGCGCGTACTGGAGGTTGGTGAGGCCTGGACCAGCTTCGTCATGGGCCAGGAAGAGATTCCACAGGCCGCGGCTGCGCGCCTGCTCCTTCAGCTCAGCGATGACCGGAGGGCGCCGCCACGGGTCACCGGCCTGTGTAGCACGGGCCACTTGCTCGGCGAACACCGGCTCCGCCGGGTAGATCCACTCGTCCATGAAGTCCAGAAGACGTTTCCGGAGTTCCTCGGTGTGGCTGTCGTACGCAAAGTCCATAGCCCCTCCAGACGGGATCCGCTCCAGACTCTACCTACCCGCCAGTAGTGGGCTCAGAGCGGTGGAACACGTAGACGTCATCGTCGAGGAAGATCTGCTGGTACACGACGCCCGGGTGGCGCTGCTCGACGAACGTGAGCACGTTGCTCGGCGGCGGGTTCCAGCCACTGTTCGACTCGTCGAAGACGATGTACTGGGGGGGCGGATTGGGGCTGGTGCCGATCCAGAACGTGTCGTCCCTGGCCGCCAGGGGCGCGAGCATCGTCAGGGTGGTCTCGACTGTCATCCCGTCCGGCACCTTGGCCATGGCGGCGTCCTCCGCCCGGACGTGCTGGTCGATGAGGTAGGTCTGGGAATTCCAGAGCCCGTCCAGCGGGAAACGGAAGGCGAGCACGGCCGCGATGGCCAGCATGGCCACCAGGCTGAGCCGGACGGTCGCGGTGGCCAGCGCGCGGCGCACCTGGCCCGCCCCGCTGCGTGCCGCCCGCACCCGGGCCAGCGTGTCGATGGCGGCGATGAACACGATGGGCATCACGGTCGCGTTGTAGTGCCACGCCGTACCCCAGAAGTAACTGTTAACGGACAGGAAGCGCAGCACCAGGCTGGGCACGGCCAGCAGGACGATCGGGGAGCGCAGCGCGAGGAAGGCCACCGGCAGCAAGATCATCGCTGTGGTTTCGAGCTTCTGCCGGTACGCATTGGTGACCTGGCCCGCGAGCGCGGAGACCGTGTGCTGCCCGGTGCCGGCCCCGATCGCGCCGCCGTCGTTCCAGTACGGGTACTGATGCGCCACGTTGAAGTGCGGGATGATCACGACAATCTCGACGAGCGACCAGGCGATGCCCCACAGCACGAGGAACAGCCCGGCATCGGCCGCCGAGTTGCTGCGCGCCCGCCAGGCCTTGACCAGGATGAGGAGGCCGATGGCGGCGACGGTGAATCCCTGGTCCTCCTTGATGAAGACCAGCGGCAGCGCCCAGATCACGGCGGCCCGCGTCTTGCCCCGCAGCAGCGCCGACAGCGAGCAGGCCAGCAGCGGCACGGCGAACGCGATCTCGTGGAAATCGAAATCGATCATCTGCTGCAGGCCCCAGGAGAACCCGTAGGCCGCGCCGATCGCCCAGCTCGCCGGAGCGCCCAGCTTGGCTCGTGCGGCCCGGCATACCGGGATGACGGACAGCGCCGTGAGCAGGGCTTGCGCCAGGAGCAAGGTGACCGGGCTCGGGGCCAGCCGGAAGAACGGGGCGACCAGCGCCACGATCGGCTGGAAATGGTCGCCGAGCAGGTTGAAGCCCTGGCCCCGGATGCTGACCACCGGCGCGTGCAGGTGGGCGATCTGCCTGACGTACTCGGTGAAGATGCCGAGGTCCCACGAGCCTGGCTCGAGCTGCAGGTAGCGGGATATCGAGATCACGCTGTAGGCGGCGAACACCGCGAGCGCGATCAGCCATGGCACCCAGTCCGCTCGCTGCGCGGCCCCTGCGGCGCTGGCCTTCGGCCTCGACCGGGCCGCTGGGATGAGGCCGACCGCGGATACCGGACTGGCGTCCGCCGCGCCGGTCCCCGCCGCCGGACTGGTCCCGGCCCCCAGACTGGTCCCCGCCCCCGGACTGGTTCCCGCCCCCAGACTGGTTCCCGCCCCCAGACTGGTCCCCGCCGCGCTGGTTGCCAGTGGCGCACTGGCATCAGCCGCAAGGCTGACCGCCGGTGCCGCGCTGAGCGGGTCAGTTGGCATCGGCAGCGGTCCCGGAAGGCCGGAATCTGTGCTGATCGCGCCCTCCGGTCCCTGGTCCGTCACCGGCTGTGCGTCCTGCGGCATGGCCGCGGAGCCTAACACGCGCCGCGTAGAGTTTCCCGTGCCTCCCGACCAAGATTCACTAGCGGCTTCCGCCATGGTCACAGGCGTGCCCGAGCACTCCCCCAGCGAATCATGCCGACCAGCCCGTTCAGGGTGCCCGGCCATGTCGCCGGCCGCTAATTCAGCCGCGACCTGTCAGTACACGAGCCGGTCCTGTCCGCTGTACCCGGCCACGCACGCGTACCGCCGCTGAAATTTGCAGAAACCCGCAAACCGGGTCAGCGCGGGACCGGGTCAGCGCGGTGCGTTGTGCGCGCATACGGGATTACAATGCACCGCCATAGCCAGAAACCGGGGCGCGGGTGACGGTTTCAGCGTGCGGCGGGGCCGTCGGGAGGCGGCACGGCACCGGCGAACTCGCTGATGATCTTGGCGAGGGCGCTGTAGAGGTGATGACGCTCGTCGTCGGTGAGAGTCGCGGTGGCCCGGCGTTCAAGTTCCGCGCGCTCGCGCTCGATCGCGCTGCGCACCGACCGGGCGCGGTCGGTGAGGAACAGCCGGACCAGTCGCCCGTCGGCCGGGTCCCGCTCCCTGGTCAGCAGCCCGGCCGCCGCCATCCTGGACGCCGATTTGACGATCGTCGGGGTGGCCATGTGCAGCCGGTCGGCGATCTCACCCGGTGTCAGGCCGTCCGACGCCCAGAGCGCTTCCAGGATGACGTTCTGGCCCACCCGGACCCCATGCTGGCTCATCGCCTCGTCCGTGGCGATCCGCATGAGCTTGGCGGCGCGGGTGAACAGGGTGAGGAACTCGTTCATGAGCCAAGGGTAGATCGATCGCATCATTTGCCGGCTAATCACTAGCTGGCTACGATACTCGTTAGCCGGCTAGTGACATGGCGCCGGACGTGCGTAAGGGACGGTTCATGATCCTCGTGACAGGTGGGATGGGCTTCATCGGGCAGCACACCGCCAGGGCGCTGCTCGACCTTGGCCAGTCCTGCGTCCTGACCAGCTACCGGGTGGCCAGAGACACCAGCCTCATCAGTGCAGAGATCGGCACGCGGGTCTTCATCGAACCGCTCGACATCGACGACTTGCCGGCCCTGCGGGCGATCGGCGCCCGCCATGCGATCACGGGCATCGTCCATCTCGCCGGGGTCGGACATCCCGGTGCGCTGGGCCCGGTGGATGACTTCCGGGCGCAGACCCAGGGGCTGCTCAACGTGCTGCAGGCGGCCCAGGACTGGGCCGTCCCCCGCGTCGCTCTGGCCAGCACGATAGGGGTATACGCAGGCACGTCCGCTGGCAACCCGCTCCGCGAGGACCTGCCGCTGCCGATGACGGCGCCCCATCAGATCGTGGCGTTCAAGAAAAGTGCCGAGCTCATTGCGGGCGCGGTCGCCATCCGCGCCGGTTACCAGGTCGTCAACCTGCGCATCCCAGGGGTGTGGGGGCCGCTGCACCGGCATCCCCGGTCGAACTTGTCGGTCGCCCCGCTCCTCGTGCATGCCGCGGTCGACGGCCACGCACCGGACTTCTCGCCGCCGCTGTCGCCTGCCTACGCGCAGGACGGTATCGACTTGTGCTACGCGAAGGACTGTGGCCGGGCCATCGCCCTGCTGCAGACCGCGCGGACGCTGAACCACAGCACGTACAACATCGGCTCGGGACGGGCGACCACGAACGCCGAACTGGCCGCCGCGATCAGGCAGGTCATCCCGGACGCCGTGATCGGGCTGCCCGGGGGCCGCGACCCGCGCGGGGCGGGCCGGGACTTCTACCTCGACATCAGCCGGATCCGCGCGGACACCGGCTATCAGCCCTAATACGACACTCAGCGCGGCGTGACCGACTACATCGACTGGCTCCGGTCAGGGCATGAGCATTAGGGGTGTCTCGTAGATCTCCGGCCTGCTGCGCGGCCCCCGGCGGCCCCCCGGCGGCCTCCTCGCGGCAGGCCGAGCCGCATCGCCTGGCCGGTGCTCAGCGGAAAGTGCCCGATACGGCCAGATCAGGCAGCGGCTGGCCGCCGCCCGCCGGCCAGGGCGGGCCGGGCGGCCGCCACCGCCTGGTGACACAGAGCCAGAGCAGCGCGCCGGCCAGGACGACCAGGATCGCGGGCAGGATGGCCTGGGCCCCGTCGCCGAGAAAGGATCCCAGCCACGGCGGATAGGGGCGGTGCGCCACTCCGGGGAGTTCCGCCACGGCCCCGACCAGGGCGCGGAGCGCGACAATCCAGTCCAGCCGGGTAGCGGGAAGCACCGCCAGCAGCGGGAAGACCATCGCGTCGAACCAGGGCCGCTGCTGTGGGGTCCAGATCAGCCAGGCCAGCGACACCGCTAGCACGGGCCGGGCGAACGGCATGGCGGCCGGACTGGGCCAGCCGGACGGCAGGCGCCAGAGCAGGACCGCCGCCATCGCGGCGACGGCGATCAACGCCAGCACATCGGTGAACCTGCCCACAGGGTGGATGGACAGCGCCCGCGTCAGCAGCTGCCACGGCTGGTACACGTCAGGAGCGGCGGCCGCGCGTCCCGCCACCGCCGCAATCGCGGCCGGGCCGGCCAGCAGGTAACTAGGCACCAGCACCGCGACAGCGCCCAGAGCGGCCACGGCCAGCGTCCGCGGCGACCGGTGGGCCGACCAGGCCACGCCAAGCAGGAAGAACACGAACGGCGCCTTGACGGCGGCAGCCGCGCCGATCAGCAGGCCAGCGGTCAGCCCCCGGATGGCACCCGGCCTGCGCAAGCAGAGCAGGCCGAGAAAGCCCGCCGCGGCCGGCAACCCGTCGATGTGGCCGCCGGCCATGACGGCCCACAGCATCAGCGGGTTCACCGTCCACAGCAGGTGCGCGCGGGTCCTGGCGGCCGCATCCGAGCGCACCAGCCGGTCAAGCGCCAGCGCCACCGCGAGGAATGCCAGCCCGTTCCAGATTTTGAGCCAGAAGACCGTCTTCGCCGTCGACGGGCCGGCCAGCTCTGACGCGGCCTGCTCGGACACCGTGGCCAGCGGACCGTAGACCGAGGGCTTGTGACGCCACGCATACGGGCTGTACCGGCCCACCGGATCACCGGTGGTGGTGAGCTGCGCTGGCGTCATCACGTACGGGCTGTGGCCCAGCACCGCTATCCGCCCGTAGATCGCGTAGTCGAGCATGTCGGTCGAACCCAGCGGAGGCACCAGAATCAGCGCGATCACCGCGAGCAGGCACCCGATGATCAGCCGTCGCGGCCGCGGCCGCCAGCCGCCGCGCGCCGCCAGCAGCCCCGCCACCAAGCCCAGGCCGCCGAGGCAGAGCGCAGCCAGCGCCAGCCCCATCGTGACCGGACCGGAGGGGCGGACCGCAGCGAAGTAGGGCGGCCAGGGAAAGGCCGACGAGAATTTCGGGACGACCAATGATGGCCCGCACACCCCCAGCAGGACCATTACGCCGACGCTCGTTATGAGTGCTCCGCCGGCTACCCAGGCGAGACGCCGGGTGGCCGGGGGCAGCGGAGCGGCGTCCGGCTGGTGCACCAAGCGCATGGCGGCAGGTCCTTCAGCAAGCGGCAGGCAGGCCGGTCCCGCAGACACGGAACCGCCTAGGAATCACGATTTATCCTGAACAATCGCGGACCCTGGGTGAGTGGTTCCGGTATGGCGGGATTCTTTACCGCTGCCACCGGATTCTTTACCGCCGTGCCCGGATT
>CAYPQM010000257.1:0-6236 GCA_964412845.1 uncultured Streptosporangiaceae bacterium
CCGGTCGAGGTGAAGAAGCGGGTGGTCAGCGAGATTCACATTACCGATGTGACTATCAGCAACGGAATGACCGAGACCTCGCCTGTCTCCGCGCAGACCCGCGCCGACGATGACATGGAACGGCGGGTGTCCACGGTGGGCCGGGTGCACCCGCACGTGGAGGTGAAGGTCATCGACCCGGAGACCGGCCTGGTCGTGCCGCGCGGCGACACCGGTGAGCTATGCACCCGCGGGTACTCGGTGATGCTGGGCTACTGGAACGACCCGGAGCAGACCAGGGGCGCGATCGATGACGCCCGCTGGATGCATACCGGCGACCTCGCCGTGCTGGACGAGGCGGGCTACCTCAACATCGCCGGCCGGATCAAGGACATGATCATCCGGGGTGGCGAGAACGTCTATCCCCGCGAGGTGGAGGAGTTCCTCTACACCCATCCGGCGATCGAGGACGTCCAGGTGATCGGGGTACCCGACGCCCGCTACGGCGAGGAACTGTGCGCCTGGGTAACGCTGCGGCCCGGCCAGCAGCTGACCGAGGAAGATCTGCGGGCCTACTGCACCGGAAAGATCGCGCATTTCAAGATTCCCCGCTATCTGCGGATCACCGGTGAGTTCCCGATGACCGTCACCGGCAAGGTGCAGAAGTTCAAGATGCGCGAGGTCTCCATCGCCGAACTCGGCCTGGAATCGGCAGCGCAGACCCAGACCGCCTGACCATTACTTTCCGGTTCTCGGCCACTTACTTTGCGTAATACGTGCGAAGCTTGGCATCCGCCACGTCAGGCCGGCCGGAACCCCGTCAAGCCCGCGCGTCGTGCTGGCCGTAGGCCTATGCGCGCCCCCCCGGCGGGGATTCTCACCAGGAAAGGCCAGGCCAGGTGGCATAGCCCCCAGGAAGGACGATGCCTTGTCGGCCGGATGCCAGGGAAACACGGAGCGGCGCGCACCGGGGCGCTACCGGCGGGCCGGTAGCGCCGGTGGGATCTGCCTAGCCCTGCTGGCCGCGGGGTGCACGACGACGGCCAGCCCGCCAGCCCGCCGGCCGCCGGCCGCCGCGCATCCGGCCACATCCGCGGCCTCGCCGTCAGCCAGCCCGGGCGCTCCGCTGGCCCTGCAGGTCACGCCAGCGGCCTACCAGCTGCCCGCCGGGATCTCCCGGGAGGTGGTGCTCCCGCAAGGACGGGATCTGCTCATCGCCGGGGGCCTCACCCCGCAGGCGACGTCGACGGACGCGGTGACCCGGCTCGATCCGGCCACCGGCCAGACCAGCCAGGCGGGACGCCTGGCGTCCGCCACGCACGACGCCGCGGGAGCCATGATCGGTGGCCGGCCGCTGGTCTTCGGCGGCGGCGAGCAGGCGAGTGTCGCGGCGGTGCAGGCTATCGCGCCTGGTGGCGTGGCCATGGTGACCGGCCAGCTGCCCCGCCCCCGGTCCGACCTGTCCGCGGTCACCACGGGCGGCACCGCGTACCTGCTCGGCGGGTACGACGGCGCCGCGTACGACGCGACCGTCCTGGCCACCACCGATGGCCAGCGGTTCGCCGCCGTGGCCCGGCTGCCCGTGCCGGTCCGGTATGCGGCCGTGGGCGTCCTGGGCGGCGAGATCTGGGTCTTCGGCGGGCAGACCCCGGCCGGCATCAGCAGCGTGATCCAGCGGGTCAATCCGGCCACCGGCAAGACCGCCGTGGTCGGCCACCTGCCCCGGCCGATGACCGGTGGATCCGCATTCACCCTGGGTGGTGCGCTGTATGTCGCGGGCGGGCAGGTCGGACCGGCGGGGGCGGCGACGGCCAGCCCTTCGGCGCCGCTGGCGACCAGCAGGGCCGTGCTCGGCTTTGACCCGGGGCGGCGGACCGTCACGATCGAGGGCACCCTCCCGGTGCCGGTCGCCAACGCCGGCGTCGCGCTCCTGGGCCGCACCGCATACCTGATTGGCGGGAATGACGGGCAGCGGGCGGTGCCGACGGTAACCCGGCTCCGGCTGGTGCCGGCCGCCTCGGCGATCCAGCCGGCCGGGGGCGCTCCGGCCGGATCGGGCCGTCCGATCGCCTGGCCAGGAACCATGACGGCAGCATCGCCCCGGACCGGGACGTCAGCATCGCCCGGGACTGTGCGGGCGGCATCGCGCGGGGCCGGGACAGCGGCCCCCCCCACGGCTGGCCGCCCGCTCCTGGCCCGGATGCCCTGGCTGGCTCCGGCCCGCGGCCCCGGGCATCTGGCCGCCGGCTCCGACCCGTCGGTGCTGCCCGGGGACATCCTCATCGCGGATGACTGGAACAACCGGCTGCTCATCGTGGACCCGCAGGGACGCGTCCGGTGGCAATTCCCGCGGCCGGGGGATCTCGCCCGGGGGCAGGCATTCCGGCTGCCTGACGATGCCTTCTTCGCCCCGAACGGCAGGGACATCATCGCCACCGAGGAGGACTACTCCGTCGTCAGCGTGATCGACATCGCCACCCACCGGATCGTTTACCGGTACGGGACCCCAGGGCGACCCGGCAGCGGCTCGAATCAGCTGGCCAATCCTGACGACGCCATGCTGCTGCCTGGGGGCACCCTGCTCACCGCGGACATCGAGAACTGCCGGATCCTGCTCATCAAGCCGCCCGCGCACCACCCCCAGCGGATCATCGGCAGCACCGGCCGATGTGCGCACCACCCGCCAGCCAGCTTCGGCAGCCCCAACGGGGCATTCCCGACCACCAGCGGCAGGTACCTGGTTACCGAGATCAATGGTGACTGGGCCAATGAGGTGAACCTCAAGGGGCACGTCTACTGGTCCGCCCACCCGCCGGGCGTCGCCTACCCCTCCGACACCAATGAGGTCTACCCAGGCCGGTACCTGACCGCCGATTACTCCAGTGCCGGGCAGGTCGTCGAGTTCAATTCGCGCGGGCACCTGCTCTGGCGGTTCGGCGGGCTGAACCACCCGTCGCTGGCCCTTCCGCTGCCGAACGGCGACATCCTGGTCAATGACGACTACAACGACCGGGTCATTGTCATCGATCCCACC
The DNA here is from genome assembly GCA_964412845.1 of uncultured Streptosporangiaceae bacterium. GTDB lineage: Bacteria > Actinomycetota > Actinomycetes > Streptosporangiales > Streptosporangiaceae > JAWWPY01. The sequence continues at coordinate 3,014 of CAYPQM010000257.1, forward strand.
ACCAACCGGATCGTGTGGCAGTACGGGCACACCGGGGTGGCGGGCACCGCGCCTGGCTACCTCAACGACCCCGATGGTGTGGACACGACGCCACCCGACTCGCTGCTGATCACGCATGCCGCCACCACGGGCCGACCCTGACCAGACCGGGCCCGGCCAGGCCGGGCCTGATCAGGCCCCGGCGGTCCCGTGACAGCCTTCAGCCCGCCGGTGGCTCGCCAGCCGGCTGCTCAGGCCCCCAGCTCCGCGGCGCGCGCCGCGAGCTGATCAAGCAGGTCGCGCGTCACCGCGATGACCCCGTCCACGGCTCGGTCGAACGCCTCAATTTCGGATGGGACCGAGCGCCGGAAACCGCTCACCGTCCTGACGTACTGAAGCGCGGCAGCCCGCACGTCCTGATCGGTCACGCCGTAGGCGTAGGGGGCCCGCAAGATCTTGATATCGCGGCACATGAGGTGAAACTACGCCACTGCGACCCCCTGATGGCAGCACAAAACACAGCAATCTGAAACTGCCACGAGGAGTCGGCGCCCCGTGACGCTCTGCTGCCAGAAATACCCGGCTGACCAGCCAGAACGAGGCATTTAGCGTCATCCGGGCGGCGGATCCGCCGGATCAGCCGGCCGCGCGCACGTCCAGCCGATCGAGTAGCTCGCGGGTGGCGTTCGCCACGGTGTCCACGGCCCGGTCGAAAGCCTCCGCGTTGGCGCGGCTGGGGCTCCGGAAACCGCTGATCTTCCGGACGTACTGGAGCGCGGCGGCCCGCATGTCGTCTTCGGTCACGCTGTCGGCATACGGCATGCGCAAGGTCTTTATGCTGCGGCACATGAAATGAAACTACCCTGCCCGGTTCGGGCATGGTGCCGGGCGGGGGCGTGTCCTAGTCCAGCCCGAGCAGGGGCTCCAGGCCGAACGTCAGCCCGGCGGGCAGTGCCGCCAGCCCGCGCACCGCGAGCAGCACGCCGGGCATGAACGACGCCCGGTCCAGCGAGTCGTGCCGGATGGTCAGGGTCTCACCGTGCCCGCCGAGCAGGACTTCCTGATGTGCCACCAGGCCAGCCAGGCGCACCGAATGCACGTGCACCCCGTCCATGACCGCGCCCCTGGCCCCGTCCGCCGCGGAGACGGTCGCGTCGGGTGACGGGCCGAGGCCGGCGGCCCGCCGTGCCGCTGAGATCAGCGACGCGGTGCGGGCCGCGGTCCCCGACGGCGCGTCCAGCTTGCCCGCGTGGTGCAGTTCCACGATCTCGGCTGAGTCGAAGAATCGCGCGGCCTGGGCGGCGAACCGCATCATGAGCACCGCACCGAGCGAGAAGTTCGGCACGATCAGGGCCCGGACGTCAGGTGCGTCCGCCAGCCACTGCCTGACTTGGGCGGTCCGGGACTCATCGAACCCGGAAGTGCCCACGACCGTGTCCAGGCCCTGGCCGATGCACCACTGCAGGTTGTCCATGACCACGCCCGGATGGGTGAAGTCGACCACTACATCGCATCCGGCCAGCGCGTCGCGCGGGTCTGCTACGTCGACCGCGGCGGCGAGATCGGTGTCCGCGGTGGCGGCGATCAGGTGGCATACCTCCGAGCCCATCCGGCCCTTGGCCCCGAGCACCCCAACCTTGGTCATGACATCAGCCAAGAGCCTCGGTGAACGCCGTGTCGTCGTCGTAGGGACCGACCACGGCGAGCGTCTTGGGCTGGCTGAGGATCTCCGCCGCGATCCGGCGGACGTCGTCATGCGTGACCGCCTCGATCGAGGCCAGGATCTCGTCGACCGGCTCAAGCCTCGGGTAGGACAGCTCGGCTTTGCCGAGGCGGCTCATCCGCGATGAGGGGTCTTCCAGGCCAAGCACGATCGACCCGCGCAGCTGGCCCTTGCCGCGCGCCAGCTCGGCGTCGGTCAGGCCGCCCGAGATCACCTTGGCTATCTCGTCCTGGCAGATCGCGAGCACCTCGTCGGCCTTGGCGGGCAGGCAGCCGACGTACACGCCCCACAGGCCGGTGTCGGCGTGCTGGGAGGAGAAGCTGTACACGGAGTACGCGAGCCCGCGCTTCTCCCGTACCTCCTGGAACAGCCGGGATGACATGCCGCCGCCGAGCGCCGCGTTCAGCACGCCGAGCGCGAACCTCCGCTCGTCCGTCCGGGACAGGCCCTCGCAGCCGAGGATCAGGTTGGCCTGCTCGATGCCACGCGAGATGAGCTGGACCCCCGTGCCCGGCTGGGTCACCTCCGACGTGGCGTCCAGCCGCGGGCCGGCCGGTGCGCCGCCGCCGCTCAGCACATGGCTGAACGACTGGCGCACGGCCTCGGTCACCTGCTCGTGCTGGAGGTTGCCCGCCGCCGCCACGACCAGGTTCTGCGGCGTGTACCGCGCGTGGTAATGCTCCGCGATCTGCTCGCGGGTGATGGCGTTGATCGAATCCACGGTGCCCAGGATCGGGCGGCCGAGCGGAGTGTCGCCGAACAGCTTGGCGACGAACGCCTCATGCACACTGTCCGAGGGATCGTCGTCGTTCATGGCGATCTCTTCGAGGATCACGCCACGCTCGGCGTCCACGTCCTTGGGCTCGATCAGCGAACTGGTCACCATGTCGGACAGCACGTCGATCGCCAGCGGCAGGTCGGCGTCGAGCACCCGCGCGTAATAGCAGGTGTATTCCTTGCCGGTGAAGGCGTTCAGCTCGCCGCCGACCTCGTCCATGGCGGCCGATATGTCCAGCGCGCTGCGCGCCGGCGTGCCCTTGAACAGCAGGTGCTCAAGGTAATGGGTGGCACCGGCATGCGCCTGATCCTCATCACGCGAGCCGATGCCCACCCAGATGCCGAACGCGGCCGACCGGACCGAGGGCAGAGATTCCGTGATGACCCGGAGCCCCCCAGGAAGCACCGTGCGGGTGGCGGCCTCATCGCCACCCGCCATCGGCTGCGTGCTCACGTGTTTTCGCGGTGCCTGCGCTCGCGGTGACGGGTGCGGTGACCGTCCCGGTCACCCCCCTGGCCCGGGCCGTCGTGGTGGTCGTCACGGTCCCGGCTGGGACCGCCACCGTCCTCACCCGGCGCGCCGCCCCCGGCGGCCTCACGCTCCACCACTTCCACCGGAACCAGGGACAGCTTGCCGCGATCGTCGACCTCGCGGATCTCCACCTGGATCTTGTCGCCGACCTTGACCACATCGTCGACGTTCTCGATCCGCGCCCCGCCGTGCAGCTTGCGGATCTGGGTGAT
>CAYPQM010000258.1:0-1964 GCA_964412845.1 uncultured Streptosporangiaceae bacterium
GCGGCCAAGGTCAGGGACATCGGCGTGGTCCAGGCGATGTACGGCAGCTCGCTGTTCATGGCCCTGACGCTGCTCGCGTCGCTGTCCACCGCGGTGGTCTACGGGGTGGGCGGCGACCTCGTCGTGCACGGCGCCTTCCAGGTCGGCACGCTGGTTTCCATGGCCCTGCTGCTGACCAGGCTGTATGGGCCGATCACTGCGCTGTCTAACGTTCAGGTCAATGTGATGACCGCGCTGGTCAGTTTTGACCGGGTGTTCGAGGTGCTCGACCTGAAGCCGCTGATCGAGGACCGGCCGGACGCGGTACCGCTCGTGCTTGCGGCGCCGGGCAACGGATCAGCCCGCGCCGCCGGGCCAGCAGCGGACATCGTCTTCGACCATGTCTCGTTCCGCTACCCGGCCGCGTCCGAGGTCTCGCTCGCGTCGCTGGAGTCCATTGCCCTGCCCGCGCCCGAGCGAACGGATGCGCGGCTGGGCGTCCTGCACGACGTGAGCTTCACCGCCCCGGCCAGGCAGCTGACCGCCCTGGTCGGGCCCTCGGGCGCGGGCAAGACGACGATCACTCATCTGGTGTCCCGGCTGTATGACCCCAACGAGGGCGCGGTGCGCATCGGCGGGTTCGACATCAGGGACGTGACTCAGGAGTCGCTGCACGACTCGGTCGGCGTGGTGACCCAGGACGCGCACCTGTACCACGACACAATCCGGACCAACCTCACCTACGCCCGTCCCGGGACGACCGAGGAGGAACTGATCGGGGCGTGCCGGGCGGCGCAGATCTGGGACCTGATCTCGGTGCTGCCCGACGGCCTGGACACCATTGTGGGCGACCGCGGCTACCGGCTGTCGGGCGGCGAGAAACAGCGGGTCGCCCTGGCCCGGCTGCTGCTGAAGGCACCGGCCGTCGTGGTGCTCGACGAGGCCACCGCGCATCTGGACTCCGAGTCGGAGGCCGCCGTCCAGCAAGCGCTCAGGACGGCCCTGGCCGGCCGCACCTCGCTGGTCATTGCCCACCGGCTGTCCACCATCCGCGAGGCCGACCAGATTCTGGTCATCGACGACGGCCGGGTCCGCGAGCGCGGCCAGCACGACGACTTGCTAGCGGCCGGGGGGCTGTATGCCGACCTGTACCGGACCCAGTTCGCCCGCCAGGAGCCAGCCCGCGCGGGCCTGCCGCCAGGCCCGCCGGGAGAGCATCCCCCGCCGCACCCGCCGCCGCATCCGCCTCCGGGAGTTCATGATCTGGCTATGCCCGGGAGGCCCTGGCCCGGGCGACCCGGTCCTGGCCAGCTCGGCAGCCCGTGACCCGGCCGTTCGCCCGTGGGTCGTCAGCCAGTCAGGTGAGACGGCGAGTGCAGCCACTCGAGCATGTCGGGCGGAGCCAGCTCGGCGGCCCGCGTGTAGTAGGCCGCCATCTCCTCGTCGCTGAGAATTTCGCGCCCGGCCCCTGAGGTGCCCCGGCGGAAGAACAAGGCGGTGTCTACCGGAATCCCGGGGGGGAGCGGAACGAGGATGTCCGCGCGGTCCCTCATCCGCTCGAACGTGGCCGCCTGGGTGAGCGCGGGCCAGGCCTGCTCCGGAACTGCTATCCCGAGCCTCCCGGCGAGCCAGCGCATCTGGCCCTCCAGGTCTGCGAGCAGGTCGCCGTAGTGCACCAGCAGCACGTTCGGCTCGCTGCGCCGGGCCCAGGCATCGGACAGGTGCCACATAACACCGGGCAGCGAGTCCGGGGACCGGCGGGGATCGTCATCGTCGGCGATCCACCTGAGCAGGGCGTCGTGCAGCGTCTCGCGTGAGGCCGGCGACTTGGGCGGCGCGGGCGGCACGGGCGGCCTGGGCGGCACGGGCGGCCTGGGCGGCACGGACAGCTTCGGCGGCACGGGCAGCTTCAGCGGCCTGGGGTGGCCGGGAAACTGCCGTACCGGTGGGGGCCCGATCCCGTGCGGCGGCGGGCCGATCCCCGG
>CAYPQM010000258.1:2064-6151 GCA_964412845.1 uncultured Streptosporangiaceae bacterium
CCGATCCCCTCCGGCGGGGGGCCGATGAGTTCGTTGTGGCGGCAGAGCGACACGAACATGTCGAGCGGATGCCGGGCCGTCACGATGTAGGTGACCTGGGGGTCGAGAGGAATCCCGTCCAGCGGCGTATGAGTCTTGATGAAGCGCCGGTGCCGCTGCTCGCCAAGCTGGGCGTACACGAAGTCATGGGGCATGACCACGTTGTCCAGCCACGGCGAGAGGTCCCCGAGTGGCTCCGGCAGCTCGGCCGTCTGCAAGATCAGCAGCGCGCAGATCATCTGCATCCAGGTCGTCCCGCTCTTGCGGCGGGTGCTGATCACGATGTCGCCAGGCCGAAACCGAAAGCCGCGCCACCGGCCACTGTCCTCACCAGGCGATTGATAGTGGAAAGGGACACTGGCCACGCTCGGGAGCGTAGCAGAGATGCCAGCCAGTCCTGCTCCGCGAGCAGGGCCGCTCAGACCTGGCTCGCCATACTCGGCGAGTCGCCAGAACGGCAGCCGGCCATAGTCACTCACGTCACTTCGGTCCCAGAAGCTGGTAAGGGTCTGGCCCGCCACCCCAGTGGTGCCAACATGGGCGGCAGCCCTGTTGCCTTGGGCCCTGCCGTCGTAGCCTATTCTGAGATCTATGCTCCGGGCCTGACCCATCGATCGGGGAAGATGCATACATGATTCGAAATGGGGATGCCCTCAGGCTTCGCAACATAGAGGTTAATCCTATTCCCCACCCGGCTCCTTTGCGGGAAAGGACTGCCGTGATCGCCTCCGTCGGGAGCGCATTTCCAGGCCGGTCCTATTCGCAGGAAGAGATCGGGGCGCTCCTCGGCCTGGAAAACAGGGTTGTGAAGAAGCTTCTCCGTTCGCCCCACATCCAGCAGAGGCACCTCTACCTTCCGGCGAAAGACGCTCGCACCGGGCGCGTGCTCCCTGAGTCCGCAGCCGACCTCCACGCGAAGTTTCGGGACGGAGCACTCGAGATCGGATCGCAGGCCATCCGCAACGCGCTCGACGCCGTATCGTTGTCGCCGGCCGATGTCGACTACCTGCTGTGCGTCACCTCGAGCGGCTTCATGGTCCCCGGTCTCAGTTCGCTCTTCTCGCGAGAACTCGGGTTTGACCGCAAGCTCCTCCGGGCGGACGTTGTCGGAATGGGATGCAACGCGGGCTTGAATGGGCTGAACCCGCTCGTGCAGTGGGTTAGCAATCATCCGGGCCGGGTGGCGCTCCTGGTCTGCTGTGAGATTAACTCCGCGATGTACGTTCTTGATGAGACGCCACGCACCGGCATCGTCAACAGCCTTTTCGGCGATGGCGCGGCCGCAGCCGTGTTGACCACCTATGCCGAGAACGGCACCGGACCAGCGCTATCCGGGCCGGCGCCATCCGGGCCAGCGCCATGCGTGATCGATTTCGAGAGCTTTTGCATCCCCGAACAATGGGCGGCTATGCGGTTCGACTGGAATGCCACTGCTGGAAAGTGGAGCTTTTACCTCGACCGGGACATCCCCTATGTCATAGGCTTCAACATTCGCGAGCCCGTGGAAAGGCTACTGGAGCGGAACGGCCTGGATCTCCCGGCCATCAAGCACTGGGTCCTGCACACCGGCGGTGGTGCGGTGATCGACTCCGTCAAGCTCAGCTTGGGGCTTGAGGAGCACGATGTTCGTCACACCCGCTCCGTGCTGCGCGACTACGGGAACATCTCGAGCGGTAGCTTCCTGGTCAGCCTGGAGCGACTGCTTGCTGAAGACTGCGCATCGGCTGGCGATCGAGGCGTCATGGTCACGATGGGCCCGGGAGCCCAGATTGAAACCGCGCTTCTCCAATTCGGGCAGGCCGGGACATGCTGACCGTGATCGATGAGGGTGACGGCGAACGAGTACTGACGGTCCAGATCCATGAGGCGACGATCGGCGCCGAGCTCATTAACGAGCTCGAGTCCGTGCTGGACAATGTCGAACACGGCGAGATCGAGAACTTCGTGCTTCAGTTCAGTGGCGGCCCAGACTCGGTCACCGGAGATTTCCCATCGTGGCCCCCCGGTCCGGTCCGGAGCGACATGCGGTATTTCGCCCGCTGGGATGAGACTCTCTCGCGGATTTCCAGGCTGAGGGCCAAGACGCTGGCCGCCTACGACGGCAGGGTCGGCGCGGCGGCCGTCCATGTCGGCTTGGTCATGGATCTGCGGCTGGCCTCAGCGCAAGCCAGGCTGTCGCTGGGGAGCCTTCCCGAAGGGCGCTTCCCAGGCATGGCGGCGTACTGGCTGCCGAAGTTCGTCGGTCTCGGCCATGCGCGGAGAATTTTCCTGCTCGGTGAGGACCTGACGGCCGAGCACGCGTCCCGGCTCGGGCTCGTCGACGTTGTCGAAGACACCGTCGAGGCCGTGGTAGATGCCACGATCAAGGCCATGCGCCCAGTAACGCCGGAGGCGGCTTGCTTTGCCCGCCGGATTCTCGACGACTGCTATGTGCTGGAGCGTTCGGCGGCAACCGAGCTGGCCAAGGCGGCTCGATACAAGGTGGGAATACCGAATCACGACGGCTAAGCACGGTTGGCGAGCAGCAACGCGAGAAGGAGTGGCCAGTGTCCGAAACCCTCAACCCCAGTTCACCTCGCAGTTCGCCCCGCACGGGCACCGTTCTTCCCGAGGGCCGGCCCTTCTGGATCGTCGACGGGCGAGCCTACGATTTTACGGAGTGGATGGGCCGTCATCCCGGCGGCGCGATGTGGTTCAAGCAAACCGAGGGTCGCGACATCAGCGCCCTGCTCCATACATACCACCGGGAGCCAGCCCGGCTGCAGAAGATCCTCGCGAAGTACCAGATTGAAGAACTCGCCGACCAGGAGGTAAGCGCGAGGCTTGTTGCACCCCCCCGATTCACCGAAGCGAAAAATTTTCCCAAACTTGGTGTACCCACCGAGAAGGACATACTTCCTAAGCTTGGTGTTCCCCCCTTCCTGCTGCCGCCGGAATTCAACGCGCCTGCGGATCTGCCGAGACTCGATTTCCGCGACGAAGGAAGCCTGCTGGCGGCGATCCGCCAGCGGGTCAATACCAAGTTCTCCAAGCAGGCACTGAAAAAATACGACCGCGTGTTTGACGCCGTGACGTGGATTGTCGTCATCGCGCATGTCGCCACGCTGGCCCTCCTGATCACCAAGATGATTCCTGCCTGGGCATTCGTCGTCATCATGGTGGTGACGCGAACCGCACTGTCGGGCGCGGGCCACTACCACCTCCACCGGAGGTGGAAGCAGAGGCACCAGGGCAAGTTCACGATGCCGCCGTTCGGGAAAGCGCTCTTCGACGTCAACTACGTCGGCACCAGCCTGATTGGAACCGACGGGCACGTATTACTGCACCATCCTTATCTGGGCTCCGGAGCGGATGTGAAGAAGACGTTCTTCGACGGTATGCTCCGGCTGCATCCCATACTCCGGATCCCGGGCTACACGCTCCACAAACTCGGCATATGCCTGACCGGGCTGCCTCTCCGGGGAAGGGAGATCACCAAGTTCGAGCGTCCCAGGCCGAGCCCGCTTAGCGACGCGCCATTCATCCGGGATGGAATCCGGGCAGAGTTCTGGATCATCCGCGCGTTGATCGTGGTTGAGTTTGCCCTGTGCCTGGCGACCGGTCACATCCTGGCCTGGCTGGTGCAGTTCTTCGTGACTTTGTGGTTCAACACCTTCCTTGTCGTGGCCAGCCATGACTTCGAGGAGCCGAACAGCGAGGAGGAGATCGCGGTGATCCCCGAGCCGCTGCGTGATGACTGGGCGGCGAGGCAGATCTGCCTGAGCTACGACCTGAGCGTGGTCGGCAACCGCTGGATCGACCTTTTCCTCAGCGCCGGCCTAAGCCCGCACCGCGTCCACCATGTCCTGCCGTGGCAGGGTTCCGGCTTCGCCAACCTCGCCTCGGAGGATGCGGTCAGGGAGGTGTGCGCCGAGGTCGGCATAGCCTGGGCGCGTCCTCGGAACCTGATCCTGGATCGGTTTCCGGCCGTGATGAAGCACTATCTGACCTGCCCGGTGAAGCCTTCCCTGCTGCGCGTGCTCTCCATGCCGCCCCCCGGCATGCCGCC
>CAYPQM010000259.1:0-6107 GCA_964412845.1 uncultured Streptosporangiaceae bacterium
GGCAAGTTCGGCATCACCGCCAACTATCTGGAACCGGGCGCGATCCGCACGGGCTGCCCGGCGGCGACGTCACGGATCATCGCGGGATCGAGGTCGTCGGCGGCGGTGATCATGCGTGCCGCGGCCGCCGGCTGGTGCGCCGTCATCGCCCCTGTCGCCCCGTCATCGCCTGCGCCGTCCCGTCATCTCAGTGCTGCCTGCCTCAGTAGTGCCCAGGTCCGTTATGTCAGTGGTAGCGGAGCATCGTGCCGGCCTGCGCCGCCTCGGCACGGCGCAGGATGAGCGAGCCAACGGCGATGTCCAGGATGGACAGCCCACGGTGCCAGAGCAAGATCCGCTCGTCGGGTCGTTCCCGTCCCGGCCGCTGCCCCGCCACGATCTGGCCGAGTTCGGCGTGCAGGGTCTGCGCCGACAGCCGCCCGCTGTCCACGTGCGGCCGCAGCGCGCCGAACCGCCCGGCCTGGGCCTCCCGCCAGTCGTCCACGACGACCTTGTCCATCACATCGAGCAGGTCCAGTTCAACGGCGCTGATCGTGCCGTAGGGCACGACGAACGCCCCGGGCCGGACCGCGCTGGTCCGCAGCAAGACCTCGGGCTCCGTCAGCCGTGCCGCCTCGACCAGGATGTCGGCGCCGTCGAAGGCCTCGTCCGCCGAGGCGGTGACCCGGACCGGCGTGGCGGTGAGTTCGGCCAGCTGGCGGCCGAACGCCTCCCTGGACTCCGGGCGCCGGCTCGTCACCCGGATCTCCGCCAGCTCGAACATCTCATCCAGCAGGACCACGTTCCACAGCGCCGTGCCCCGGGCGCCCACGTGGCCGAGCACCCGCGAGTCCGGCCGGGCCAGGTACCTGGCGCCCACCGCGGTCATCGCCCCGGTGCGGCAAGCTGTGATCAAGGTCGCGTCCATGATCGACAGCGGCACCCCGGTCGCCGGGTCGTACAGCGTGAGCAGCCCGAGTTCACTGGGCAGGCCGCGGGCGTAGTTGGCGACGAAGTCGCCGACGACCTTGACCCCGCTGACGTTCAGCGTGGACAGGTGTCCGCGCAGCACGTTGAAATGCCCGGCCCCGTCGTTGTCCGGGACCAGGTGCACCCGCGGCTCGACCACGGCCCAGCCTTCACCAAGCGCCCGCACCGCGCCTTCGGTGGCGTCGATGATCTCGGCGTTGGTGAGGCCGAGCCGGTCGATGTCCGGGCCGGACAGGAACCGGATCCACAGCTCGGGGAGGTCCCCGCGGGATGTCACCAGCCCTGGCCGCCCGGCGGCAGTCGGCTCAGCTCTTCGTCGCCTTGTCCAGGAACAGATGGCCGATCGCCGTCGGGTAGACGCCGCTGACGCTCTTCGACCAGGCCGACAGGTAGTTGTAGAAGTACCCGTAGATGATCGGCGTCTCGTTCAGCAGCAGGGTCTCGATCTGCCCGGCGATCTGCTTCTGCGTGCCGACGTCCACGGTGCCGATGTACTTCTGGGCCAGCTTGTCGTACTGCGAGTTGGCGAAGTGGGCCGCGTTCCACGGGCCGGTGCCGGTCTTGGCGTTGATCGTCTGGAGCGGCGCGGTGAGGAACACGTTCGGCACGCTGCGGTGCCCGTAGTCGACCAGGCTCATGGTGGCGTCCAGCCAGTCGGAGTTCCCGAATGTGGCCTTGCCGTAGTACGCGGACGAGTTCTCCATCTTCACGTTGATGGTGATCCCGGCGGCCTTCGCGGACTGCGCCACGATCTGCGCGTACTCACTGATCTCCTGAACGTCGTTGCCGATCAGCTGGGTCGAGAACCCCGACGGGTGCCCGGCGGCCGACAGCAGTGATTTGGCCTTGGCGACGTTCTGCGCGCGCTGCGCGACGCTGGTGTCGGTCGACGGGAAGACCGGCGCGAAGGGACTGTCGTTGCCGGGGTCGGCGAAGCCCTTGAACAGCGCCTTGATGATGCCCGGCCGGTTGAGGGTGAGGGCGACCGCCTGGCGCACCCGTGGGTCGGTGAACGGTGCCTGGTCGCAGCGCATCGACAGCTCGCGGTGCGCGCTCGACTTCAGCTTGCTGACGTTGTACGCGCCGGACAGCAGCTGCTCGCCGCCGGTCACCGAGAACTGGCCGACCACGTCCACCGTCCCGCCCGTGAGCGCGAGGATCTGCGGCGTCTGGGTGTCATAGAAGGTGAACTGGGTCTCGGCGGGCAGCGCCTTGGTGCCCCAGTAGCTCTCATTGCGGGTGAACGAGGCGCCGACCTTCGCCGTGTAGCTCTTCAGCACGAACGGCCCGGTGCCGACGAACGTGGACTGCCAGTTCGCCGGGTCGTAGTTGTTCGGCAGGATGATCATGTTGTAGTTGTCCGACGAGGTCAGGTACGGGAAGTTCCCGTTGGGGGCCTCTAGGTGGAAGGCCACGGTGGACGCGTCGACCTTCTTGACGCCGGCCGGGACGAGCACCCCGCCGAAGGCAGACAGCGCGCTTGACCCGTTCTTCGGGTTCGTGTGCAGCTTGTAGGTGTACACGACGTCGTCCGCCGTGAGCGGGCTGCCGTTATGGAACTTGACGCCCTGGCGGATCTTGAAGGTCCACACGTCAGCGGTCGCGTTGGCTTTCCAGCTCTCGGCCAGCACCGGCTGCAGCGTCAGGTGCTGGTCGGACAGGCACAGGTACTCGCCGGTCTGGGCGAGCATGTCCAGTCCACCCTGATCGGCCACGGTCACCGGGTTGATCGCCGCCGACGGCACGATGATCGCGGCCTTGATGGTCGCACCGGCCTTGCCCACGGGCGTGCCGCTCGAGGACGACGACGACGGGCTGCCGGAACTGCCGCAGGCGGCCAGGACGCCGCCCAGGACCGGGACCGAAATCCCGACGACCGCGCCTCGGCGCAGGAAGTCTCGCCGGGAGATTCGGCCCGCGACGAATTCGTCGATGACGTGGTTCCCGATATCTCCTTGGCTCTCGCGCAGTCGGCTGAGCCGCTTTCGATCGACGTTCACTTGGTGTCCTCCTCAGAACCTCGGTGATGCCGCATACGCGGTCGCGAGGGCCAATTCGAAAAAAACTAATGCCCCCTAACGGGCTTTGTCACGGCGCCTGTCCGGTGCTTTGCAGTGTTTGCAGTTCATCGATGGGTATGTGGCAGCTCATCAGGTGGCCAGGGGCGACCTCGGCCAGCGGAGGCTCGGTTGTCTCGCACACGCCACTGGCCAGCTTGCGCGGGCAGCGCGTGTGGAAGACACAGCCGCTGGGCGGATTGGCCGCGGACGGGATCTCCCCCTCCAGCCGGATCCGGCTCGAGTGCAGCCCGTCGAGACTCGGCACGGCGGAGAGCAGCGCTTCGGTGTACGGGTGGTGCGGGCCGGCGAAGACCGTCTCGGCCGGGCCGACCTCCATCACCCGGCCGAGGTAGAGCACGGCGATCCGGTCGGACAGGTACCGCACGACGCCCAGGTCGTGTGAGATGAACAGGTAGGTCACCTGCTCCTTGGCCTGCAGGTCGGCCAGCAGGTTGAGGATCGCCGCCTGCACCGACACGTCGAGCGCCGAGGTGGGCTCGTCGCAGACCACCAGGCGCGGGCCGGAGCCGAACGCGCGGGCGATCGCCACCCGCTGCTTGAGCCCGCCGGACAACTGGCTCGGGCGCAGGCTCAGGTGACGTTCCTCCATCCGGACCGACTGGATCAGGTCGGCCACCCGCTCCCTGAGCCGTTCGCCGGACAGGCCGGCCAGGGTGGCGAGGGGACGGCTGATCAGGCGGCGCACCGTGTGCCGCCGGTTGAGCGCCGAGTCGGGATTCTGGAACACGATCTGCAGCGATTTGAGCTGATCGTGCGTCCGGCGCCGGACATCGGCCGAGAGCGGCTGATCGTCGAGTTCGACGCGGGCGCCCTCATCCGGCGGGATGAGGCCGAGGAGGACCCGTGCGAGCGTCGTCTTCCCGCTGCCGGACTCGCCGACGAGCCCGAGCGTTTCCCCGCGCATCAGGTCAAGGTTCACTCCGACCAGCGCGTGCACCGCGGCGCCGCCGGAGGCGAACGTCTTCGACAGGCTCACCAGCCGGGCGATCGGCTCGGCCGCGGCTGGGGTGGACGGCAGCGACAGGTCGGCCGGCGTGCTCCTGGGCAGATCCAGCGCGACCTCGTGCCGGAAGCAGCGCGAGGTATGTGCCTCGTTGATCTGGAAGGACGGCGGCGACGATTCCCGGCAGCGGTCCTCCACGATCGAGCAGCGCGGGGCGAACACGCATCCGGTGAGGGAGCGGCCGGGCGGCGGCTGGAAGCCGGGGATGGTGTCCAGCCGCCCGTGATCTTTCCGCTGGCCACGGCGCGGTATGCAGCGCAGCAGCCCGACCGTGTAGGGGTGGCGTGGCTGGTCGAACACCTCGCGGGCCGGGCCCTGCTCGACGAGTTCCCCGGCGTACAGGACACCGACCCGGTCGCACATCTTGGCGATCACGGCCAGGTTGTGGCTGATGAACAGCACTGAGGTGTCAAATTCCGCCCGCAACGCCGACACGAGATCCAGCACTTCCGCCTCGACGGTCGCGTCCAGCGCCGTGGTGGGCTCGTCGAGGATTAGCAGCGCGGGCTGCGCGGCCAGGGCCATGGCGATGACGGCACGCTGCGCCATGCCGCCCGACAGCTGGTGCGGGTAGCGGTCCATCACCTGGGCCGGATCGGAGATCTGGACCTTACGCAGGATGGCCTCGGCGCGGTCCAGTGACTCGTGCCGGCCGCTGCCCGCGATCTCGTACACCTCAGCGACCTGGCGGCCGACCCTGATGGAGGGATTCAGCGCGCGGCCGGGTTCCTGGTACACCATCGAGACGGTGCGGGCCCGCAACCCGCGCAGCGCGGCCGGGCCCATCGACAGCGGATCCTGCCCGTTGATGGTGATCGACCCGGCGCTCACCCGGCCGTTGCGGGGCAGGTACCTGGTGAGTGCCAGCGCCACCGTCGACTTGCCCGACCCGGACTCGCCGACCAGCCCGTAGGACTCGCGGTTCCCGACGCGGAAGGAGATGTCCCGCAGCGCCAGCCGGTCCCGGCCGCGGACCTGGTACGTGACGTCCATGTGCTCGACCTCGACCGTCGGCCCTGCTCCGTCCCGCGCGGGCGGCGCGGTCGAGGTATCGGTGCTGGTCACGAGGCAAGCACCTGCTCAATCGAGTCCGTGAACAGGTTGATCGCGATCACCAGCGAGGCGATGGCCAGCGCGGGGAACAGCGTCATCCACCAGTACCCGGCGCCGAGCGTCACGTAGTTGTGGGCGATGTCCGCGCCCCAGTCAGGGGTCGGCGGCTGGACCCCGAAGCCGAGGAACGACAAGGTCGCCACGGTGAAGATGGCGTAGCCCAGCCGGACCGTGAACTCGACCAGGACCGTCGGCACGACGTTCGGCAGGATCTCGACGACCATGATGTGCGGCGACCGCTCACCAAGCAGCCGCGCCGAGGACAGGTAGTCGAGCTGGCTCTCGACGAGGACCGCGGAGCGGACCGTCCGGGCGATCAGCGGGGTGAAGACGAAGCCGACCACCATGGTGATGATCAGCGGCGAAGGGCCGAGGGCCACCACGAACAGAAATGCGACGATGACCAGTGGCAGGGCCAGCACGGCCTCGACGAGCCGGCCGACCAGGATGTCGGCCACGCCGCCCAGGTAGCCCATGATCAGGCCGAGCGCGGTGCCGAGCACCGTGCCGAGCCCGGTGGCCAGCAAGCTGATCAGCAGGATGTCCCGGACACCGACGATGACCCGGGAGAAGACGTCCCGGCCGAGCTGGTCGGTGCCGAACCAGTGTGCCCCCGACGGTGCGCTGTTCGTCGCGAGCAGCTGCTGGGCCAGCGGGTCATGTGGGGCGATGGCGCTGCCGAACGCGGCGCAGGTCACCCAGAACAGCAGAATCACCGCACCGGCCAGGAACGTCGGCCTGCGCAGCAGCAGCCGCCAGGACGTCAGCTCGCCCGAGCGCTCCGCATGCGCGACGACCACGCCGCCGGCTGGGGCCGCTACGACGTCGGTCATCCGGCGTTCCCCAGCCGCAGCCGCGGGTTGAGCACCGTGTAAAGAACGTCCGCGATGAGCGTGGCGACCAGGTACACGACGCCGATGATGAGGACACCGGCCTCGAGC
>CAYPQM010000260.1:0-4235 GCA_964412845.1 uncultured Streptosporangiaceae bacterium
CTCGCTCCGTGAACCGGGTCATGAGCGCACTCTATATCGGTCAACGATAGATCGGCCACCGGAACACTGACTTCTCCCGTCAACGCGGTGCGTTGTGCGCGCGTCAGGGGCACAGCGCACCGCGGTGATGGTGCCCCGCAACAGCGCGGTGCATTGGGCGCGCAGGAGGGGCACAGCGCACCGCGCTCGCGCTAGTGCGGGGTAGGTGTGGTGACTTCGTCGAGGCGGCCGGCCAGGAAGCTGCGCTCGGCCTCGTTGCCGGTGAGTTCCAGGGCGTCACGGTAGGCCTGGGCCGCCTCGGCGCGGCGGCCGAGGCGGCGGAGCAGGTCCGCTTTGGCCGCCGGCAGGTACCGGTACCCGGCGAGCTGGCCGTCATGTTCCAGGGCCTCGATCTCGGCCAGCCCGGCCTCGGGGCCTTCGGCCATGGTCAGGGCGACCGCGCGGTTGAGCGCGACCACGGGTGAGGTCCAGACCAGGCTGAGCCCGTCGTACAGCAGCAGGATCTGCGGCCAGTCGGTGTCCTCGTAGCTGGGCGCCTCAGCGTGCAGCGCCGCGATCGCCGCCTGCAGCGCGAACCGGCCTGGCCGACCCCCCCGCAGCGCGTCGGTCACCAGCGCCGTCCCCTCGCTGATCGCCTGGCGGTCCCACTGGGAGCGGTCCTGTTCGTCCAGCAGCAGCAGCCGCCCGGCAGCGTCCGCCCGGGTGGCCCGCCGCGCATCCGTGAGCAGGAGCAGGGCGAGCAGCCCGCGCACCTCCCGCTCGTCCGGCATCAGCGTGCGCAGCATGCGGGCCAGCGCGATGGCGCGCTCCACGAGGTCGTCCCGGACGAGGTTCTCACCGGCTGGGGCGGTGTGCCCGGTGGTGTAGAGCAGGTGCACCACGGTGAGGACCGCATCGAGCCGGTCGGGCAGCTCAGCTTCCTCCGGCACCCGGTAGGCGATGCGTGCGGCGGAAATCTTCTTTTTCGCCCGGGTCACCCGGGCCGCCATCGTGGACTCGGACACCAGGAAGGCCTGGGCGATCTCGGCTGTCGTCAGACCGCATACCAGCCGCAACGTCAGTGCGACCTGCGCCTCCCGGGCCAGGGCTGGGTGGCAGCAGGTGAAGACAAGGCGGAGCCGGTCATCGGGGATCACGTCATCCTCCTGCGGCTCCTCCCCTGCTGGCGCAGCCGACCCTGATGGGGAGTCGGGTTCGATCAGCAGGGGCAGCTTGCTGCGCAGCGTCCGGTCGCGGCGGTGCGCGTCGATGGCCCGCCGGCGCGCCGCCGTGGTCAGCCAGGCGGCCGGATTGCGCGGGACGCCCTGGCGGGACCAGGCGTCAAGGGCCGTGACATACGCGTCCTGGACGCATTCCTCGGCCAGGTCGATGTCGCCCGCCACGCGCGCCGTCGCGGCGAGCACGAAGGCCCACTCGCGACGGTGCGCGTCAGCGACAGCCGCCGCCGGGTCGTGCGGTATGCCCGGGCCCGCTGAGCCGGGATCCTCTACAGGTCCGGCATCAGCGGCGGAGCCGGGGTTCCGGGCCACCCTCGACTCAGCGTCCCCCGCTGGGTCCCCGGCCGAGGAAGAATCGCTCACCCGCCAGAAAGGTCCATAATCGGGCGCACTTCGACGCCGCCACGCGACGCCGGGCAGAGCTTGGAGATGTCGAGGGCATGGTCGAGGTCACGGGCTTCGATCAGGTAGAAGCCACCAAGCGCTTCCTTCGTCTCAGCGAACGGGCCGTCGGTCACCACGTCGCCCCGGATGGAGGTCGCCGTGCCGGTCGGCTGGAGCGCTTCCCCGCCCAGGACCTTGCCGCCCTTCTCGCCCACCTGCTGCCAGAAACGGCCGTGCGCCTCCTTCATCTGCTGCCACACCTCAGGCGGCAGGTCGGCATAGGCGCTCTCGTCCTCGTAGATGAGGATCGCGTACTGAGCCACGTCAGTCTCCTTAGGTCTTATCTGGTCCGTCACCACTCCGACGATCGGCACGGCCCGGAATCGACAGAACCGGCTCGCTGAGGATGTAGAGCAAGGCCACGAGCGTGCTGCCGCCCACGATGTCTCCCCTGTCGATCAGGGAACGCACGTCGGCGAGCGGAACCCAGGCGATCCGGTCAGACTCGTAGGCATCGACGGGTTCCCCGATGTGCGTTGCCTCGTCGGCCCGGTAGATGTGGTGCACGGAGTTGGAAATGCCAGGCGTGGGCCGCACGCGGATCAGCGGCCGGAGCGCCGCCGCCCGCCACCCGGTCTCTTCTTCGAACTCGCGGGCGGCCGCGTCAGCGGGCGACTCGTCCTCCTCCACCCTGCCCATCGGAATCTCCCAGCCCCAGGTGCCGGTGATGAAGCGGTGCCGCCAGATCAGCAGCACCTGCTGGTGGCGGTCAAGGGCCAGCACACCGGCGCCGGCCGCGATACGGATCGAACGATGCTCGATGTGACGCCCGTCGGGGAGTTCAACATCCGCAATCCGGATATCCAGCCACTCGTCGCCATACAACGGCCGCTCAGAGACAACTCTCCACTCGGGCAACCTGGGTCAGCCCCGCCAGGACGCGTGCGCGGTGGCCCGCTCGGCTTGCGCGCGGAGGGCCTGGACCGCCGCGGCCGGGTCATCCGCCCCGTACACCGCGGATCCGGCCACGAACACATCCGCGCCCGCGTCGGCGCAACGCTCGATGGTCTCCCCGCTCACTCCGCCGTCCACCTGCAGCCACACGGCGGCGCCGTGCCGGGCGACCAGCTCGCGGGCGCGGCGCAGCTTCGGCAGCACCATGTCCAGGAAGGGCTGGCCGCCGAACCCGGGCTCGACGGTCATCAGCAGCAGCATGTCGATGTCGGGCAGCAGGTCCTCGTACGGCTCGACCGGGGTCGTGGGGTTGATCCCCAGCCCGGCCCGCGCGCCCGCCGACCTGATCATCCGCAGCGTGCGCACCGGCGACCCCGCGGCCTCCGCGTGGATCGTCACGTTCCGGGCGCCGGCCTCCGCGTACGCGGGTGCCCAGCGGTCGGGATCCTCGATCATCAGGTGACAGTCGAGGGGCAGGCCAGCGTGCTTGAGCAGCGCCTCGACCACCGGAAGGCCGAGCGTGAGGTTCGGCACAAAATGGTTGTCCATGACGTCGACGTGCAGCCAGTCGGCCACGCCGGACACCGCCGCGGCCTCATCGGCCAGCCTGGCAAAGTCTGACGCCAGGATGCTGGGTGCCATTTGGACGGCCATGCCGCCGAGTGTAAACGGCCCCGGCTGCTCCGCGGGGTGACCTCAGGGGTGAGATCCGCGGCCCATATCCGGCGACTCCCCGCAGGGCCGACGGTAGGGTTCCGGGAAGGCCGTCTCGGCGCGGAAAATGTCGGAGCCTCCGGATAACGTTCGATCACGTATTCGATCCTACTCCGTGAGCAGGAGGCCATTTCGTGAATCCCCAGGCAGCAGGCACCCGAGCGGCCGGCGTCAAGCCGACCGACACGCTGCTCGCCCGCGTCCGCAAGCTGCTCGCCAAGGCCGAGGCTGTGGGTGTCACACCGGCCGAGGCGCAGGCGCTGACCGCCAAGGCCGCGGAGCTGATGGCCAAGTACGGAATCGACCGGGCGCTGCTGGCCGCCGACCGGCCGGAGACCGACCACCCGGCCGATCGCGTCCTGGACATCGACAACCCATGGGCGCGGGTCCAGGCCCACCTGCTGTGCGGGATCGCGTCGGCGATGCGCTGCCAGTGCGTGGTCCTGCCCCGGGCCGATCCCGGGGCCCGGATCCACGTCTTCGGCTTCGCCTCCGACATCGAGCGGGCCGATGTCATCTACACCTCGGTGCTGGTGCAGATGTGGCAGGGCCTGGTGGTGGCGCAGGTTCCGGACTGGAGCCGCAGCCCGCGGGCCTGGCGGCGGAGCTGGCTGCTCGGGTTCGCCACCGCCGTCGTTTCCCGGGTCAGGGCGGCGGAGCACGACGCGGCGTGCGCGGCGACCGCACCGTCCGCGGCCTCCAGCTCCAGGGCGACGATCGTGCTGGCCGACCGGCGGCAGGTTATCCGCCGGAACATCGAGCAGGCCTACCCGCTGACCCGCAAGACCCGCCTGACCTACAGCGGCAACGGCTACGGCGCCGGCTATGCGGAAGGCCAGAAGGCGGACATCGGCTCCACCCGTGTGCGGGCTGGTGCCGGGCGGGCGCTCACCCGGGCCCAGTAGGCCCGCTGCGGCCTGGCCTGGCGGCTAGCCGCCAGGCCCCAGGTGAGCTAGCCGCCAGGCC
>CAYPQM010000260.1:4335-5843 GCA_964412845.1 uncultured Streptosporangiaceae bacterium
GCTAGCCGCCAGGCCCCAGGTGAGCTAGCCGCCAGGCCAGGTGAGAATGCGAGGGCGGGCCGGGTCGTTGTTGTCGATGACCACATCGGCCGTGGCCTCTGGTGATGCGGCGGCACGGTAGATCTGCTGGCCGGGCAGGTAGCGGCGGAGGTACCGTTCGCGCACGTCCGCGCCGCTCCCCAGGACATCGACGTCGCGTTCCAGTGCCCGGCGCAGGGTCTCCTCAGGGCTGACATCGACGAAAATCCGCAGATCCCAGTAACCGCGCAGGTCGGCGCGGAGCAGGAACACTCCGTCGAAGAGCAGCGCCGCCCCAGGATCCGCCTGCCGCCGCGGCGGTTCGCACGGGGTGTCCGCCCGGTGCGAGAAGGACCCAGGCTGGTACCAGCGGCTCCCCCCGGGCGCGAGCGGCTCAAGGACCAGGCGGCGCACGGCGTCGTAGTCAAAAGAATCCTCGACATAACCCGCCGCCGACAGGGGCCCCCGCCGGTAGCGGACCTCCCGTGGCTGGTGGAAATCGTCGATGCTGACCCGGATCGTCTGGCCGGCACCCCCTGTCTCCGCCGCGATCCTGGCCGCGAGCGCATCGGCCAGCGTGGTCTTCCCCGCCGCATCGGGGCCGTCGATCGCCACGCGCAGCACCTGGTCCGCCATCCGGCGCGAGTCAACCAGCCGCGCCAGCCTGGCCAGCAGCTGGGGCCGCGACACGCTCAGCGCCATCAGCCGCGCGACCAGGTCAGCCGCGGCGCTGGAGCAGGGCCAGGAAGATGGCGTCCGTCCCATGCCGGTGTGGCCAGAACTGCACGTACTTACGGTCAGGTTCCGGGCAGCGCAGGCCAGGGACTTCGGGGAGCATCGCGGGCGCGTCGAGCACCTCAATGTCATCGCGCTCGCGCAGTACGTCCGCCACTACCGCCCGGGTTTCCGCCAGGTGCGGGGAGCAGGTCACGTAACCGACCACGCCGCCGGGCCGGACGGAGTCGAGCGCCGCGGCGAGCAACTGCCGCTGCAGGGCGCCCAGGCCAGCGACGTCGGCCGGTGACTTACGCCAGCGCGCCTCCGGACGGCGGCGCAGCGCGCCGAGCCCCGAGCACGGGACGTCGGCGAGGACCCGGTCGAAGGTCCCGGGCCGCCATGGGCCAGCCGTGCCGTCGGCGGCGACCGCCGCGGCAGCGCCGGTGATGGCGGCCGCGGCGCCAGCCATCCTGGCCCGGTGCACGCGCTTGTCGGCGGCGACGAGCTTGGCGCCGCGGCCCGCCGCCAAGCCCGCGAGCAGGCGTGCCTTGCCACCCGGCCCGGCACACAGGTCCAGCCAGCGGCTGTCCTGGCCAGTCACCGCGACCCGGGCCAGGGCCAGGGCCGCCAGCTGGCTGGCCTCGTCCTGCACAGCGGCGCGGCCCTCGCCGACCGCTGGGATCGCGGCGGGATCGCCGCTTTCGAGATAAACGCCGAATGGAGACCACCGGGCCAGTTCCCAGCCACCGGTCACCAGCTCGGCGGGGTCGGTG
>CAYPQM010000261.1:0-5833 GCA_964412845.1 uncultured Streptosporangiaceae bacterium
TGTTCACCTACTTCACCGACCGGGACGGCAAGTACCAGCTCGGCACCCTGAAGGAATCCGGCTTCGACCCGCTGTCGCGGACCTGTGAGTTCATGCTTAAGGAAGAAGCGCACCACATGTTCGTCGGGACCACCGGCATCGACCGGATCGTCGAGCGCACCGCGCAGCTGATGGTGGAACATGACACCGACGAGGTGGGTGCCTGCGGCGCCATCCCGCTGGACATCATCCAGAAGTACCTGAACTTCCAGTACTCGGTGTCGCTGGACCTGTTCGGCGGGGAAACCTCAACCAACGTCGCGAATTACTTCACCGCCGGGCTCAAGGGCCGCTGGTCCGAGGAACGGCGCCGGGACGACCACCAGCTCACCAGTGAGTCGATCATGGTGGACGCGCTCACCGACGACGGGCAGATCACCCGCGCGGAGGTGGCCGCGCTCGTCGGCCTCAACACCGACCTGCGCCGGGAGTACATCGCCGACTGCCAGACCGGGATGACCCGCTGGAACCGCATCCTGTCCGATGCCGGGCTGGACCAGCGGCTGAAACTGCCGCACGTCGCCTTCAACCGCAAGGTCGGGGTGTTCGCCAGCATCGAGGCCACCCCGGACGGCCAGCGCGTCCCGGCGCAGGACTGGCAGCGGCGCAAGGGCGACTGGCTGCCCACGGACGTGGACAAGACTTATGTCCGTTCCCTGATGCACCCGGTGTACGAACGAGGCAAGATCGCTGCATGGATCGCCCCACCGCGCAACGGGATCAACGGCAAGCCGTTCGACTACGACTACGTCCACCTCATCTGAGCGCGCGGCGCACACCATGAGCGAGCTGTTCAACGCGTGCGAGTACCTGCTGGACCGGCGGGTCGCCGCCGGAGACGGTGACCGCGTCGCGCTGGCCGGGCGGGCCGGTGAGCTGAGCTATGCGCAGCTGCTCGACCGCGTGCAGCGCACCGCCGCCGCGCTGGCCGGGCTCGGGCTGCAGCCCGAGCAGCGGCTGGTCATGTTCATGGTCGACGCACCGGAGTTCGTCACTGTGTACCTGGCCGCGATGCGGATGGGCGCTGTCCCGGTGCCGGTGTCGACGATGCTGCACGCCGACGGGCTGGCCGAGCTGCTGCGCGATTCCCGCGCCCGGCTGCTGGCCATCTCGCCGCAGTTCGCCGCGACGGCGGCCAAAGCCGCCGCCGCCGCACCGGAGCTCACCGGCGTGCTCGCCGCGGCGGACGCCGGGCTGGATCTCAGCGTCCCCGTGCATGACCTGGCCGCGCTGGCAGCGGCCGCGGCCGCTGACCCGGCGGTCTACCCGAGCACCCCGGACTCCCCGGCGTTCTGGCTGTACACCTCGGGCACCACGGGCGAGCCGAAGGCGGCGATGCACCGGCACGGCGCGGTGCGGGTCGTCTGCGAGACCTACGGCGCCCAGGTGCTCGGCATCCGCCCGGATGACCGCTGCCTGTCCGCGGCCAAGGCCTTCTTCGCCTACGGCCTGGGCAACTCGCTGCTGTTCCCGCTGTCGGCCGGCGCCGCCGCGGTGCTGGAGCCAGCGCCAGCGAAACCCGATGAGATGGTCGCGCGGGCGGCCCAGTTCGGCGCGACGCTGTTCTTCGCCGGGCCGACGTTCTTCGCGAACATGCTGCGGGCCGGCCTGCCCCCCGATGCGCTGGCCGGGGTCCGGCTGGCGGCATCCGCCGGCGAAGCCCTGCCCGCCGCGCTGTACACCCGATGGACGAGCCGGTTCGGCATCGACATCCTCGACGGCATCGGCATGACCGAACTGCTGCACATCTTCCTGTCCAACCGCGAGGGGCAGGTGCGGCCGGGTACGACCGGCGTCCCGGTTCCCGGCTACGACCTGCGCATCCTCGACGAGACCGGCGTGCCGGTCGCGGCCGGCACGCCCGGCACGCTCTACGTCCGCGGCGCATCCGCGGCCACCGGCTACTGGTCCCGGTATGACGCGTCCCGGCAGGTGTTCCAGGGCGAGTGGCTGCGCACCGGCGACACCTACGTGCTGGACACCGGCGGGTACTACAGCTGCCTCGGCCGCACCAGCGACATGCTGAAGGCCAGCGGCATGTGGGTCTCGCCGGCCGAGGTGGAGGCGCGGCTGCTGGCCCACGACGCCGTCGCGCAGGCGATCGTCGTGGCCGGCCACGACGCTGACGGCCTGGAGAAGCCGGTCGCCTACGTCGTCCTGCAGCCAGGTGGCCGCGCCACTGAGGCCGAGCTGATCGAGTTCTGCCGCGATGGCCTGCCCGCGTACAAGCGGCCGCGGCGCGTGGTGTTCGCCGATGCCTACCCCACCACCGCCACCGGCAAGGTCCGCCGGGTGGAGCTGCGCGCGATGGCCACCTCGGTCCTGGCCGGGTCATGACGTCCGGCGCTGCGCTGCCGCTGTTCGCACGTCCGGGCAGCGCAGTGCCGGAACGGCCGGGGCCGGGCGGCGCGCCGCGGTGAGCGCCGGGCCGCACGCGGCGGACGGCGCAGCGCCCGCGCCAACGCTGTCCCGGGTGCATGCCGCGGGGGCGCCCAGCGCGCGGGGGCTGCTGTTCACCCTGCTCGGCGTGTTCGTGCTGCCCGGCGACGCCGCCGCCTGGACGTCAGCCGTGATCGCCGCGCTCGCCCGGCTCGGCGTGGAGGAAAAGGCGACCCGGCAAGCGCTCATGCGCACCGCGGCCGCGGGGTGGCTGCGAGCCGAGAAGGTCGGCCGCCGGACCCGCTGGCATCTGACCGGCGCCGGACGGCGCCTGCTCACCGACGGCGCCGAGCGCATCTACTCTTTCACTGGAGCCGCCGAGGACTGGGATGGTCGCTGGCTGCTCGTCGCGGCGCGCATCCCAGACAGCGGCCGCCGCGCCCGCCATGTCGTGCGCACCCGGCTGAGCTGGGCTGGTTTCGGCTCCCTCGGCCCGGGCCTGTGGATCAGCACCCACCCTGAGCGGGAAGCTGAGGTGACCCAGGTGCTGCAGGAGGCCGGCATCGCCGGCGATGCCCACCTGTTCGTCGCGACCCGGCCCGGCGTCGGCCCCGTCCGCGCCATGGTCAGCGCGGCCTGGGACCTGGCCGCGATCGAGCGGGAGTACGAGCAGTTCATCGGCATGTTCGCCGGCCGCGACCGGGACGACATCCAGACCCGGCTGGTCGAGCTGGTGCACGCCTGGCGCCGGTTCCCGGCCATCGACCCGGCGCTGCCCCGCGAGCTGCTGCCGGCCCGCTGGATCGGCCTGCGCGCGGCCAGCCTGTTCGCTGACCGGTACGAATGCTGGGCGGCTGACGGGCGAACCGAATGGAAGCTACTTAACGGCTCCGGGTGAGGCTCAGCCAGCACATCCGCCGAGCCGTCAGCAGCGTGGCGGCCGGGCCCCAGGCGCGTTCACGCTATTTTTACGAGGTGCGCGGAATTTTTACGGTGCGTTAACTTCGGCGCCCATAGCGTCTTTGTCGGAACCCGAGGCCACAGCAACCGCGAAACGGCAGCTGCCAGATCCCTGGTTTGCTGCGGCCCTTTCTTAGACAAGGTGGTCTATGTGAAAGCGGTGCGCACGGACAGTGTTAAGCATGGTGGCCGTCAACGGTGGCGGCTGGGCCACAGGTTGGCCTTGACCACTGCCGTTGTGCTCGCCGCCGGGGCGTGGACCACCGGCGGTGTCGCCGCCGCGGCACCGACGGCAGCCACCGCCGTATCGGCATCCTCCGCCGCGGCGGCGTCCCCGTCCGCGGGCCAGCCGAACTTCGGCCCGAATGTCTACATCTTCAGCCCGAGCATGCCGCAGAGCCAGATTCAGGCCACGGTCGACTCAATCGCGAACCAGCAGATATCCGACCAATTCGGGACGCAGCGTTACGCCTTGCTGTTCGAACCGGGCACGTACGGATCGGCGGCCGATCCCCTCACATTCCAGGTCGGCTACTACACCGAGGTGGCCGGCCTCGGGAACTCACCCGGGGACGTCACCGTCAACGGCACTATCGACGTTTACAACCAGTGCTTTACGCCCACTCCCCCGGATACCAGCAACTGCACCGCGCTGGACAACTTCTGGCGCTCGATGTCGAACCTGACCATCAACGTCACCGGCCAGACCGGCTGCCAGACGGGCGCCGACTTCTGGGCGGTTTCGCAGGCCGCGCCCATGCGGCGGGTCGACGTCACCGGCGGCAACCTGTCCCTGATGGACTACTGCTCAGCAGGCCCGCAATACGCCAGCGGGGGCTTCATCGCCGATTCGGCCTTCTCCGGCGGCACTGTGATCAACGGCTCCCAGCAGCAGTTCGTGGTCAGGAACAGCAATCTCGACGGCTGGTCCAACGGCGTCTGGAACCAGGTCTTCGCCGGTGACAACGGCGCTCCGGCGCAGAGCTTCTCGGCCACCTCCGGCCTGGCCGGGGGGACGAACCCGTACACCACGCTGGCCACCAGCCCCGTCACGCAGGAGGAACCGTTCCTGCAGACCGACTCCTCGGGCAGCTACGGCGTGTTCGTGCCCGCGCTCCAGCACAATTCCGCTGGCCCGTCGTGGGCCAGCGGCGCGGCGGCCGGGACGACCATCCCGATCAGGAAGTTCCTCATCGCCACTCCGAGCACCCCGGTGCTGGTGATGGACGCCGCGCTGGCCCTCGGCCAGAACCTGCTGCTCACCCCGGGTGTCTACCATCTGGCTGCGCCCATCCTGGTCACCAGGCCGAACACTGTCGTGCTCGGCCTCGGCTTCGCCACGCTCGTCCCGCGGCACGGGACCGCGGCAATGCAGGTGCTCAATGCGACCGGCGTGAAGCTCTCCGGGATGATCTTCGACGCCGGCCCGAAGAACTCCCCGGTGCTGCTCCAGGTCGGAGCCGGCCACGGCGGCAGCGCGGCCAGCCCCACCCTGGTCCAGGACGTGTTCTTCCGGATCGGCGGCGCCACGGCCGGCCGGGCCACCGACAGCCTCGTGGTCAACAGCTCCGACGTCATCCTGGACAACGTCTGGGCCTGGCGGGCTGACCACGGCGCGGGCGCGGGCTGGAACGACAACGTCGCCGACACCGGGCTCATCGTCAACGGCGACAACGTGACGGCCTACGGCCTGTTCGTGGAGCACTACGAGAAAACCCAGGTCATCTGGAACGGGCAGCACGGCACGGACATCTTCTTCCAGAACGAGATGCCCTACGACCCGCCCGACCAGGCGTCCTGGATGCAGAACCCGGCCACCGACGGTTACCCGGCGTTCCAGGTCTCCCCGAAGGTGACCAGCTTCCGGGGGTACGGGATGGGCAGCTACTGCTTCTTCGACACGGGCGTGGCGATCCAGGCGGCGCGGGCGTTCCAGGTCCCGGACACGCCCGGCGTCCAGCTCAACGACCTGCTGACCCGGTTCCTCAATGCGTCCGGCAGCATCAACCATGTGGTGAACGACGTCGGCGCGCCGGTGACCGCGGCGCAGCCGGGCCCGAGTGACGTGGTGAGTTACCCCTGACGGCCTGACCAGCCCTTTGTGAGCGGCCAGCCCTTCGTGAGCGGCCAGGCAGCCCGGCGCAGACGGCCGCGCTGCCTGGCCGGTCAGCTCCCGTCCGGAAAGCCGCCGCGGTGCGACACCATCGGATGGTGCGGCAACGTCCCGGCGGGGTCGCGGATCATGGCCGTGGTCTGGGTGAGGTAGGGCGGGTGCGCCCGCCACCCGTCCGGGTGCGGCGCCAGGCCCTCCGATATCCGCGGCCGGTCCCCGGCAGGCTGATCGAACAGCCTGAGCAGCGACTCGCGGAGGGCGCGGACAGTGTCCGGGCCGTGCTGCGCCCGCCAGCGTTCCTCGATACCGCCGAGGAGCCGCCGGCCGGCGTCCAGCGTGCGC
>CAYPQM010000262.1:0-5780 GCA_964412845.1 uncultured Streptosporangiaceae bacterium
CCCCCGGAGCGCCTGGTCGGCTGGCTGAACGATCTCGTCCACCACGTCGCCCCGGAGCACACGGCCTCGGTCGTCGCTGGGTACTTCGACCCGGCGAGCCGGGTGCTCACCTGGGCGCAGGCCGGCCATCCGCCGCCGGTCCTGGTCCGGGGCTCCGGGGCGACGCCGCTCAGCCAGCCCTCGGGCATCCTGCTGGGCGCCGGGCACGATGAGTACGAGGCCGCCTCCGTCACCCTGGACGCCGGCGACCTGCTGCTGCTCTACAGCGACGGGCTGATCGAGCGCCGGGACCGCCCGCTGGACGAAGGCCTGGCCACCCTCTGCTACGCGGCCGCGGGCAGCGCCGACCCTGAGCAGGTCATCGACGCCGTGCTGCGCGAGCTTGGCTCGACCGACCCCGAAGACGACAGCTGCCTGGTCACCCTGCGCGTTCTCTAGCCTCTGCGGCAGCGTCAACGATGCGCCGTGCGGGCGCCCTGAGCGCCGCAGGTCTTAGCGGCCGGCCAGGGTCGCGACGGTCCGGCGCAGTGAGGAACCCAGGTCCCACCGGGCATCCAGGATGTCGAGCTGCCCCGGATCCGCTGGGGATCTCGGCAGGCGGCCGTCGATGGCGGGCAGCGGCGCATCGGTGGCGACCCTGACCACGGGGAGGGCCGCGACCAGGTAGTCGCGCGCCGCCGCGACCTTCGGGCGGCTGCTCTTGGGGAACCCGCCGTGCCCCTTGTCCAACGCGGTGAGGATCCCGTCGATCGTGCCGAACGCGGCGATCAGCGCGGCCGCTGTCTTGTCCCCCACCCCCGGCACCCCGGGCAGCCCGTCGCTGGGGTCGCCGCGCAGCACCGCGAAGTCCGCGTAGGCCCGTCCGGGGATGTCATACCGGGCGGTGATCGCGGCCTCGTCCACGATCTCGATCTTCGACAGCCCGCGCACGGTGTAGATCACGCTGATCCGCCGGGCGTCATCGACCAGCTGGAACAGGTCACGATCCCCGGTCACGATCTAGACCGGGCCGTCCGCGCCGGCGGTGAGCGTGCCGATCACGTCGTCGGCCTCGTAGCCGGGCGCGCCCGCCATCGGCACGCCCATGGCGGCGAGCACTTCCTCGATGACCGGCACCTGGACGGTGAGCGACGCCGGGGCTTCCTCCGTGCCGTCCGGGCGGGCCCGGTGCGCCTTGTAGGAGGGGATCGCGGCGACCCGGAAGGCCGGCCGCCAGTCCGCGTCCATGCAGGCGACCAAGGCGGCGGGGCGGCGCGCCCGGGTCAGCCGGGCGATCATGTCGAGCAGCCCGCGGATCGCGTTGACCGGCGTGCCGTCCGGGGCGGTCAGCGTCTCCGGCACACCGTAGTAGGCGCGGTAGTACAGCGAGGCGGTGTCCAGCAGCATGAGCGATCCCACCCCGGTCATTGTGCCAGGACAGGCCGGCCGCCCGGCGGATAATCGGCGCCTGGCCGTGCGGCGGACAGCAGCGCAGCTGGGATGCGCCTGAATCAGCCGGTGCCCACCAGGTCCAGGGCGAGTTCCACCTCATCCAGGTTCGAGGCGCCGGCCCGCTGGTAGGTCTGCGTGTTGCCGGTCGGCCGGAAACCCATCCGCGCGTAGAAGCCGCGGGCCCGGTCATTGCCCGCCGCGACCCACAGTGTGACCGCGGACGCGCCAGCGGCGCGCACGTGCGCGGTCACGGCGGTCACCAGCCGGTCGGCCACACCGCCGCCACGCACCGGCGGGCTAACCCACATGGACACCAGGTGCCAGCGCCGGCCATCACCGGGCGGCTCGGTGAAGACGGCCACCAGGCCCACCGGCTCCCCGTCACGCCAGGCCAGGAACCATGGCGAGCCCGCGATCCGGTCCCGCCACGTCGCCTCCTCGATGCCGAGTTCGCGGTCCAGGGTCGACCCGAAAGCCTCAGGCGCGTCGGCCAGGGCGGCCAGCCGCACCCGGCGCACGGTGGCCCACTCGCCCGGTTCCACCCGACGAATCCGGGCACTGTCCTTGATGACCATGGGCAGCACCGTGCCGCCGCCGCCCGCCGTGCGCAACCGGATTACGCATCCGGCCCTCGATCGGATGGCGGAGGTGTTCCTGGCCGGTTGCGGGGCTGGCCCGCGCCAGCCCCGCACCAGGTGGTGCCGGACAGCCATCCGGGTGCACTTGCGGCGGGTGCGCCTGCCCGGCCCGCCAGGCGCCGTCCCCGGAGACTGCCGCAGCCCTGCGGCAGTCCCGCATTGCCCTCGCCGCCGACGTGCTGTCAGGCCCTGGCGGGCTTGCCTCGTGGCTGCGAAGCTGGCTAACCCACTGAGCTGTAGGCGACGACCCCGCGGCGCAGCGCGTCCACGGCAGACCGGGCCGTCGCGGCGAGCGCTGAGCCGTGCCCCGAGGCCAGCGCGACCTGGCCCAGCAGGTCAATGAGCTGCTTGACGGCGCGAACGAAGTCACCAGGGGTCAGGTCGGGCCCGAGCACCGTTTCCAGCGGCTTGCCGCGCGCCCAGGCGTGGGCGGCCCAGGCGAACCCGAAGTCGGGCTCGCGCAGGAACGAGAGCCCATGCTCTTTCTCGATCCCGTCGAGCTCGGCCCAGATCCTGGTCATCGAGGCGAGCACCTCGCGCACCTGGCCGGCCGGCATCCGGGGCGGGTCAGCGTCGTCGGACTTCCTGGACTCGAACGTCAGGGCGGACACGCAGGCCACGAGCTCGTCCGGGCCCAGGCGATCCCACAGCCCGCGGCGCAGGCACTCGGCGGCCAGCAGGTCAAGCTCGGTGTACAGGTCGGCGAGCCGCCTGCCGTCCGGGGTCACCGTGTCGCCATCGAGATAGCCCAGGTGCTCCAGGACCGCGCAGACCCGCTCAAAGGTCCTGGCGATGACATGGGTGCGGCCCGCTACCGTGGCCTCCAGGCTGGCCACTTCCCGGGCCAGGCGGGCCCGCTGCTCGGCCTGCCGGATGTGATCGGCGAGGTCCGGGCAGCCGTGGCACGGATGCTGCCGGAGCCGCCGGCGCAGCTGGGCGATCTCAGCCTGGTCAGTGCTTCCGGCGTGCTCGCCGTCCGCCCTCCTCGGTGGCCGGCCCGCGTCGGGATGGGCGGCCAGCTTGTTGCGCACCGTCGAGGCGAGATCCCGGCGGTGCTTGGGCGAGCGGGCGCTGAACGAGTTCGGGATCCGGATCCGCTCGATGGCCGTGACCGGGACCGGGAAGTCAGCGGCGCTGAGCCGCTTCACCTGCCGGCCGGCGGTCAGCACGAGCGGCAGCGGGACGTTCTCGCTGGACCCCGCGCCCGGGATCCCCGGATCCAGGATGACCGCGATCCCGGCCCGCCTGCCGCCCGGGACCCGGATGATGTCGCCGCGGCGCAATTGCTCCAGCGACCGCACCGCCTCGGCGCGCTGCGCCGCCGACCGCTGCCTGGCCGCGTCGCCCTCGCGGGCCGACAGCTGCCTGCGAAGCTCGTCATACTCCGCGAAATCACCAGCCGTGCAGCTCACGGTGAGCTCGTCCCGCGCCTGCCTGCTCCGCCTGGCCTGGCGGACGATGCCGACCACCGCGCGATCCGCCTGGAACTGGGCGAACGATGATTCCAGCAGGGCCGCGGCCTGCTGCAGGCCGGCCTGGCCGACCAGGTTCACCGCCATGTTGTAGGACGGGCGGAAGCTGGAGTTGAGCGGGTAGGTGCGGGTGCCGGCCAGGCCGGCTACCGCCATCGGATCGGTGCCGGGCTGCCAGAGCACCACCGCGTGGCCCTCCACGTCGATGCCGCGACGGCCGGCCCGCCCGGTGAGCTGGGTGTATTCCCCCGGGGTGAGGTCCGCGTGGGTCTCGCCATTCCACTTGTCGAGCCGCTCGATGACTACCGTCCTGGCCGGCATGTTGATACCGAGGGCCAGGGTCTCGGTCGCGAAGACCGCCCGGACCAGGCTCGCCTCGAAAAGTTCCTCCACCACTTCCTTGAACGTGGGCAGCATGCCGGCGTGGTGCGCGGCGATCCCGCGTTGCAGTCCGGTGAGCCATTCGCCGTAGCCGAGGACAGGCAGGTCAGACTCGGGGATATCCGCGGTGCGCCGTTGCGCCACCTTGGTGATAGCGGCGGCCTCGTCCGGCGTGGTCAGCCGCAGCCCCGCGTCCAGGCACTGCCGGACGGCGGCATTGCAGCCCGCCCGGCTGAAGATGAACGTGATGGCCGGCAGCAGCCCGGCCCGGTCCAGCCGTTCGATGACCTCGGGCCGCCGGGTCAGCCGGAACCCGGTGGGCGGGCGCCCGGCCCGCCCGGGCCGCGGCGGGCCCCGGTGCGCCGCCAGGTCGTACCCCCGGGCGAGCCGCAGCAGTTCCGGGTTCACCAGCGCCCGGCGGCTCTCCGCGGCCGCGCGCGAAGCACCGGCCCGCGAAGCATCCCGGTCCGCCCCGCCGGGGTCGATAAACAGGTCGTAGAGCCGGCCGCCCGCCAGCATGTGCTGCCAGAGCGGCACCGGACGGTGCTCGTCGACGATCACCGTGGTGCCGCCGCGCACCTGGGCCAGCCAGTCCCCGAATTCCTCGGCGTTGCTCACCGTCGCGGACAAGGCCACCACGCGGACCGACTCGGGCAGGTGGATGATGACTTCTTCCCAGACGGCCCCGCGGAATCTGTCGGCCAGGTAATGCACCTCATCGAGCACGACGTAGCTCAGACCGGCCAGCGTGGCCGACCCGCCGTAGAGCATGTTGCGCAGCACCTCGGTGGTCATCACCACCACCGGCGCCTCGCCATTGATGCTGTTGTCGCCGGTGAGCAGGCCCACCTGGTCCGCGCCGTACCTGCGGACCAGGTCGGCGTACTTCTGGTTGGACAGCGCTTTGATCGGGGTGGTGTAGAAGCATTTGCCACCCTGCGCGACCGCGAGGTGGGCGGCGAATTCACCGACCACCGTCTTGCCTGATCCCGTCGGCGCGGCGACCAGCACCCCGTGCCCGGCGTCCAGCGCCTTGCAGGCTCTTACCTGAAAGTCATCGAACCGGAAGTCATACAGCGCACGGAACGCGGCGAGCTGCGGCCCGTCCTCCCGGCGCTGGCTGCGGAACGCCGCGTACCGCTGCGCCGGGCTGGCGGGGGTGGACATGCGATCAAGCCTAAGCGAGCGCTGGCCAAGCTCCTGGCCACCCCGCTGTGGGAGCTTGACCTGATTACTACTAGTGTCTAACAGAGTGCGCTAAGTAATGCCTTTAACGATGGTCCCTTGCCTTTCGGGCGCTCAGCCTGGGGCCGCCAGCAGCGGGGGAACATCATGAGCAATCGGACTACCGGCGTATCCACCGACGCAGCGGGGCGTCCCGGCCGGCTGCGCTGGCCGGCCCGGGCCGCGTCGGTCCTGGTCATTGCGGCGGCCTCGGTGCTGCCGTCGGTCGGCCCCGCGCTCGCGGCCACCGGTCATCAGCGGCCGGCCCAGCCGGCCGCGGTCAGATTGCTGCTGGGTCAGCGGATCGCGGCATACGCCAAGACGTTCGTCGGCCGCTACCCGTACCAGTGGGGCGGGAACTCACCGCTGACCGGTTTCGATTGCTCGGGCCTGACCTCGTACATCTACCAGCAGTACGGCAAGGTCATCCCCCGGTCCGCGCAGGCCCAGTTCCTGGCGTTCCGCAAGGTCAGCGGCCAGCCATGGCGCGGCGACCTGGTCTTCTTCCACGACAAGACCGGCTACGTCTACCACGTCGGCATTTATGAGGGCAACGGGATGCTGGTCGCGGCGGCCGACAAGAAGGAAGGCATCACCTACGAGACGATCTGGGACGCCACCGTCACGTTCGGGA
>CAYPQM010000263.1:0-5704 GCA_964412845.1 uncultured Streptosporangiaceae bacterium
TGGTCAGGGCGGGAGGGCTGGTCAGGGTGGGAGTGGTGGTCAGGGCGGGAGGGCTGGTCAGGGCGGGAGGGCTGGCGTGGGTCGGCGGGCCGGGGGGGACTAGGGTCCCGGTGGGGGCCCACCTCCGGGTGGGGGCCCACCTTCTGGTGCGGGCTAGAGTGCTGGGCGCGTCCGGGGTAACCACGCGGGGCGGCGAGTGCGGCGAGGGCGTCCCGCAGGGCTGCCGCGCTCGGCGGCCGCTCCGCTGGGTCGGTGGCCAGGCTTCGGCGCAGCAACGTCATCAGCTCCGGCGGCGTCCCCGGAACGTCGTCCACGGGCTCGTGATGGAGCCTCATGATCGTCGCGAGGCTTGGTGATTTCTCCCCGGCCGGGAAGCGCGGCGGCCGACCGGCCAGCAGGGCGTACAGGGTGGCTGCGAGAGAGTAGATGTCGGCGGCAACGGTCGGCTCGTCGCACTGGAAACTCTCCGGCGAGGCATAGGCGGGCGTGAGGGCCTCGCGGGTCGCTGACTGCTCACCTTCGGCCGCCACGATCGAGGCCAGGCCGAAGTCGGACAGGCCGACCATGCCGTACCGGTTGATCAGGATGTTGGCTGGCTTGATGTCACGGTGCAGCACGCCAGCCGCGTGCGCCGCGGCGAGCGCGTCAGCGATCCTGATGCCGATGTCGCGCACTCGCGCCGGGGTCATGGGGCCGTCCCGGCGCAGGGCATCATTCAAGGAGCCGGCCGGGCACAGCTCCATGACCAGGTATGGCCGCCCGTCGTGCAGCGTTCCCGCGTCATACACGTCAATGACATGGGGATGTCCGGACAGCCGCCCGGCCGCGGTTACCTCGCGGACGAACCGCCGCCGATCGCGCTCGCTGAGCAGCACGCGGTTGTCGACCTTCACGGCCACCTCACGGCCGACCGCCAACTGCCAGCTCCGGTAGACGGTGGCGAAACCGCCCTTGCCCACGACGCCCGCAACCTTATGCCCGGGAATGTCCGGTGCCGAGACCACGGTCTGTGAGCTTAGCCCCACCGCAGCCGCGCGGGCGGTCACCCGCGGATCCCGGCCCGAAACTGATCTGCGCGGGACGCGGTTATGGCTGGGACACCGCGGTCATGGACCAGTCGCACACGCTATTGACGTCGAAGTAGTGCCTGCCCGCGTCGCCGTATGCGTGCGTAATGCCGTCGCCGCCGTTCCCGGCAGCGTTGACATTCATGCCGTTGAGGTCCTTGCCGCCGTCCTCGTCGGCGATGAAGTTGCCCGCGGTGCCGGAGGCGCAAGTGTAGGACCACTTCAGCTCCCAGTTGCCCGACCCTGGGACAGTGAACCGCGCAGTGGTCTGGCTGCCGCTGCCGGTGAATGTGCCGAGCGCCGCTGCTGGTTTGAGCGCCTTGGCGCCTCCCTTTGACGGTGCGGCGGAGGTGGCCGTGGACGGTGCGGCGGAGGTAGTGGGGACCGTGGATGGGGCAGGCGGTACGGACCGGGCAGGTGGCCTGGAGGCGGCCGTGGCGGAAGATCCCAGCTGGCCGGTACGCCCGAGCCAGATCCCGGCGACAACTGAGATAAAGGCGCTGGCGATCAGCAGTACGACATACAGCCACCTGCGATTCTTCGGCGGCTGGGCGGGCGGCTGCGGCGGCAGCCGGCGTGCTCTCCGCCGGACGCTGTCCGGCAGACCCGGCGGTGGCTGCCCGCCTGAAGTCTGCTCCGCACCGTCCGGTTTGAAGGTCATTGGTAGTCGATCTCCCCCGCCGCCACCTGCCTAATCAAGATGTCGGCCAGGATCCCCGAGTGTTCACTTACCAGCCACGGCCAGCAGGATGACAGTCACGAGGATCGCTAGCAGGCAGAGGATAACCAGGCTCATGGTCACGTCGGTGCCCGGCACCCCATGCCGCCCGCTCATGCCTGCAGTGGTACCCCTCCATGCGGCGCGCCGCACCTGAGATCACTGGAACGGGGCCACCTGGGCCACCCCGCGTCGCCGGGGCCGGCCACGGGGTGACGTGCCAGGTGAACCAGGGGGCGTGCCCGGTGCACCAGGGAACGCGCATGGTGAACCATGGTGACGTGCTGGGTGAACGATGGTGACCTGCCGGTGCACCACGGGGACGCGGAGCGCGTCAATTGGATATTGCAGCCCTTCCCGCGGTCCTTTGGACGGGCATCGTGAAGAACAGCCGAAAAGGGAAGGCCAAGACTTATGGTTCACCGTTTCGCCACTCCGCTGGCCGCGGCTCTGGCCACAGTCGCCCTGGCCGCCTGCCAACCGCAGCAGCAGGCATCCGAGCCGTCGTCGTCCAGCGCTTCTCCGGCCGTGACGGCGAGCGCCGCGCAATCCTCCGCCCCGGCCAGTCAGGCGCCCGCGTCTCCCAGCACGGCGCCGGCCACGGGGAGATTGCAGCGCTTCCACGATCCGGATGAGGTCACGTACTCGATCACCCTGCACACGTGCCACACCGGGGACGGTGGCCAGCTCCCGGACCGCTCGTGCACGCCTGGCAGCGTGGATCCGGCGGTCACGCAGGCGGACATTGGCTCGACTATCTGCAAGTCCGGGTATACCAGCACGGTCCGGCCCCCGGAATCGCAGACCGAGCGGGCGAAGTTTGACATCGCCTATCCCGCCTATGGGATACCGCACGACAGCACCAGCGAGCTTGATCACCTGGTGTCGCTCGAACTCGGTGGGTCGAATGACATCACCAACCTGTGGCCCGAGGTCGGCTCCCTGCCCAACCCCAAGGATTCAGTGGAGAACGCGCTGCACCGGGCGGTCTGCGAGCACAAGATCAGCCTGGCCACCGCGCAGCGGGCCATAGCGTCGGACTGGACAACCGCCGAGGCCCGGCTCGGCCTGAGCTGAACAGCATTGACCCGCTAGCGTGGCGGGAGCGCCCGCCCGCTGTCACATGGTTCCGGAAAGATTCTGGTCGACGCTGCTGCTGCTGCTGTTCTGCCTGCCGTCGAGCCAGATGGTCCAGGGTTCGAGCGCACCGATCCGGAGCAGTCCCATCGACGCCCATGGGTCATCGGCCATGCGGGTCTCGGCCTCTTGTGCGTCCGTGGCTTCGACGATGAGCAGAGCCCGCTCACCATCGCCCATCGGGCCGCCGAGAATGACGAAGCCGTCGTCGACCAGTCGGTCCATGAAGGCCGCGTGCTCGTCCCAAGCCTGCTGTTCCCGGATCTGTCGTGAGGCGTCCCAGCTCGGGCCGTGCACCGTAGTCAGCGCGAAGGTAGCCATAGGGCGAGCGTAGGGCCGGGTGCCGACAAAAGTCGGGGCCGAGGCGCCCGCCGCGAAGCCGGCCAAGAGTCCGGCCAGGCAGCAGCGCGGCCTTTGACGTGCGCCGGCCCTGGGACGACCGCGCCGTTGATCCCCGAGGGCGGGGATTTACGCCTGGCTGCCCGGAGCATCAGGCTGACCGGCGCGTCTTCATTCACCTTTACGCATTCGGGGAGCACGCCGCCATGACCTATCCGCCGGAGCCTCCACCAGAGCCGCGTTACCGAACACGGCCATTCAATCCGTACGAGCCGCCGCCCCGGCAGCCTCGCCGCAACCGTCGCGCGGCCCTGATCATCACGGGCGCGTTAGTCGTCGTCATCATCTCCGCCGGGATCGCCAGCGCGGCGGGCGGTGCGAAGAGCACCCCGCCGGTCAGCACTACGGTAAGCACTTCGGCGCCGGCCAGCCCCACCGCGAGGCCATCCAGCCGTGCCCCGCAACCGACATTCTCGCCAACCACGGCCGCGCCATCACCACATCCCGTCACCACCGCGCTGGCGCCAGCGACGAAAGCGACGGCGCCACCGCCTCCGCCGGGCACCACGGCACCTCCGCGGCCTGCTCCGAAGGCCAGTTGCACCCCACTCACGAACGCCGGGAACTGCTACCAGCCCGGCGAATTCTGCCGCAATTCAGATCACGGGCTGACCGGCGTGGCCGGTGATGGCGAGACGATCCGATGCGAGGACAACGACGGGTGGCGCTGGGAACCAGTCTGATCGGAACCGGGCGGTGTCAGCGCGCTGGCCGCGGGTTCTTTGTCAGGTGGCCGGTGGGTACTCAGCGGGCCGCGCACCGCTCAAGCAAGGCTTGAGCGGTGAACGGCTTCGCTAATGAACGCAAGTTCCCTGTGCCGGATGCGCTCCGGGCTGAGCACCCCGTCGCTGTGGCCGGACCAGCGCCGGGCGCAGCGACCGCACGCTCACGGTGAGCTGCACATAGTGGCCTGGGTCAACGACGGCGGTGCGGATCAGGAATGTGGGGGTGCCACGCTGTCGCGGCTGACCAGTCTCGGGGTGAGCATCCTTCGGTCGCCGAAGTGGTGGCCGCTGTGGATCTGAGCCAGCAGCAGGTCGAGGCTGGCGGTGGCGACCGCGTCGAAGTCCGGGCGGATTGTGGTCAGCGGCGGGATGAAGTATTCCGCCTCGGGCACGTCGTCGAAGCCGACCACGCTGATGTCCTCCGGTACGCGCCGGCCACATTCGTGCAGCGCCCGCAGAATGCCCAGGGCTAGGTGGTCATTGGCGGCGAACACGGCGGTCACGTCGTTCATCCGGGCCAGGATCTGGCCGGTGCGGTAGCCGGAGGCTGCAGACCAGTCGGCGGGCATGAGCGGCGGGATTTCGGCGCCCGCCTCGATCAGGGCTCGCTGCCACCCGGCGATACGGCCCTGGCTGTCGAACCAGTCGTTGGGCCCGGACACGTGCCACACCGTACGGTGCCCGGCTTCGAGCAGATGGGCGGTCGCGGCGTATGCCCCGGCGTCCTGGTCCACGGTCACCAATTCGGTCGGCCATCGCGGGTCGCCGTCCACGTTGACCAGCGGGATGTCGTCGGGCAGGTCGTCCAGCGCACCGTGCGCGGACTCGACCGGCGCGATGACCACCAGGCCTGCCACCCGCTGGTCCAGCAGGCGGCCGATCGCGTCGGCGACCGGCCGGCGATCGAGCGTGCGGACGCTCTCGACGTTGACAGCGAATCCGTGCTGCAGCGCCTTCTCGGCCAGCGCGGTGAGGGTCGCCGCCGGGCCGTAGAGGGTTGAGAAGCGGGAGACGAAGCCGATGACCTGGGACGTCCCGGTGGCGAGCACGCGGGCGGCCCGGTTGGGGCGGTAGCCCAGCTCGGTGATTGCCGCCCGCACCCGTATCCGGGTCTGTTCCCGGACGTTGGGGTGGTCGTTGAGGACCCGCGAAACGGTCTGGTGCGAGACGCCCGCCAGCTTGGCGACGTCCGTCATCGCCGGCTCGCGGACGGGCTTGACCACCTGCGTCCTCACTTGGCTGCCGGGGTTCGGCGGATTGTGGCTGCACATCACTGTAGCCGCGGCCGTTCGCTCGGATGACGGCCATTTCCGGCAGATGGCCGCGGCCACCACTGCGAGGGCCAGGACGATCCCGCCGGCTCCCGCTCACCGATCCGGATGGAGCAGTACGACATCGACGCTCAAGGATGATGTTGGTATCCGGTGAATTATGAGCGCTAACAACCATGAAGGTCAACAGGCGCCGGGCACTTGATAACAATAGGCGCTCACCGCGCAAAACGGGCGCGAGGGCCTTGACGCGAGGAAAAGTTAGCGCTAACAATAAGCCCACCGTACGCAGTGGTCACCTGGGCGGCATCCGGTCGAAACATCGCCGGACGCGCCCAGAGGGCCGACTCACCGCCGCCGGCGGACGAGGTGCCGCTGACAAGACAG
>CAYPQM010000264.1:0-5635 GCA_964412845.1 uncultured Streptosporangiaceae bacterium
CCCCGCACTCGCCAAGGTCCACGGGACGCGCCCTAGCTACGTCGGCGTGCAGGTCAGGCCGGACAGCGCGGAGCTGCTGCCGCTGGCCACCATGCCCCAGGTCGTCGAGCCGTGCACGCTGATGGCGCCGTTGTAATTCTCGTTGCTCGCGGTGACCTGGAGGCCGGACTTGGTGATGGCCGCGTTCCAGGAACTCGTGATGCTCTCCGCGGCATCGGCGAACGAGAAGCCGGTCTTCCACCCGCTGACCGGAGCGGTCCCGCTGTTGGTCACGGTGAACTGGACCTGATAGCCGCCCGACCATGAGGTGACGACCGACGAGGTGAGGGTGCAGCTGCCGGCTGGCGTCACCGTGCTGGTCGGGCTGGGCGATGGGCTCGGCGTGGGAGTTGATGACGGGCTGGCCGACGCGGTGGGTGACGGGCTGGGCGACGGGCCGCCGCTGCTGGAGGTGTAGGTGATCGACGTATACGGGGCTGAGCACCCGGTGGAGCAGCCCGATGGCAGGGTGAAGCTGTATATCTCGCCGTTGTTCACGAGATTGCCGGACGCGTCGGTGACCTGGATCTGATACTGCGTGCCCCCGGTCCCGGTGCCGGTGGTCGGCCCGATGATGTAGTCGTCGCCCTGGTCGCTGTCCATGCCGGCGTTCACCCAGGACCCGTTGGCCAGGTACCGCACGCCGTGGATGCCATTGGGCAGGTGTGAGACGGCGATGGCGGGCCAGTACGGTTGCGCGCCCTGGATGGCCCCGATCCTGATGTCCCCGGTGTAGTTCGGCGCGGCGATGAACTGCCAGCTGACCTGGCGGTTGTTCCAGGAATTGGGGTACATGTCGCCGACCGGCTGGCCGCCTAGCTGGAACAGGTTGAGCGAGGCCTGGGCCAGGTCGATGTGGTAGGGATCGTCCTTGCACCAGGCGTTGCCGTCATCGCAGCTGTCGCCGACGATCATGTCCAGTGTCGCCCCGTTGAACTGATCCGGCACCCATGAGCCATTGCGGCAGAAGGGCTGGTTCGGCGCGCCGTCGTTCGTCCCCGTGCAGTAGTTGCCGATCGTCACCTGCACCCAGCGCCCGCAGTTGAGGCCGTTGTCGAACATGCCTATCTCGCTCGCGTTCGCCGCTGATATCGGCCGCGGCAGGTCGCTGTAGACACCCGGCGAGTTCTGCACGTTCAGCGCGAGGAAGTTCTGGCTGTCCAGGTTCGCCTGCGGCAGGCCGCACCCGCCGTAGGGCTGGCCCAGGCCGGTGAACCAGGTCGCGTTGCCGGTCACCGGGGACGGCGTGCCGGACACGTCGATCGCGCTGGCGGGCAACTGCGCCAGCAGCACCGCGACGGCCGAAGCCACTGCGGCGAGGGTGGCCGCCGCAGCGCGGCGGGCCCGGCGGGACCGGGCAAGGTATCGGTGCAGCATCGTCGGCCTCCATGGCAGGGCCCAGTCCTCGCGGCGTGTCCCGCCCAAAGTGCCGCCGCGGGCGGCAGCGCACAAGCGGCCGCCCGGGGCCGGGAACGAAGGCCCAGGTGGCGGCTGATCCACCGGGCGTCCGCCATGAAAAATTCGCGGCATTGGTGACCGTCTTGTTACCCCAGCATGATCGCTATCGGACGAACCCTCTCGTAATGTGCCGGTATGCCCTGCATGCCAGGATTCCCCATTGGCGCACATTCCTGGAGGTAGCGATGTTCCTGCGAACAACCCGGGCCAGGCTGGTCGCCGCCGGAACGGCCGCCGGTGTCGCGGCCGCGCTCTTCACGGGGGTGACCGCAGCGAGCGGCGCCGCCGCCGCCGGCCATAACCCCGGCGGCGCCGTGCAGCTTGACCGGGCTTTCGTGATCGTGCTGGAGAACCATTCCCGGCACAGCGTGATCGGTGACCCCAACGCGCCCTACATCACCTCGCTGGCGCACCAGTACGCCGAGGCCACGAACTACTACGGGGTGACCCACCCGAGCGAGCCGAACTACGTCGCCATGATCAGCGGGTCGAACTGGTGGACCAACACCGATAATCCGGCCAACCGGTTCGACCACACCAACCTCGTCGACCTGCTCGATGCGCAGCACATCTCCTGGGGCGCCTACCTGCAGGCCATGCCGGCCTCAGATCCGCTCACCGACTTCTGGCCATCGAGCGCCAACCCGCTTTACGCCTCCAAGCACAACCCGTTCGCGCTCTTCACCGACATCCGGGGCAACCCGGCCCGGGTGGCGCGCATCAAGCCATACACCGACCTCGCCGCGGACCTGGCCAGCCCGCGTGCGCCCCGTTTCGTCTACATCGTCCCGGACCAATGCAATGACATGCACGGTGGTGTCTACACCGCCGTCTCCGGCTACCCGGAGACCCCGTGCCCCTACAACGACACCAATGACGATCCTGCCGATGTCGTGCTGAAGCAGAATGCCGACGCGTTCGTGAAAACCGCGGTGACCACCATCATGGGCAGTAAGGCGTGGACGCCGCACAGTGCGATCTTCATCGTCGCCGACGAGGGTGACTACACCGGCAACACGGTCAACGGCGGCTGGGACTCCCCGGCGGGCTGCTGCGACTCGCCCGTGCTGCCCGCGGGCGACCCGGACATCAGCGCCACCTGGCCTGGCGGCCTGTATGGCGGCGGGCTGGTGCCAGCGGTGATCATCGACCCGAGCGGCCCGCACCATTACCTGAGTGACACCCCGTACAACCACTACTCGCTGCTGCGCACCGTCGAGGACGACTGGCGCCTCAGCGAACTCGGCTTTACCAGTGACCACGCGCAAGTCGGCACGATGAACGAGT
The DNA here is from genome assembly GCA_964412845.1 of uncultured Streptosporangiaceae bacterium. Classification (GTDB taxonomy): domain Bacteria; phylum Actinomycetota; class Actinomycetes; order Streptosporangiales; family Streptosporangiaceae; genus JAWWPY01. The sequence continues at coordinate 2,785 of CAYPQM010000264.1, forward strand.
TCCTCAGCCGCTGAGAACCAGGCGGCCCTCGATTTGCCGGGCAGATCCTGGATTACCTAACTAGTAACGCCTGTCACCGCTGGTAGTATTTCGGCAGTTCTTGCTCCGGGGGAGCAGAACTACCAGCCCGGCTCTGGGGAGCAGGGTTTTCGGGGCACTGACGGGGATGAGCGGCGGCCAGGACTGGTGCCGCTCCACGACCAGCGGTCGACGACGGGGGTGGAACCGGTTACCCGGTCCAGGGCGCAGCTCGTGCTGAACGCGCTGCCGTTCCTGATCATGGGAGCGGCGGCCATCGCCGCTGCCGTGACGGGCCCTGGCTCCGGCCTGCTGCCGCTGTTGTCGCTGGGCCCGGCGTTCGCCGCGGTGTCCAGCGGGCTGCGTAAGACCACCGTGGTCGGCATCGTCGCGCTGGGGCTGTGCGTGCTGATCGCTTTGGACCAGCGGATCAGCGGCCTGGGCCAGGATTCCTTTGACATCGCGACCGTGGCCGGCGTGACCGCGGCCGCCGTGCTCGCCAGCAGCGTGCGCCAGCGGCGTGAGCGGGAACTGGCGGAGATACAGGCCATCGCCGAGGTGGCCCAGCAAGTGCTGCTCGGGCCGGTGCCGCACGAAGTGGGATCGGTCCAGCTGGCGGTGCGCTACATGTCAGCCGCGTCGCGGGCGCGGATCGGCGGGGATCTCTACGAAGTCGTGGCCGGGCTGGGCGGCCTCCGGCTCATTATCGGCGACGTCCAGGGAAAGGGCCTGGCCGCGGTCAAGACCGCGGCCACCGTCCTCGGCACCTTTCGTGAGGTGGCCTACGACGCGGCGGACCTGGGCACGATCGCCGACCGCATCGAGATAAGCCTGCGCCGCCAGCTCACTGACGAGCAGTTCGTGACCGCGATCCTGGCCCAGGTCTGCACCAGCGGGTCACAGATCGAACTGCTGAATTGCGGGCATCCCCCGCCGTTGCTGGCTGACGGCTGTGGCTCGGCGGCCCGGTTCGTCGAGTCGGCCGGCCGCAACCTGCCCCTTGGCCTCGCCCACCTCGTGAATGAGCGGCGCCACCAGACCACCGTCCCCTTCGGGCCCGGCGACCAGATGCTGTTCTACACCGACGGCCTGAGTGAGGCCCGGGACAAGTCAGGCAGCTTCTTCACGCTGGCCCTGGGCGGCTCCGACGGCGATGACACCGATCCCGGCGGCGTGCTGGACCGGCTGAGCAGCGACGTCATCCGGCATGTCGGTCATGCGCTGGCCGACGACGCCGCCATGCTGCTGGTCCGCCACGACGGCCGCCGGCCGGCGGCGGTACCCGTGCCGGTGATCTAGCCGGGGCCGCTGCGGGCGATCCATACTGACATGTGCGCCGGCTCAAGAACCTGGCTGACGACACCGGCCAGGTCGGCGCGGACCATGTCCAGGTCCACCGCGTCCTTGAGCCGCCCGGCGAACGCCGCCACGGTCACCTCGGCGTCGTACCGGGCCCGGTTGAACCGCCGGTCCACCACCCGCTGCACCCTGCGCCGCACGGGTGCGAACAACGCCACCGCCGCCAGCGTCGAGCCCGCCACCGCCACCTGCGAGTGCACCGACAGCACCCGCGTGGCCAGCAGCACCAGGCCCGCGTACACGCCCACCAGCAGCCCGGTCACGATCGCGTACGCCAGCGTCCGGGAGATCAGCCGGTCGATCTCGTACAGCCGGTACTTCAAGATCCCCACGCCCATGCTGACCGGCAGCGCGGCATAGCCGAACCAGGCGATGCCCACCTGGGTCGACAGGAACGCGCTGGCCAGCGCGATGGCGGCCCCGCTCATCAGCCACTTCAGCTGCTGCCGCCGCTCACCAGATGACCGCCGCCAGCTCAGCACCTGGCGGCCGACGAAGCACAGCCACAGCACCGCGGCCAGCAGCAGGGCCGCGTTCTGGACGGCCCCGTACCAGCCGCTCGGATTGTCGGTGGCGACCAGGCCACCGTCGGCATCAACGCGGACCGGGTGCCCCATCAACGCACCGGCCGTCGCGACGCCCAGCGCGGCAACGGCGAATGCGTAAATCGCGACATAGGCCCACAGGATCCGCCGCCACCACGCGGAGGGCAGCCGGCCGTCCGGGAAGAGCAGGATCACCAGGCCCAGCAGGAGAATACCGGGACCCCAGAGCTGGGCCAGCACCAGTCCGGCCTGGCCAAAGGGCAGGTGGTGCCCGAGGCGGTAGTCGAGCAGCGCGTACAGCCCGCCGTCGGTGCCGAGCAGCAGGCACGCGGTGATGACGAGCAACAGCCAGCCAACCGGGTTGCGCGGCTGGCGGCGGGCCACGAGCCACCCGACTGCTCCCGCAGGCAGGCCGATGACCAGCGGCGTCACCACGTCGGTGCGCTCGTGGCTGAGCAGGAACAGCGGCAGCAGGGCCGCGGCTGACAGTACTATCAGGGCGCCCGCCGCAGCCGCCCAGGTCCGCGACGACGGCACCCGGAACCGGGCCGCTCTTCCGCCAGGACTCATCATTCGTGCCCCCTCACCCATACCGAGACGTGCGCGGGCTGCAGGGACCGGTTGACCACCTCAACCAGGTCGGCATGCACCGCACCCAGGTCGACCGAGTCCTGCAGCCGGGCCGCGAACGCTTCTACCGTCCGGTCCGCGTCATACCGGGCCCGGTTGAACCGCCGGTCCACCACCCGCTGCACCCGGCGGCGCAGCGGAGTGAACAACGCCACCGCCACCAGCGTCGAGCCCGCCACCCCGACCGGCGAGGAAACCGGCAGCACCCGCGTCGCCAGCAGCACCAGACCCGCGTACACCCCCACCAGCAGCCCGGTCACGATCGCATAGGCCAGCGTCCGGGAAATGATCCGGTCGAT
>CAYPQM010000265.1:0-5573 GCA_964412845.1 uncultured Streptosporangiaceae bacterium
TGCCGTCCGTGTCCGCCAGCATCAGGATTCCCTGACATCCATGAGGGTCTCGGGGATACCGGCCAGCGTGTCGACCTCTCTGGCCAACCTGATGGAGCTCTCCCCGGTCCCGGCCAGCAAGGCACCCGCTTTTACCCTGACCGACCAGGAAGGACGCAGGCTGTCGCTGGCCAGCTTCAAGGGCCGCGCCGTGGTGCTGGAGTTCATGGACCCGCACTGCACCGACATCTGCCCGCTCGTCTCCCAGGAATTCATCGACGCCTATCACGATCTCGGCGGGACCGCTGGACGGGTTGTGTTCGTCGCGGTGAACGTCAACCCTTACCACCTGCGCGTGGCCGACATGGCCGCCTACTCCAACGAGCATCAGCTGGGCACGATCCCGTCGTGGCACTTTCTCACCGGGGCACTGCCCAGCCTCCGGTCCGTGTGGCATGACTACGACGTGGCGGTCCAGGCGCCAAGCCGCAACGCCGATGTCATCCATTCCTCGGTCGTGTACTTCATCGATGCTCGTGGCCGTGAGCGCTACGTTGCGTCCCCGATGGCAGATCACGGGGCGGGCGGCTCCTCCTACCTTCCGGCTGGCCAGCTCGCTTCATGGGGGCACGGCATCGCGCTGGTTGCGCGCCAGATGGCCAGCTGACGCGGGCTGGGACTAGCGGGGCATCTCACCGGAAGGGCGACGTGAAGCCGGTCTTCATCATGGCCGCAGGGCGTCGAGCCCGGCACGCGGCCACCACCGGCCAACGACGGGCCATCCGCTGCTTACCAGAGCACCCTGACCATCCGGTGGGCAGATGGCACAGTGACATTCCGCCCCGGCGATGATCCGCTGCCATTCCCTGGGCCTGCCTGATCTCATGATCGCCGTGCCATTAACGTGCCATTTTGCCTGCCTGGCGAGCACCGTCGGCATATGCGGCCCTGGTGACAGAGCGAAAGCGTCACACCGGGCCGGTTTGACTGGATAGGGTCAGGCCTGCCCTGTTTTGAGCCGGTTGCCCCGCCCGGCCCAAAGGGGCATTTTCCTACGGCCACCGGCGGACCATTACCCCACCAGGGTCATTCCGGCGGTGATCCGTTGTGCAGTGCACTCGCTATGTGGAGGATTCGTGAGGTTAGGGGCTTTGGGTGCGCGCGCCTGCGCCATAGTGTCGGCGCTTGGCCTGGTTACGGGAATGATCGCTCTCTTCGCAGGCCCGGCGGCCGCCGCCGTCACCTGCCCGACCGTCGACGCCACGGGCACCGTGTCCTCGCTGCCTTACCAGGGAATCGACTGGAGCGGCTGCGATCTATCCGGCGCGGACCTCACCGGCCTCACGTTCAGCAATGCCAACCTGACCGGCGCGAACCTCAGCGGCGCCGCGCTGGACCAGGCCGCCCTCGACACGGCCAACCTGACCAATGCCAACCTCAGCAACGCCACCTTGACCAGTGCCGACCTTGACTGGGCCAACCTGACCGGGGCCAATCTCACCGGCGCCAGCCTCCATGGGGCCTACCTGCTCTGGGCCTTCCTGACGAACAGCGTCCTGGACCAGGCAGACCTGAGCGGTACCAACCTGACCGGCCTGACCTCCGGGGGAATCACCGGGTCGCCTGCGCTTCTGCCGACCGGCTTTTCCCTGGCGGACGGTTACCTCATCGGCCCGAACGTGAACATGGCCGACGCGAACCTGTCCGGAATCAGCCTTCCTGGCAGCGACCTGAGCGGGGCCAGCCTGAAGAATGCGGATCTGTCCGGCGCGGACCTGATTGGTGACAATTTCACCAATACCGACCTGACCTCCGCGGACTTCACCAGCGCCGACCTGACCGGGGCCAACCTCAGCGGCACCACCCTGACCGATACCGACCTGACCACCGCCACCCTGGATGGAGCGAGCTCAGGCGGCATCACCGGGACCCCCCTGTCCCTTCCGGCGAACTGGCAACTGGTCGGCAACGGCTACCTGGCCGGGCCGCAGGCCAACCTGGCCAACGCCAACCTGTCGTACCAGACCACGTACAACGCCGACCTGGCCGGCGCCAACCTCACTGGAGCCACCCTGATCGGCGCGAGCTTCCGCTACGCCAACTTTGGCGGCGCCAACATGAGCAATGCGCTCCTGACCAGTGCCGATTTCAACAATACTGACCTGACTTCCGCCGACCTGACTGGCGCCGACCTCACTGGAGCCGACCTAAGCTCCACCAACCTGGCCGGGACCATCCTCACCTCGGCTACGTTGGCTGAGGTCGGATCGGGCGGCATCACCGGAACCCCTCAGGCCCTCCCGGTGAACTGGTCGCTGGCGGCCGGCTACCTGATCGGCCCCTACGCATTCCTGGACAGCGCCAACCTGGCCCACGCGGACCTGTCCGGCCTCGACTTCTACCATGCCTTCCTCGCGTACGCCGACCTGAGCTACGCCAGCCTGGCGGGCGCCAATATGACCGGCGTGCAGATCGGGGGGAACATCTGGCTGGACACCATCTGCCCGGATGGCACGAACTCCAACCAGTACCTGGACGGGTGCTTCAGCACACTGGACACGACCGCGCCGACGGCTACCCCTGCCGTCACCTCCGGCACCGTGGGGACAAACGGCTGGTACACCTCCCCGGTGACGGTCACCTGGCACTGGTCAGATAACGGCACGCTGGACACCACGAACTGCGCCACGTCGAGCACAACCAGCGATCAGGGGAATCCGGTTACCCTTGACGCGACCTGCCTGGATCTGGCCGGCAATCAGGGGAACGCCTCCTATTCGGTCAAGGTCGACACGGCCCCGCCGACAGTGTCAGTAACCGGAGTCACCGCCGGGAAGAACTACATCTACGGAAAGGTCCCAGCGGCGGCCTGCCACACGGCCGATGACCTTTCTGGTGTCGCTGCGGCCGCGACAGTGACGGTCACCACAACCGGGACGCACGGAGCAGGATCGTTCACCGCTACCTGCGCCGGGGCGGCCGACGTCGCCGGTAATCCTCAGGCCGCGCCGGTGAGCGTCAGCTACACGGTCGGGTACGGCTTCGGTGGCTTCACCTCGCCCAAGCCGGGCAGCGCAATCGCCAAGTCAGCGGGCGTGATTCCGGTCGGATTCCAGTTCGCCAACGCCGCGGGCACGCCCATCCAGGCCAGTTGGGCCAGTGCGCTCGCTGCGGCCGGCGATGTGCGGGTGACGCTGACCGGGCCGGGCATTTCGCCAACCAGTGCGCTGTGCAGCTGGAACGGCACCACCAGGCTGTTCGGGTGCACCATCAAGATTCCGGCCGGAGTTAAGACCGGCAGTGGCACGTCGTACTCGATCACCGCCGCCGAGAATGTCGGGACGGGTTTCGGGACCGCGCCCGCCGTGCTGAAGGCCGTCAACCCCGAAGAGATCCATTTCAAGTAGCCCGCGGCCCGGGCTGCGCCCATCAGGCAGGTACAGATGTGGCGCAGCCAGCCGCGCCTGCGATGTCCTTCCGTGGATTCGGTGACGGCGGGCTTCAGCCCTGGCCCTGGACGAAGGCCACGATCTCGCTGAGTCCAGGCCGGTAGCCGTCCGTGGTGTCGACTTCGATCCAGGGGACATCCACCGAGACCCGGTCGAACATGCTGTGGCCCAGCGCGCGCTCCGCCGCGTCGTGCGGGCCTGGGTCCGCGTGTGCCCGGCGCAGCGGATTACTCTCCTGGCGTCGCAGGCGGCGCTGGAACGCCAGGTGTGCGTCTACCGTGCAGTGCACGATACGGATCTGGGCGAGGCTCTGCAGCGGTTTCAATCCCGGGCGCCATAGCCGGTCCTGAAAGGCCGCCTCGGCCACGGTCGTCACACCGGCTCCCAGCAGCAGTTCCAGCACGCCGAAGAAAGTCGACAGCGTCCGCATGGACAACTCATCACCCGGCCGTGGCACGAATCCCGGGGTGGCATGCACCATCCCCTCTTTGATTTCGTCCCGGCAGATCGCCGGACATCCCATCAGCAGCGCGATCTTGTGGGCCAGCGTCGTCTTGCCCGACCCCGGCGGGCCGCTGACAACAACGAGCGTGGGAAGAGGAACCACCCTCGCAGTTATAGCCAAGATCATGCTCCGGGGCCGGTCAACGGCCCGCCGTCAATCCGGGATCTGCTCGTCCGGGCCCGGCGCGGGTGGCGCTGCTGAGCCACCGCGTCTGGGCCGCGTTCTCAGGTCAGCTCCAGCAGGAGGCGGACCAGGTCGTCGGGCCGGTTGCTGGGAATCATGTGGCTGGTGGCGATTTCCCGGTAGCGCCAGGCTGGTGAGTGCGCGGCCCGGTCGGCAGCGGCCCAGAACGGGCCGCCGGGATCGGGCCGGGGCTCCCCGGTCGCCTTGATGTAGGTACGCGTGAACGGATAGTCCTCCAGCGGGCGGACCAGCCGGACCGGCTCGGTGAAGCAGCCGGCCGGCTGCGGTGTGCGCCGCGCGGCGGCCCACGCCGCCTCGGCTGGGTCGTCGACCTCGCGGGGCGGCGGCGCCACCAGCCAGTCGCCGCCGAGTTCGATCACGCCACGGCCGGCCCCGATCCCAGCCGTGGTGTCGACCCTGTCGCCGTCACCGGGCACGAAAGCGTCGAGGTAGACCAGGTGCCGGATCCGGTCGCCGATGTGCTCCAGCGCACCTGTGATCACCATCCCCCCGTAGGAGAAGCCGAGCAGCACGATGTCGCGCAGATCCTCATACAGGATGGTGTTGACGACATCGGTGATATGGGTCGTCAGGCCGACCTGGGGACTGGTGAGGTGGACGCGCTCGCCGATACCGGTGAGACTCGGTGTGAAGACCTCATGGCCGGCCGCCCGAAGCGGGCCACGGATTTTGCGGAAGCCGTGCGCACCGCCCCACGCGCCGTGGACCAGAACAAAGACCGTCATCTCATTGGCCCCATCCCAAGACGAGTGATTCCCGATGGGTCACGCCGGAGACGTTACCCGGCGCGGCCGGCGTGCGGAAAGGCGGTCGCCGACGCTGGGACGATGGCCGCGACACGCTCACCGGTGACCGTCAGGTGAGTAATGACCCACGGATCAGGCACGGTTCGTGGTCCGCTGTAGCGTGGCCAGATGCTCGGCGCCGGCTGGACTGAGTTCGTCGCCCTGGTCGCCGCCTATGCCGTCGCGGTGCTGGCCACCCCGGCCGGGATCTCCGGTGCGGTGCTTCTCCTGCCGTTCCAGGTTGCCGTCCTGGGCACGCCCAGCCCGGCGGTCACCCCGACCAACTTGCTCTATAACGTCGTCGCCACGCCTGGCGCGCTGTACCGCTACTGGCGGCAGGGGCAGACCGGCGGCCGCCTCGCCGTGGTCCTCGTCGCCGGGACGCTGCCCGGTGTCGTCGCCGGATCGGTCATCCGCGTGGAACTCCTGCCCGGCCCGCACGTATTCGACTTCGTTGTCGCGGCGGTCTTGCTGCCCCTCGGCGGATGGCTGGCCGCTACCAGGCCGACCCGCCCGGGCAGCGCCGCCCGGACGGCCCGGAACATGCCCCAGCCTCTACTGATCTTGCTGGCCGCCGTGGTCGGATGTGCCGGCGGCATCTACGGCATCGGGGGCGGATCCATCCTCGCGCCCGTTCTCATCGGAACCGGG